>JAEXAJ010000051.1 GCA_023458215.1 Bacteroidota bacterium
ATCTGGATCTAATACCCATTCTTTTCTATCAAAAAGGACAAATGAAAGATTTGAAAATCTTATTTCATCATTCTTCTTGAAATAAGCTCCTCTAACCCAATTACTATTATTGTTATTCTTTAATAGAAGTATAATTGTTTCAACTGTAGCTGATTCAAACACTGTATCAGGCAATTTTATTATAGCATCTACCTCGTGTATAATTTTCTTTCTTATTTTAAAATATGATTCATTAATTAATATTGAGTTAGGGTTTATATAGCACAATATTCCATCAGAAGACAATAGCCTCATTCCTTTTTCAATAAAAATAGAGTATAAGTTAATTCTATTTTCTGTCGTTTCAAATAAGCTGAAATACAACCTAACAGCATCTGTTGGTAGTCCTTTAACATCAATATATGGTGGATTACCAATCACCACATCAAAACCATCCTTAATACCAAACATCCAATCAGCATCAAAAAATGAAGCGGAAGTATTTTGGTTGAACATATCCCAAGATGCAAGCTGGTTAGCAGCGTCAGTAGTAAGAAAACCATTATTTGCCAATTTTTCAGCCATTTCGGCACGAAGTTCAATAAGTCTTTCCCTCCACTTACGTTTTGTTCGAATGGTCTTAGCACCGAATATCTTATGATTTGCCTCTTTTAGCTTGTTTTCTGCAGCAATGATTTCAGGTGTACGTCCCAAATTGTTTTCTGTCTTAACCAAAGGAATAAGCGAGTTGGCAGCTACAAATTTGGCTTCGAGGTTAGGTAATGGACGGATACCGAAATTATCGGCAGGATTGGTCGTTGTCTTTTGATCTACCACGAGTGAGATAAAGAAACGGAGCTTACTTATCTGGATGGCAATAGGCTGAATGTCTACACCATAAATACAGTTTTCTATTAGATAGAGCTTACGGGCATAATCGGGATTGTTAAGATTCTCATCGAAAGAGTTCTCAATATCCTTTAAACGTTCTTCCCGTTCTTCTCTTGATTCAGCCTGAAATGCAGTACGGCTTTCACTGACCGCCTTATCGAGCATCATCTTTTTCCATTGCTCATTAGTAGGGTCAAGTTTAGAAAGAATATGGACCATCTGCTGAAGCATACCTACAGGGAATGCTCCCGAACCGCAAGCAGGATCGAGTATTTTACAATGATAGATAGCCTCCATCACTTGCTGCTTTTGTGCATCGGTCAATAAGTCTTCCTCGTCTACATAACTGATGAGCTTACGATATTCCACTTCTAATTCTTCACCAACGATCCGCTTAAGATGTGCCACGAGACTTTCGTCCACCATATATTGTACAATATCGCGCGGAGTATAGAAAGAACCAGTTTGCTTACGAGCTGTAGTCTGTGTTTCCGGATTGTAAGAAGCCAATAAATTCTCAAACACTTTACCCAACAATTCCGGATCGAGTGACACTTCTTGGTCGAAAGGTGTATTTTCTTCTACTGTGAAGTTATACCGTTTCAGAATGTCGATAATACCACAAGCACTGACACGCTTTTTCTTCTTGTCGCCATACCATTCCGAGAGGTCGATATTTTTGCCCACCTCTTCGCCAAAGAACAAGTAATCGGGAACAACAAGTGATTTTTTAACTTCTTCGCGGTCGGAAAATCCATCTACATAGTTTTTATTATCCTTGTCATCCAAACAGTCGAACAAACCGCCATTAAGAAATGGTACGGTACGATTGGCCAAATCGATAAACAACTGCGGATTCTTGAACATGGTTTCGTAACGCATCAGTTTATTATTGTCATAATCTCCACGCCCGGAACGGAAATGACGTTCACTTAGTTCGCTATCTCCCTCTTTGGTTATCGGGCTATTGAGCATCGCAAAGAACAAGTTTTGAAGAATGGCCTTGTAATACTTACTTTCGTATGATTTATAGAACAGGTCTACTTTTGTATTTGGATTAAAGTCTTCAATTAAGTTTTCTCTTATATAGTCTTCATCAAAGAACTCTTCCGGTATCAGCTGCTTCTGTTTCAGGAACCACACAAAGATAAGACGAGTAACCAAACGGATGGCAGCTTCAGCATTATACTTGTCATCGTCGTTTTTATCATCCAATTTACTCGGGAAACGTATAATTTTGACTGCCCAAGCATACCAGTCGGAGAGTTCTTGATAGAATGCCTTGGTCAATACTTCTACAGAGAAGCGTTCTGTCAAATCCTTCTCACTGGTAACACGGCCTAAATTGTTTAGATATTTATTAGGAGTATAATAAGCAATACCTTCACCCAGATAGTAGGAATAGCGGCGAGGATTAGAATAGATACGTTGCAGCCTGCCTTTTTCGGTTTCATTCAAATCAATGGTAATTAAAGAGAAACGATAGTTGGCATCGTTATTCTCCGGTACAAAAAGCACCAAAGCTCTGCTTTCCCATTCATCTGCAAGGAAACGGAACGCTTCTTTCGACAAGCCTACACGGGCATCTTGTGTAGAGTGGTGGCGTACTTCGTACACTACCAAATCGAGCATTTCACTTGACCCCAGTTTGGTAATAGCGCGTATATACTTGGTTTGGCGTTCTATATCAATACTTGTTGTTTCTACCACGAAATCTTCCGGCAAGAACTTGTGTTGCAGGAAGTCGACAAACTCTGTGCGATTGTATCTTTTATTAAATTCCATAATCAATACTTATTATTAGATGTTAGATTATTTTCGCTGGCGATTACGCCATTCACCAAACGCTTCAGTTCCTCCTTATTCGGTAAATATAATTCGTATTTGGATATAAACAGCTGTGAGTCCATGCCATAGGTCGCATATTCTACCATCAATTCATCTTTGGTTCTACTCAATATTATACCGATAGGAGGATTGTCACCAATTGTATTTTCTTCCTTTGCAAAATACCCCATATACATATTCATTTGCCCAATATCTTTATGCTTTACGGCATTCTTCTTCAAGTCAATCAAAACAAAACATTTTAATATTCTATGATAAAACACTAAATCGACATAAAAGTGATGGTTATTGATTGTAAGAGAATATTGTCTGCCAATAAAAGCAAAGCCTTTTCCCAATTCTAGTAAAAATGTTTGTAAATTATCAATCAACCTTTGTTCTAAATCACGTTCTTTATATAGTTCCTTTTCCGGTAATCCGAGAAATTCAAGCGTATATGTATCCTTAATAACATCCTCCGGATACTGGATAACAACTCCTTTCTGAGCCAATTGAAGTATACCCTCTTTGTCTTTACTGGCTGCAAGCCGAAGATATAATGCGCTATCCATCTGACGACGGAGTGAACGGACATTCCATCTCGAAGCAATACATTCTTTTTCATAAAAGCTACGCTCCAGTTCATCATCAATGGTTATAAGTTCACAGATATGCGACCAGCTTAATTTGTCAGACACTGTCTGACAAATTGGGTAAAGTAGATAAAATTTACGCATATTATTGAGGTTAGGACGACTATATCCTTTACCTAACTTTGCACGTAATATTTTAGCAAGCGATGACAAAAGGGCTGTTCCATATTGAGCTTTAGCATCTCCATGCTGTTCAAATTCGACAATATATCTACCAATATTCCAATAAGCAACGACCATAGTCGTATTAATAACTTGTGCCAAATGACTTTTTGTCTCATTGACAAGACTGGTAATATTATCAGCAAGTTGATTTAACTCCTGATCAACCGCTATATCCAAAGGCTTATCTATATTGTTTTTCATACTCAATTAATT
>JAEXAJ010000052.1 GCA_023458215.1 Bacteroidota bacterium
TCAATCCGTATTTTTCTTTGTCTATCTTCGCTCCTGTGTAGATACAAAGCACAATCAAAGAACCCATTTCCGCTAAAGATGAAGCGATGGCTGCTCCCGAAATACCTAATCCCAGTGTGAATATTAAGAAGTAGTTCAGCGGGATATTAATCGCCACCGCAGTAACAGCAGACCATGATAAGGCTTTTGTGTGTGTTATTCCAACGAAGAAAGACCGGATAGCCAGAAAAGGAAATGAGAACAACAGTCCGAAGCTGCGCCAATCCAAATAGCGGACTACCGCCTGATAAATCTCCGGTGAGGAAATTAATCGTTTCAATAGATAAGGAGAAACGGCATGAATCAATAGACAAAGCAAGACGGCTAATCCCGATAAAAAGAATAACCCCTGAAAGAAGGTTTTTCCGGTTGCCTTATAATTCTGCTCCCCATTTCTGCGGGCAATCATCACTTGCAATCCAATACTGAACCCGAAGCCCAGCATATAGACTGCCAGATAATAAATCCCGGCAATAGCGGATGCTCCCAATTCCACCTCGCCTACGTGACCTAAAAAGACAGCATCCGTTATATTGATTAACTGCTCCATTAAGATGCTCATCATGCCCGGAAAGTTGATGAGCCATATTTGTTTATATGTATAATTCATTGCTCAACTGCAAAATAGCACGATACAAACAGACCTGCATAACATGGTCTGCCTGCTCGTAAATTCATAAATTAAAGGATGTAAAATCTCTGTGGCAAATAAATCGTTATTTGTCAAATAGCTGAATAGCTTTCTTGAAGGGGGCTATTCGCAGGAGCGTAGCTATATACAGAGTTTCATAAGAAGTGAATACTATTTGTTAGTTGATATAGCGCAAATGTATGAAAAATTAAGAAATTCAACTTATCAATTCATGGATTTCTTTTATATGCAGGTACAAATGTCCCAAATATCCCTCTATCATTTCTCTTAATGTAACCTTTGCTCCTGTAAAATCGCACCAGTAACTATCCAGCCTGTTCTTATCTACCGAGTTAATCACCTGAATGATGTGGAGATTGTAGAATTTCCATAACTGGATTAAGTTAGACCAGTCGGCATTTTGATAATCTTGCAGAGCTATCCACAAGTCATTATCCTGTGTGTAATCAGGGAAGAAAAGCAGGTCTTTGCTATATTGCAGCCGAACCATGCGTTGATGATTGTTGGATGCCGAATCAATCAAATGACCGAGAATCTGCTTGATGGTGCGATTCTGCGTATTTCGTCTTTGTGTGATAACTTCTGCGGATAAACCGTTTAACAAACTTTCTTCTGTTTCGATAACCTGAACAATGCCATCGGCTATGTGGGTGAAATCATTTTCTTGCATAACATTCTAGTTTTAAATACTTCTGCAAAAATAAGCTCTTTGCCTATCATCCACTTGTAAAAAACTGACTTTATGACAAATAACTATGTACTACTATGCGATTTAATAACATTTAGCCTGCAATCTTCGGAAAAGAATGTAGAATACGGAGAACGAGAAGATAGATATTGAGTAGGCGAACAGCCTGTAAACTCTTTAAAGTCTTTCACCAAGTGCGAAGGATCGTAAAAGCCACACGAATAAGCTAGGTCTACGAACTCCATCCCCGGATTCTTCTGCAATAGATACAGTGCCCGCTGAAAACGAACTACCCGATAATATTCTTTAGGGCTCATTCCTATATAGTTGGTAAATACTCGCTTAAATTGCCTATATCCCAAACAAGTACTTTCTGCAAGGGTATTCACGTCAATTTGCGGTTGATTGATTATTTGACGGATAGCGTGATGCGTTCTTTGGTAGTTACAATTTGCATCGACCAACCGTTGCATGAAAAAGCGTTCAATCAACTGGATGCACGTTTCAACGGCTGGTTCGGCAGAAATATTTCGTTTCAGGTGATTCAGTTCAATATCTTCCAAATCTTCTACATCTATATAATGGTTGTAAAGTTCAATCATAGAACACCGCACAAATGGGTTTAGCCCCAGAGGATGAAATATGACGGCAATCATATCAATATTACCTTCTGAAATCAAACTCCCATATGTTGAGAACTGTCCCCTGATAAAATTCTTTGGCTGCAAGCCTTTTGATTGGATATTCAGATTCTCACCCCGATGAAAAACAAGATGTACGCAACCCGATGGAATAGTTTGTACCGTTACTGGCTCTACTTCATCAGTCTTTAGCACCCAATAGTATTTAATGTATTGGGAAAGTAAGGGTGACGGATATAGAATTTTGCTTTCTTTCATCTTTACTTCGTTAATCTGCTGTGCGCATGGCGGTAAATATAGGGGTTAATCTCCGCATGACAATAAAAGTAAGCAGAAAAATTAGATAAATTAGATAAATGGCGTGTGCTTTATTCCACTATATGTCAGTGTTAAACGATGCATTGCCCTTGTTGTTGCCACATATAGCATACCCCGGTCGATTTCCGAATGATAATTTTTATCATCTACCTGCGGAATAATTACTTCATCGAACTCCAAACCTTTTGCCATGTGTGCAGAGGTGATAACGATACCTTGTACAAAAGCGGAACTTTGGCTTGACAGAAAATGAATATCAGTAATTTGTAATTTGTCTGCCAACTCACGGGCTTGCGATTCAGTTTTGCAGACAATCCCCAGCGATTTGTAGGCGGATATCTGATAGGTAGCAATTAATTCTTTAATAGCAGATAGTTCTTCTTTCTCATTATTAAATTGTAATACTTGCGGTTTCTCTCCGTGCCGTGCGACAGGTTCAAGATCGGTATTTGTCCGTATTTTCTGTGCGAAGTCAGTAATCTCGCAAGTAGAACGGTAACTTTTGCATAGCTTCATCACTTCACCTGTGACAAGAGCTTTCTGAATCATATCCGCAGTAGACGAGCCGTAAGGATTAACTGACTGGCTGGCATCGCCCAATACCGTTTTCCGGCAAGAGAATAGCTTTTGCATTACTTTGTACTGGATTGGGGAATAATCTTGCATTTCATCTACCAGCAAATGTTTGACACAGTTCTTTGTACCACCTTCCAAAGCGATATGCAGATACGCCAATGGTGCTATGTCGGCATATTCAAGTGTGCGGTTCTTCCGCATTTTAAACAGTTCCGGCTTACCTATCCATGCAAAGAAATCTTTATAGACTTGCAGGTCATTGTTTCCGGCAAACATTCGCTTGATCTCTTTCTTTAGGAAATTCCGTTCGGCAGTCGTCACGGTAAAAGCGTATTGTACTTTCATCATATCAAGAATATATTCCGTCATAGCCTCGAACCGCTGGCGCATGGGGTAGCGGTTGAAACGGTGAAATTGCTCTTCGATAAATTCAGCCGGGACGGTGATATGTTTGGTTAGCTTCACATCCTCAGCTCTAAAGTAGTGGTTTTCGATGTGCAGAATGAATCGGTCCAAACTTGCGGTGAAGTAGAAAGATGATTTATATTCGATTCGCTCGATAAAGTCCGGTGTTGGTTTTGTCAGCAATTCATTCACTTGCTCAAAGAAGCTCAGGTATCTGTATTTGTGATTCAGTACTTCGGAAAGTATCTGTTCCATGCTAGTTTCGGGTACGGTTTCTTCGCCCAGTTCGGGAAGGACGTTAGAAATGTAATCGGCAAACACTTTGTTCGGAGAAATAATTAATATGTCTTTTGAGGAGATACTGCCCTTAAAAGCATACAGCAAGTAGGCAATGCGGTGCAGAGCAATAGAGGTTTTACCCGAACCTGCCACACCTTGAATGATAAGCGTGCGAGCTTCTTCATTACGGATGATTTGGTTTTGCTCTCGCTGAATGGTGGCAACAATATTCTTCATCTTATCATCTGCATTAGAACTTAATTCCTTTTGCAGAATATCATCGTGAACGGTCAGCGCACTTTCAATCATAAATTCCATATTGCCACCTCGAATTCGATATTGACGTTTCAACGAAATATCCCCTTTTATCTCTCCCGATGGGGATTGATAAGATGCTTCACCCAATTCGTAATCGTAGAACATACTCGAAATAGGTGCTCGCCAATCATAAATCATTGTTGTCCGGCTTTCAGTATCGTGAAAGGTATGTATGCCGATATAAACAGGGATTATCGGACGGTTCTCGCTTTTCTCCTGAAAATCGATCCGACCAAAATAGGGAATATCTACTATTTTGGCAAGCCGTTTACGCTTGTCGATTACGCTTTCACCTATGGCAAAATGATTCAGGATGCTTTCACGCATGGAACGTATCTCATGCGGATCAATATCTTTATTGCTCCAAAGATAGTCTTTGTACTCCGCCAATGTATCTACATGGTCTTTCACTGACACATCGGTATGGCTGATTATCTGTTTCAGCCGACCAATTATTTGCTGTAAATAGCTTCTTTCTTGCTTCTCTGTTTGATTGAATACCATAGTAATTTATTGCTAAAGGATGAAAATAGAGTCAAAACGGTGCGCAAAATTACTGCAATCCGGTAGGATAGGAAATGGCTATTTATAGCTATATATGCATAAGTTTTGTATCTTTGCACGCTCAAAATGAACGATATGGATATTCTTGAACTTGCCCTACATAATCAGCAAACCGCTTGGAAAATACTGGAACATACCGGTATTATTCCGGCATGGGAACGTATTGGGGCAACCGTTCATTTGGTAGGCTCGCTTAAATCCGGTCTGCTGGCAAAGAGTAGGGATATAGACTTGCATATCTATACCGATAAACTCAATATTACAGAAAGTTTTTCTGTCATGCAAAACCTTGCCGAACGGCTATCTTTAAAGGAAGTTCACTATAAGAATCTGATTCAAACGGAAGAAGAGTGCATAGAATGGCACGTCCTTTACGAAGACGAGGATAGAAACACATGGAAGTTTGACATGATCCACATTCGTAAAGGTTCAAAATATGATGGTGTGGTGGAAAAAGTAACTGCTGCCATAATGAACCGCCTTACCCCTGAGATCAAGCAAACCATTCTTCAAATTAAATTCGATGTGCCTGATAACGTAATGATACCGGGAATAGAAATCTATCATGCTGTTTTCGTGGGTGGTGTTCGCAATTACGAAGAACTGGAACAATGGAGAAAAATCAATCTGCTGACAAACAGTTTGGATTGGCTACCGTAATCAATAGAGAATACCGAAACTTTCTGCCCGGTTGATAGCTTCGATTATATTATCGACATTCAACTTTGCCAATATATTCTTGCGGTGGTTGTTCACCGTGTAAATACTAAGGTTTAGTTTATAAGCAATCTCCTTACTCAAAAAGCCCTGCCGGATTAGTAACAGTATTTCCTTTTCCCGCTTGGTTAATTGTTGGTCTGCCGGAACGACTGGCGATACAAGTATCTCGCCTGTCTTCCGATTGATAACTGTTCGCTTAATTCTATCCGTAGGTGTTTGGTCGGGTGAAAGGTCCATCACTCCCATAATCATCCATGCCTTTCCGTTCTTGTCCTTCTGAATAACTTGGTGGCGACTGATTACATTCACATATTCCTGCCGGGCATTAAGCATACGAATTTGGAATATCTGCTGATAATCATTTCTTTCTTCTTGTGGAAGTGAATATATAAATTGTCCGTGTTCAATCTGGTGTTCAATGATTTGCGCCCGGTCGTCCGGATGAATCCGTTCTTTCAATAAATCACCTTGTTTTCGGATAGTCTTGATCCATGTAGGGTTATATCCGAAGATGTGCGCAAAGTTATCGGATGCAAAATCATATCGTTCTTTAAATACATCTACCGTAAAGATACAACTTTGGCCCATTTGTGAGAATGCCTGTATGGATGCCCTGCGCTCATTCCACAAATTATAGTCTACATCAATCGGGCTTATCTGTTGTCTTGCCCATAATTCTTCGGGTGTTATCTTGTTGGTAGTCATGCAGCAAAGATAATTGATAAATCTTTCCGTATCTCTATTTCTATTTGACTTTCTAAGTAAATACACTCAAAAAACGTATAATCTATCAGCTATTCTAAATGAATTGAGC
>JAEXAJ010000053.1 GCA_023458215.1 Bacteroidota bacterium
TCGAAATCTTTGTATCTTTGCAACCGCAAAACAGAAATGGTTTGTTATTGGGCTATGGTGTAATGGTAACACTACAGATTCTGGTCCTGTCATTCCTGGTTCGAATCCAGGTAGCCCAACTCGGAGAACCCCGTTAAGATTTTCTTGACGGGGCTTTCTGTTTTTAGGCGCAATGTGTTCTGTAAGCCGGAAATATTAAGTAATTTTGTTGCCATTCAACTCAAATAAAGATTATGGCAAAAGAACTGGAACTAAAGTACGGCTGTAACCCCAATCAAAAGCCGGCCCGCATCTATATGCAGGAGGGGGAATTACCTATTGAAGTATTGAACGGACGTCCGGGCTATATTAATTTCATGGATGCCCTGAATGGATGGCAATTGGTGAAAGAACTGAAAGAGGCGACTGGAATGCCGGCTGCAACCTCATTCAAGCACGTGAGTCCGGCTGGTGCGGCAATTGGATTGGAACTGGACGAAACGATGAAAAAGATTTATTTTGTAGATAATCTGCCGCTCTCTCCGTTAGCTTGTGCTTATGTACGTGCCCGTGGTGCCGACCGCATGTCGTCCTACGGTGATTTTATTGCTTTGAGTGATATTTGCGATGAGGCTACCGCCCGTTTTATTAACCGTGAAGTTTCGGATGGAGTGATTGCGCCGGGTTATACTAAAGAAGCCCTTGAGATATTGAGTACTAAGCGTAAAGGTACTTATAATGTTATTAAAATAGCCCCTGATTACCGGCCTGCTCCGATTGAACACAAAGATGTTTTTGGAATAACTTTTGAACAAGGACGCAATGAGATTAAATTGAATGGTGATGAACTGTTTACTAACATTCCTACTCAAAACAAAAACTTCACGGATGCTGCCAAGCATGATTTGATGATAGCGCTTATTACTCTGAAATATACACAATCGAATTCTGTTTGTTATGTAAAGGACGGTCAGGCAATTGGCATTGGTGCCGGACAACAGAGCCGCATTCACTGTACTCGTCTGGCGGGCAATAAGGCTGATATCTGGTACTTGCGCCAGCATCCTAAGGTGTTGAATTTGCCTTGGGTGGAAAAGATACGCCGTGCCGACCGTGACAATACGATTGATGTCTACATAAGCGATGATTATAATGATGTCTTGGCAGATGGTGTTTGGCAACAATTCTTCACGGATAAGCCTGAAGTGCTGACAAGAGAAGAAAAACGTGCCTGGCTCGATACACTGAAAGGGGTTTCTTTAGGTTCGGATGCTTTCTTCCCGTTTGGCGATAATATAGAACGTGCACATAGAAGCGGTGTGGAATATATAGCGCAGGCAGGAGGTTCGGTGCGTGACGACCATGTGATTGAAACTTGCGATAAATATGGTATTGCTATGGCGTTTACCGGTATCCGTCTGTTCCACCATTAAGAGAGGGAGGAATTATATACAATTAATAAGTTACGCTCTTAAAAGAGAAGAACCCCGAAAGCAAAATAAAACTTTCGGGGTTCTTCTCTTTTTAATATTCTTGAATTAATTCTCGCTCTTGATGCTATCATCAAGTACTTTAATCTTTTCTTTAACCAGATCGATATCAGCTTTCAGTTTCTCTACTTTGCGGTTGATTTCGGTCAGTAGGCTGTTGCCTTTCTTTGAAGACGCTGTCAGGAAACCCAAATTGTTTTCATAGGTTTGGAGTTCATTCTTCATACTATCTAAAGTGCGTACCAACTTTTCGCGTTCACGGTAAAGAGCCTGCGGACTACCATCTTGTATGGAACTGATGGAAGACTTGAAGTTGCTCAACTTCTTGTTCGAAGCACTGATGTTGAAGCGGTCAAACAATTTGTCTACCTGACTGTGGTATGACTTATATATTTTATCCTTTTCTTTAAACGGAACATGTCCTATGCTATTCCATTCTTTCATCAAGCTGCGTACGAGTTGAGTGGCTTCTTCCGTGTCCATATTCTCGTCAATGCCGGCTAACTTATCTAAGATAGCTTTTTTCTTTTCCAAGTTTTCTTGTTCAACGGAACGTTGGGAAGAAGTAGCTTTGTTCTTCTGTTCGAAGAAGTAGTCGCAGGCAGAGATGAAACGTTTCCATACGGCATCCGAGTATTTCTTGGCAACCGGTCCGATTGTCTTCCATTCTTTCTGGAGTTTGGTCAGTTCCTCGGCGGTAGCTTTCCAGTCAGTACTGTCTTTTAGTGCTTCGGCTTTCTCGCATAAGGCACGTTTCTTATCCAGGTTCTCGTTCATGCCTTCCTTCAGAGTTTTGAAGAAATCGCCTTTTTTATGGAAGAACTCGTCGCATGCCTTGCGGAAACGCTCGAATATCTTGACGTTCATTTTTTGAGGAGCAAAACCGATAGTCTTCCACTTGTTTTGCAAAGCTATAATTTCCTGTGTCTTGTTTTCCCATGAAGCGAAATTCGTCAACTCATTATAGTCGATGGCCTCAATGATTTCACAGATTACGGTTTTCTGATCGAGATTGTTTTGCTCGGTCTCCTTTAAAGCTTCGAAATGCTGCTGGTGACGACGGTTTACATTCGTAGATGCTACTTTGAAACGTGCCCATATCTCGTCCCGGAGTTCTTTGGCAACGGGACCTGTATCACGAAACTCCTGGTGCAGCTTCTGCAACTGGTGGAAGGCTGAGACTACATCCGGCTCTTCTGCCAGTTTCTCGGCAGCTTCACATAGATGTGTCTTGATCTCTAAGTTCTTTTTGAAATCATATTCGCGGAATTCGTTGTTCAGCTTCAGGAGGTCGTAGAATTTCTCAACGTATAGTTGATAGTTCTTCCAGAGCTCATTTACCTTAGTCTGCGGTACGAGTTTGATTTCATTCCATTGCTGTTGCAGTTTCTTGAATTCAGTATAGCTTTTGTTGGCGTCTTCGGGAGATTCAACCAATTCCTTCAGTTCCTCGATAATGGATAATTTGACCTGCAAATTTAGCTCTTTCTGCTTTTCCTGTTCGGCGGTGAGTGAACTTCTCTTCTCTTTGATGACGGACATAATATTTTTGAATTCTTCTTCCACAGCATCTGGCTGAGGAATGAATTCTTCTGCGACACCTCCGTTTTCTACGAATTGTTTCTTTGCCGCTTCTTGTTCAGCATTATGTATTTTGTAGAAGATTTGCTTCAAGCCATCGATATCCCCTTTGGACGCATTTTCTACATCCTCGGCGATTTCTTTCAATTTGGCAAGAATCTCTTCTTTCGTGAGCTTCTGAACTGGCTCTGCCGGCTTTTCTGAAATCACTTCTTCAGCGGGAGTTTCTGTTGTTGCCGGTTCAGAAACCTCTGCTGTTTTCTTTTCTTCTTCTAATTCCGCCGGTTTTTCGGGGAGATTAGTGTCATGAGTGTCCGTCATTGTATTTACTTTTTAGAAACGGGATGACCCGTTTGGGTTACATTACGCTACAAATTAATGAAATAAATTAATCACTTCATACTTTTTTTCTGTTTTTTTTCTGTTTATCTTTAATCTTTCCGGCTGAATAAGAGGGTTGAATTTCAATATTGAATTAAGATAACAGAACAGTGATGCCCATATACAACATCATACCTATAATATCATTGGTAATAGAAATAAACGGACCGGTGGCAATGGCTGGGTCTACTTTCAGCTTTTCCAAAGTCATAGGTACGAGTGTGCCGAAAATGGAGGCAAACATAACTACGGCAAACAGGCTGATTGATACTGAATAGGTGACGGTAGCGGTGCCTCCAAACCGGATAAAGTTATAGATATATACCAGTAAAGAAATGATAGTCGCATTGATGGATGCTACGATGGCTTCCTTGGCTACTTGTTTAAAAGTGTCTTTCGCATCGAGGGAGCTGTTGGCAAGACCTTGTACGATGATTGCCGATGACTGTGTTCCCACATTTCCTCCTGTTCCACCAATAAGAGGGATATAAAGAGCCATTTCGGGATGCATGGCGAAGGTTGAATCGAAGTTACCCAATATCATGGAGTTTCCTATTCCCCCTATCATTCCGATAAGCAACCACGGGAGGCGTGCGGATGTTTGACGCATTACATTATCATCAGTCTCTACATCCTGTGACAAACCTGATGCCAACTGGTAATCACGTTCGGCTTGCTCACGTACCTCGTCCATGACGTCATCTACGGTGATTTGTCCCACCAGCCGTCCGATACTGTCTACAACAGGAACGGCTACCAAGTCATATTTCTCAATGGTCTGCACCACTTCCTCGGTAGGAGTATCTACGTGAACAGAAATGGGATTTTTCATCATCACGTGTTTCACTTTCGAAACCGAAGGAGATGTAATCATCTTCTTTAACGGGAAGATACCCTGTAGACGGTCTTCATCGTCAATGACGTATACATAATAGATCTCATCGAGCTTTTCGGCTTGCTGGCGCATCTCTTTCAAGCATTCGGGCATACTCCAGTTCTCGTTGACGGTTACCATTTCAGTACCCATCAAACCACCGGCGGTGTCTTCGTCGTACTTCAACAGATCGACGATGTCGCCTGCTTGTTCAATATCTTCGATATGCGAGAGGACTTCTTCCTGCTTGTCTTCATCGAGCTCACGCATCAGGTCGACGGCATCGTCCGTATCCATATAGTCCACGAAACGCTTGGCGATGGTTTCCGAAGGAAGTAGTTCCAGGAATTCTTTCCGGACATCTTCGTCCATTTCCACCAGTACGTCCGCAGCAATCTCATTGTCGAGAAGACGGTAAACGAAGCGGGCCTCTTCCGGTGCAAGGTCATTGCATAGTTCAGCAATATCAGCCGGGTGAAGGTCAGTCAGGAGCATTTTGACGTTTTCTGCGTCTTTCTGCTCTATAAGACTTTTGACTTTATCTATGTATTCTTCGTTTATTTCCATAAGATGAGTTGTTAAAGTCTATTGTCAATACATTAATTATAAGAATAGATCAAAGGAGACTATCAGTCTTCCATCTCTTTCGGAGAGGGGTTGGAGGGGAGGCTTTTCAGTGCTTCTTCCACTTGATTGGTCAGATTGATAAATTCTTGAACCGAGAGTTGTTCGGGACGCTTGGTGAACAAGATATCTTGTGTCAGCGGGCAGTCATTCCCCAATATCGGTTTTATGGAATTTCTCAGCTGCTTGCGTCGCTGGTTAAAAGTGGTTTTCACCACTTGCTTAAACAGCTTTTCGTCGCAGCCTAACTCTTGCGTATCGTTGCGCGTCATTCTGATAACGGCACTTTTTACTTTGGGAGGCGGGTTGAATACATGTTCGCTTACGGTAAACAGATACTCTACCTTATACCATGCCTGGATCAATACACTTAAAATGCCATACGTCTTGCTTCCGGGACCGGCGGCAATACGTTCGGCTACTTCTTTCTGTATCATGCCCGTACAACAAGGTATAAGATCTTTGTTCTCCAGCATTTTGAAGAATATCTGGCTGGATATATTATAAGGATAGTTCCCTGTAAGTACAAAAGGTTTGCCGTCGAACAGCCGTTGCAGGTTCATTTTGAGGAAGTCGTCTTCAATAATGTTATCCTCAAGCTGCGGATAGGCTTCCCGCAGATAGGCAACGGACTCAAAGTCTACTTCCACCACCTTGACCGGACGCTCTTTCTTTACCAGAAACTGGGTTAATACACCCATGCCCGGGCCTACTTCCAATACGGGAAGTTCGGGACATGCATCCACTGTGTCGGCAATATCCTGCGCCACTTTCAGGTCTTTCAGGAAATGTTGGCCGAGAAACTTTTTGGGCTTAACTAATCTCATGTATCAACTAAATCGTTACTTTTGCAGCGTGAACATAGGTAGCTGAATGATGCTTCCTGTCTTCACTTCACGGAGCAAAGGTAGTTCTTTTCAACGAAGAATGAAGAATGAAGATTGAAGAATTTAGAAAGACAGCATGAATAAACTGCTAAAAAAATCATTAAAAATAGTCTTACCTATTCTTTTGGGTAGCTTTATCCTCTATTGGGTGTATCGTGATTTTGATTTTGAACGGGCAAAGGAGGTCCTTCTATATGGTACAAATTGGGGATGGATGCTGTTCTCGCTACTATTCGGTGTGATGGGCGGTGTTTTTCGTGGATGGCGCTGGAAGCAGACGTTGGCACCGTTGGATGCTCACCCAAGAACAAGCGATTGCATAGATGCTATTTTTGTTTCTTATGCTACTAATCTGTTGCTCCCTCGTGTAGGAGAAGTTTCCCGTTGCGGGGTGCTTTCCAAATATGATAATGTTTCTTTTGCCAAGTCACTGGGTACGGTTGTGACGGAGCGTCTGATCGATACACTTTGCATTCTTCTGATAACCGGTCTTACTTTCTTGGTGCAAATGCCAATATTCCTCCGTTTTTTTGAAGAAACGGGAACGAAAATTCCTTCATTGGTGCATTTACTGTCGTCTCCCTGGTTTTATGTTTCCTTGTTTTCGGTGATCGGGGTATTGGTACTGGTGTACTACCTGCTGCGCATGCTTTCTTTCTTCGAAAAGGTGAAAGGTGTTGTGCTGAATGTATGGGAAGGGGTAATGTCTCTTAGGAACGTGAAGAATGTTCCTTTATTCGTATTTTTTACGGTGATGATTTGGGTTTGCTATTTCTACCATTTCTATATTACTTTCTATTGTTTCGAATTTACATCGCATCTTAGCTTTCAGGCAGGGCTGGTGATGTTTGTAGGCGGAACATTTGCCGTGATAGTTCCTACGCCTAACGGGGCGGGCCCTTGGCATTTTGCCGTGATTACGATGATGATGCTTTATGGTGTGAATGCTATCGATGCAGGTGTTTTTGCATTGATAGTGCATGGCATACAGACGTTGTTGGTTATTGTTCTCGGCGTTTGGGGGTGGTTGCATCTTTCGTTAGTCAATCGCTCGAAATAGCCCTTTCTTTAAACTAATTGTCGGACTGCATGAAATTATTTCTGTGTAGCCTATCAACTAATTCTTTCTTTACTACGCAGTATTCGTTCGACAGCCGTTATTCTTTCGTTCGACACTTGTTCTCTTTTCGTTCAACAGCTGTTGAACGAAAAGAGAACAAGTGTCGAACGAATACTGCGTAGTAAAGAAAGAATTAGTTGATCGTATCTTCTGAATTAGTTTTTAGTATGAAAAAACATAGTTTATTTCAAGTTGTGGGAATAAACTGTTATATTTGCGAAAACTAACTTTTTAGCATTATGAGTACAATCTTACAGTTAGCTCCACAGAATGTGTGGAAGCATTTCTATTCACTGACCCAAATACCCCGTCCGTCAGGACACATGGCGCAGATTACCGAGTTTTTGGTTAATTTCGGCAAGGGATTGGGCTTGGAATCATTTGTCGACGAAATAGGCAATGTGATTATCCGTAAACCTGCTACTCCGGGTATGGAAAACCGCAAAGGCGTCATCCTTCAGGCGCACATGGATATGGTGCCTCAAAAGAATAACGATACCGTTCACGATTTTACAAAAGATCCTATCCAAACTTATATTGACGGCGACTGGGTAAAAGCCAAAGGTACCACCCTGGGTGCAGATAACGGCTTGGGCGTAGCTGCTATTATGGCTGTTCTTGAAGACAAGAATTTGAAGCATGGTCCACTCGAAGCGTTGATTACCAAAGACGAAGAAACAGGCATGTACGGTGCGTTCGGGTTGAAACCCGGAACACTGAATGGTGAAATCCTGCTGAACCTCGACTCGGAGGATGAAGGCGAACTTTATATCGGCTGCGCCGGTGGTATTGATATCTCCGCTACATTAGAGTATAAGGAAGAAGAACCTGTTGACGGTTTTGTAGCCCGCAAGTTAACCTTGAAAGGTTTGCGTGGCGGTCACTCCGGTCTGGAGATCAATCAGGGACGTGGCAATGCCAACAAGCTGCTGGCACGTGTGATACACGACTTATTAATAGAATTCGACGCACAACTGGCAAGCTTTGAGGGAGGAAATATGCGTAATGCCATTCCGCGTGAAGCACATGCGGTGATGGTGTTCAATGCCGAAGATATGGATGGATTGGAAGAGTATATTAAGGAATACGAAGCCCAACTCAATGCCGAATATGCTTCGATTGAAAGCGATATAACGTTGAAGATGGAAGATGTGGTAGTTCCCGCCTCCGTAGTTCCGACCGAAATTCAGGATAATTTGATTAATGTTCTGATGGCTTGTCAGAACGGCGTAATGCGTATGATACCTACCGTGCCCGATACGGTGGAAACTTCATCCAATCTGGCAATCGTGACGATTGTAGGCGGTAAAGCTGCGATTCATATTCTGGCTCGTAGCTCTTGCGATACCATGAAGGAATTCCTGGCCGACAGCTTGAGCGCATGTTTTGCGATGGCAGGTATGAAGGTAGAATTGAGTGGCGCTTATTCCGGTTGGCAACCTAACGTAGATTCACCGATTCTGCATGCTATGAAGCAGTCCTATAAGCAACAATTCGGTGTAGAGCCTGCTGTGAAAGTTATCCATGCCGGTTTGGAATGCGGTATTATCGGTGCCAATTGCCCGGGTCTTGATATGATTTCCTTCGGTCCTACGCTGCGTTCTCCTCATTCACCGGACGAACGTGTTTTGATTTCTACTGTACCTAAGTTCTATGACTTCTTGGTAGCTACGTTGGAACAGACTCCGGAAAAGTAATCGATATATAATATATAAATAGGAATAGGCAGGGTGCTTGAGGGTACCCTGCTTTTTTTATGCCAGCTCGTCTTTTTCTGGCGAATAGGCTTTGTTATTCCGTCGTAGTATGTCAAAAACGTTGCAATAGATTGGTGTTAATTGACCTAAGTCAAGAAAATGTGTTTTAAAACATGTTTTTCGGTGTTTTATGCTTGTGTTTCTGAACAAAGGCTCTAATTTTGTGTTGTAAAACATAGAAAGAGTAAGATAATAGTTTGGATTTTAAGGATAACAAAATTGATTTTAGGAGGATAACAAAATGAAAATGTTAAAGAATTTATTAGGTCACATCAGCCATGCTGATAAGAACATTTGGGGCTATGTAATGCTTTAAGCATTCATCCCCGTAGAGTAAGTATTGAATTTTAGTTTTCAGGTATTAGTTTAATTTTTAAGATTATGAAAGAGAAGATTATGAAATCATTGAGAAACATTCTTGCCGAAGTAGGTAGGAATGAAGCATTATCAATGGGTTACACCCTGAAGAAGTAAAGTAAACAAGGTATTAGTTTAATTTTAAGGTTATGAAAAAGAAGATTGCGAATTCGTTTAAAACCATTCTTACCAAAGCTGGTAAGAACTGGATGGAGGCAATGAAATACTATAGTCTCCAAATGTGAGCACACTAACTTGATTTAAGGATAGGGGATATGTTTTGAAAGCATAGTCCCCTATTTTTTTATGTACTTTGGGCAACCGGATAATATTTTTTATACCCAAAACTACAATTGTTTAAACATTATTCGTTTCCTTTGTTATTAATACAAAGACTAACAAGCGAATAATCATGAAGAAAATTCAGAAAATTTGTAGTTTGCTGCTGTTGCTGGCTGTTTTTGGATGGTCGGCAGCGCATGCGCAATCGTATGAAAAATTGTGGAAACAAGTAGAACAGGCTCAGGAGAAGAGCTTGCCACAAACTGTGATAAAGCTGACCGATGAAATTTATCGGAAAGGCGAACGGGAGCAGAATGCTCCGCAAATGTTGAAGGCCTACCTATGTAGGGAAACCTATCAGGAAAGGCTGACTCCCGACAGTCTCTATTCCAATCTGAAGAATATGGAACGTTGGGCGTTGACGGAGAAAAATCCTGTAAGCAAAGCTATTTTACACTCTTTGCTGGCACGGCGGTATGCCGATTTGGTGCAGGGCAATCGTCGTGCCTTACTTTCGAGGACTTTACTTGATGTCGATGAGGCTCCCGGCGATGTACGTGAATGGAGTATCCATCAGTTTGTGAGCAAGATAGATGAACATAATAGTGCGTCATTGCAAGATTCGCTCGAGTTGCTCAAAACGTCTGCCGAGAAATATGTGCCTTTTACTATTCTCGAAGATGGGAGCCGCTTCTACAAACACGATATGTATCATTTACTGGCAAGCCGCGCCATCTCTAGTTACAATGACTTGAGTGGCTTCAATGTAGATACGCTGATGCGGGCACGCATCCATACGATTTACGAGAATATGATAAATGCTTACCGTCATCGTGCAGGTTCGGAAGATGCCGTATTGCTTTGCTCGCTAGACTACTGGAGCTGGAAGGTGACAGGTGGCATCAGCAGTGAACCTTATCCGACTTTCGGGATGCGGAAACAACAGGCTGTCAAAGACTATATCCAGGCATTGAATGACTTGATTCAAGAATATGGCAATCGTGAAGTATGTGCCGAAGTTTATATTAAAAAGGCCTCTTGGTTGCGCACGGGTGCAGAGGGACGTAGCATTGCCCAGGCGTTGAAGGTCTGTGATGAAGGATTGAAGCGTTACCCATCTTACAAACGCATTAACGAACTGAGAAATATCCGCGAACAAATATTGCAACCTGAACTCGTTATTAGTACCCGTGAAAGTGGTTATCCCGGTGATTCGGTAAATATGAATGTACATTTCAGTAATTTATCCGGGTTTACCTTGAACCTGTATGCTACTACCTTGAATGAAGTGCCCTACATGGA
>JAEXAJ010000054.1 GCA_023458215.1 Bacteroidota bacterium
GATAAGGTAGCTGCGCTATGTGCCACAGAGTATTATCCCACTATCACTTTATCACCCAATCACTTTATCACATTTAGCTCATATCCATTTAGGAATGAACTTTGATACGGTTGCCCTGTGTGCCATTATATCGGCTTTTATAATTTCACTTATTTTATATCAGACATATATGCAACTTTCTTTCATCCGTGATGTTACTTATGTATACAAAGAACAACATAATTATAGATTATGAAAACAGCAATGGATATTCCCGATAAAGAGGGAAGAAAGCGAATAATAATTGTAGGTGGTGGTTTTGGTGGGCTGAAACTGGCTAGAAAACTGAAAAGTGATAAATATCAGGTAGTATTATTAGACAAAAACAATTATCATATCTTCCAACCACTTCTTTATCAGGTAGCGACCGCAGGCATTGAGCCAAGTGCCATATCATTTCCGTTCCGGAAAATATTCAAGAGGCGGGAACATTTTCATATACGTATTTGTGAGGCACAACAAGTTTTTCCTGAGAATAATCTTTTGGAAACTTCAATCGGTACCATAGCGTACGACTATTTGGTTATAGCGACCGGATGCAGTACGAATTATTTCGGAAATGATAGCATGGCTAAACATACCATGGCGTTAAAAAACACCTCAGAGGCTTTGTTCAACCGAAATCAGATATTGGATAGTTTTGAACAAGCCCAAAATACGAACAATGAAGAAGAACGGAAGCGATTGATGACTTTTGCCATCGTAGGCGGTGGAGCTACCGGTATTGAATTGGCGGGTGCTTTGGCAGAGATGAGAAAATTTGTATTACCGCAAGATTATCCGGATTTGAATATCAATGAAATGCGCATTGTTCTTATAGATGCCTCTCCCAGGCTTTTGTCGGCTTTCTCTGATGTCTCTTCTCAAGAGGTAACCGATTATCTGAGAAAACGGGATGTTGAAATAAAACTGAATGCTCTTGTGAAGACTTATGAGGACAATCGGTTGGTTTTGAGTGGTGATACTATTATTGAAACAAGCAATGTATTCTGGGTAGCCGGTGTAAAAGCAAACAGTCTTCAAGGATTGCCTACTGAAGTCTATGGTCCGGGTAATCGTTTGAAGGTAGATCGTTTCAATCGTTTGCTCAATTATACAAATATCTTTGCTATTGGAGATACGGCGCTTATGGTAACTGATCAGTATCCCAAAGGGCACCCACAGGTCGTTCAGCCGGCGATCCAACAAGCCGGAAATTTGATAGTCAATTTGCAACGCATGGAAGAAGGCTTGCCTTTACAACCGTTTGTATATCACAATAAGGGTTCAATGGCAACTATTGGCCGCAATAATGCAGTGGTTGAGCTTAAAAAGATGCGTTTCGGCGGTTTTCCGGCTTGGGCTGTATGGCTTTTTATTCACTTGATGAGTATTGTAGGTGTGAAGAATCGCTTATTTATTTTTGTCGATTGGATGTGGAGTTATTTCACTTATGATCCTTCTTTGCGGATTATCATTAAACCTTTGAAACGGGAATAAACTTTTGTTCAACAACATTTGTTATGGTTTTATATACGAACTTAAAAACGAATGAATATGTTAAAACGATTTTTATTTCCGAGTAAACCGGACGGAACAGCGGAATCTGCTATATTATTAATAGTAAGAATTGTATTCGGTGTGTTACTAATGAGTCATGGGCTTGCAAAGTTAGAGAACTTTCATGAAATGTCCGCAGTGTTTCCTGACCCTTTAGGAGTGGGTAGTACTATGTCTTTAGTATTAGCTATTTTTGGTGAATTATTTTGCTCTATGGCTTTTATTATAGGATTTCTGTATCGCTTGGCAATGATACCGATGATCTTCACAATGTGTATTGCATTTTTCGTTATTCATAGCCATGATCCGTTCTCTACCAAAGAATTGGCTTTTGTATATTTAGTAGTGTTTGTGTTGATGTACATTATTGGCCCCGGCAAGTTTTCGGCAGACCACTGGATCGGAAATATCCTTTCACGCAAAGCCGGAAAATAGAGGGCTATATATTTTACAGTAAGAATAGAATTAAGGTTCTAGCTGAAGTTTTCTTGCAAAAAATCCTATATTTGCAAAATCTTTGGTTTAGCTCATGAGCTAAATTGACAAAACACTGTAAAATTATAAAAGTAATTATGAAGAAAATCAATTTGAAAATGGCTGCAACTGTGATGATTTGTGGCTCGTTTCTTTTCAGTTCTTGCATTGGTTCTTTCGGATTGCACAGCAAACTTGTAAGTTGGAATCAAAGTATCGGTACGAAGTTTGTAAACGAACTGGTATATCTTGCATGTAACATCATTCCTGTTTATGCTGTATGTTACTTAGCAGATGCTCTAGTGATTAACTCTATTGAATTTTGGAGTGGCAGTAATCCTTTAGCTAGTATTGGTGATGTAAAAAAGGTAAAGGGTGAAAATGGCAATTATTTGGTAGAAACACTCGAAAATGGTTATTCCATTACCAAAGAGGGTGAAACTACTTCTATGGAATTGATTTATAATAAAGAACTGAATACGTGGAATGTAGTAGCTGCAGGTGTTAGCACTGAGTTGTTACAGCTGAACAATAATGGTACTGCACAATTGAAGTTGCCAAACGGTGAAGCAATGACTGTTTCACTGGATGCTCAAGGAGTGGCAAATGCACGTCATGCGATAGGTATTGAGACCTATTACGCCAGCCGATAAATAGTTGAAAGAGGAGAGTTGAAAGTTATCATGCGATTAGTGCGCAGCATAACTTTCAACTCTCCTCTTTCAACTTTCAACTCTCAAAACGGGTATCCTACTGCAAAGTGGAATGCGAAATCACGGCCAAAGTCAGGATTAAAAATAGGATAATGGTCTTTTCTATTGGTATAAGCAGGATTTATAGCCTTCATACCTCCATCAAAGCGTAATACAAAAAAATCTAAGTCCATACGTAATCCTAAACCGTACGCTACGGCTATTTGCTTATAGAATTTATTGAATTCAAATTTACCGCCCGGTTGATCTTTATAATTGCGTAAAGTCCAGATATTACCGGCATCAACAAAGACAGCTCCCCGGAATTTCCAAAACAGACGGGTGCGATATTCGATACTTGCATCTAACTTGATATCTCCCGATTGATTCATAAAATTTCCATCACCCACAAAAGAGCCTGGTCCTAAATCGCGTACAGACCAGCCACGTACACTGTTGGCACCACCGGAGAAGTAACGTTTCTCAAAAGGAAGCATAGTTGCATTACCGTATGGGATAGCAATACCGGCACCTAAATGAAAAGCTAAGGAATTCCGATAATCGATAACAATGTTCTTGGCAAAATCAAAATCTCCTTTAATGTATTGGGCAAACGGAATATTCAGCAATGTATATTCGCCATCTTTATTTTTATTAAGACGAGCCATCTTGGCAATAGAATATAAGAAGTTTCCGGCAGACTCAAAATTAAGGCGGATGGAATAGGAATTACCAACAAGTGCATTGTTCATCAATGCCTGCCCCGCACTATTGTAAGTATAGCTATATCCGGTGCGAACAATCAAACGATCGGCATAATTGTATTTTAGAATGTAATTTTCATTCTTTTCTAAGTATTGTTCTTCAAATTTGGAGTCTATCCAAGGCATATATAGATAGTTGATATCCAAAAGATCAATACGATGCTGTGAACGTTGGCGTTGGACTCCCCATTTATAGCTCCATCCTGCGGATGCTACAATACGGGTAAACTCCGGGCGCATTTGGAAATTATACTGAAGACCGAATTCTGTAGTAGCTCTTATTCTCCGTTTAAAATCGCCGGATATGAATGGGAACATGAACCGAGGAAAATTAACAGTGGCTTCAGCACCAAATTCTGTGTAATTTTGGTTCTGTAATCCGCTCTGCAAACCTGATACAGCTTCGTATGCACCACGTATTTTAAACATAAAAGTTTCGGAACCTTTGAACAAGTTACGATGCTGAAAAGCTACGGCAGCAGCAGCTCCCAAATCACCCGCAGAATTTGTTCCTTCTATTTCAAATGAAACGGATTGGTGTTTGCTTTTTGTTAAAAGTACGTAAGCATTCAATTTAGCACTATCGCCTTGCATGGTTTCAATAAAACGTATATTGGTATATTTCAATGCTTGCAGGCGACCGAAACTGGAATAAGTGCGCTGTACATCTTGTTCATTATACAAAGTACCGGGAATAATTCTTAGGTTATTAGTCAATACCTTAGGACGTAGATATAATTTGTCTTTATAATAAATCGGGAAACCTTTGTAATGCAGTGAGTCATTCACTTCAATACTATTTAATGCGGATGATTCCAGCATATTATAATCCGTAATGAAGTTCACCTTGTTTATGGTATATTGACGATGATTTTGAGGATCATCTTCGCTACGTTGTTTGTATGGATTCAAATGCATAGTCAGGTCTACCAAATAGGTATTGCGAACTGTATCTGCCGTATAAGAAATATAATCCTTGTTGAATTTATAGTAACCATTCTGCAAAAGGTTACTTGTGATACGTTGGCGTTCCGCATCCAAAACATTGACATCAAAGTACATGCCCTCAGATAAAAGAGTTGCAGTTGAATCTTTCAACATATACTCTTTGATTTTGGGATCGAGGATGTCATATTTCAGGGTACGTACCTTATAAGGTTTACCGGTAGTAACCTTATAAGTCAGTTTCATTTTCTTCTTTTTTACTTGGCGTACAGGCTCTACTATCGCTCCCATATACCCCATGTTTTGTACAGCTTTGGTTATTTCCTCACTGGTACGTTCAGTCTCTTTTGCATTATAAATAACGGGAGCATCTCCCAATTTGCGTAAAGTGCGGTTAACCCAACGTGTCGAATCACGTCCGGACCAGTTATAGACATATAACTGCGTCTTTATCAGACTAAACCATTTGGAGTTCGGGTTTTGACGAAGGTATAATGATAAGTTCGACGGCTTTACTTCCTTGTTGTCCGTTTGTATGCGCACTTCGTCCAGCAAATAAGTACCATCCGGCACATACTTGGTGGAAGAACAAGAAGCCAATAAAAGTACGACAGTAGCAAATATCGCGTAGCGGAAGCCTTTCTTCATACCGAATCATTAATTGCGCATAAACAGCTACAAATATACTTGTATTTTTTTGTTCCCGAAATAAAAAACGTCGGAAGAGTGCTGAGTTTTTGATTATATTGAAATAATCACGTATTTTTGCCATTCATTATTTCAACTCATAAACATACAAACTCATAAATTCAAAATCCCAAATGGCATTAAGTAAAAACCGAATAAAATATATCCATTCGTTAGAATTGAAAAAGAACCGGAAAACTGATAAAGTATTTCTGGCGGAAGGTCCTAAGCTTGTAGGTGACTTATTGGGATATTTGCCTTGTCAATTTCTTATAGCTACTGCCGAATGGCTTTCTCAGAACAAGCATTTACCTTTAAATGACATAACTGAAGTTTCGGAAGAAGAATTATCCCGTGCCAGCCTTTTGAAAACCCCTCAACAGGTATTAGCGGTATTTCAACAGCCGGATGACGAATTGGATATTTCGGTTATCAGTAGTTCCTTATGCCTTGCTTTAGATGACGTACAAGATCCCGGCAATTTAGGAACTATCATCCGTTTGGCAGATTGGTTCGGAATAGAGCATATCTTTTGCTCACCCAATACGGTAGATGTTTACAATCCAAAGACTATACAAGCTACTATGGGAGGTATTGCACGGGTAAAACTCCATTATACTCCCCTGCCTGAACTTATCAGTTCGCTAAAAGACATACCTGTTTATGGAACTTTCCTGGATGGAGAGAATATGTATTCGGAGGCTTTATCTTCGCATGGGCTGATTGTAATGGGAAATGAAGGCAATGGCATTGGAAAAGAAGTAGAACGACTCATCAACCGCAAACTATACATCCCCAACTATCCGGCAGATCGCGAAACATCCGAATCATTGAACGTAGCTATTGCTACAGCAGTAGTCTGTGCCGAGTTCCGGAGACAGGCCGCATTGTCTTAATATCAAAATGAGAGAAGTAAACAGGAACCATTGAATAATCCCGGCATATAAGGGTCGGAAATTCTTTCAATATGTTATGAGGGAGTTTTACCGATAAATTGATAGAATCATTGTCGCATACTTTCAACTCTTTTGTCGTTAAAAGTACAATCGCTCCCGGCAACCATTCTACATTTTCGATCTCTTCGGCTAATGGAAAGGCACGTGTTACACATCCTTCTTCGGTCTCAATCACGTATTGTTTCAAATAACCGTATCCGGGTAGAAATAAGAAATGCGAAGCGTATCTTTTCATTATTAATTTGCCGTTTGACGTAGTCTTGGACGAGGACGCACTTCTTGCCGGGGAGCTTTTTCCTCATCCGGCTTTTTCAACTCCACCGATGGTGTTGTTGTCACTGTATCTTTCTTTATCTGTGATTCCGCAATACTATCTTTCTTTGCAGTGATTAGTGTATCGGTAGCATGGTAGCGCATTAATGAAATGCGATCTGCCAATAGTGATTTTGCTACTTTCTGCAAAGGATAATAAATAAATCCACGCACTTCCTTTATCTTTCCGATGGAATCACCGGATAAGCTGATAGTCTCAATGCCTGCTTTCTTTACCTTCTGAGTACTACTGATAATACTATCATTCTCATAAAGTATCTGCATTGCCATCATAGGTGCATGTACACTATCAGGAGCACCGTTGTGAAAGCGGAAACGCACACTCCAACGTAAAGTATCTCTATCGTGGAAATTAGAGTCGGATGGCAAGGTAAAAGCAATCTTGTTATCTAAAGGCATACCTGTAAGCTGATAAATATGCTGCCATGCCCATACATCGATGCTGTCACCGGGTAGAGATTCTTTCGGTTTATTATCACGTATGGCAATCAAGTGGTTGATACCATCTCTTTCAGCTTTCAACCGCAAGTTTACCTTTTCATAAATTTTGGTGAGTACTTCGGGATTGCGGGCATACCAAACCATAGAAGAGTCAAAAACAGCTTGAGTAATACCCTGTTTCTTAAATACCGATTCAATATATAACTGGCGTTTATAACTTTCATTATAAGGCACTTCTTCCCCCATAGCTTTTGCTATGTGGTAGTCATAAAGTACGTTTTCCATTTTGGCATCCGGTAAAACGTCCTTAGGTCTTTTTACCTGACAGGATGTTAAACAGAATGCCAAAAGGGCAACGCTATACCATTGAATACGGTTTCTTCCTTTCATGATTTTTTTATCACATGATAGGATTCATTCAAATATTTACTGTAAAACAGCAATAAAGCAATGATTCCACAACTTATTGCCGCATCGGCAAAGTTGAATATCGGACTGAAGAATATGAAATGTTCTCCACCGATAATGGGCATCCATTGAGGCCAATTAGTCTCAATTATAGGGAAATAAAACATGTCCACTACTTTTCCATAAAATAGTGGGGCATAGCCTCCCCCTTCGGGCATGAAAGAAGCAATTTGCGAATGGGTACTCTCATTAAAAAATACTCCATAGAATACGCTGTCGATGATATTTCCCAATGCCCCTGTCAGGATTAAGGAGACGCAAATTATAAATCCGGTCTTCAATCCCTGTTTCACGAATTTATATAAGAACCATCCTATCACTGCTACGGCAACAATACGGAAAGAGGTAAGGAATAATTTTCCAAATATCTCCATACCGAAAGCCATACCATTATTCTCGGTAAAATAGATGTAGAACCAATCAGTAACACGTATGCTTTCGTGCCAGTACATGTGTGTTTTGATCCATATCTTTATTATCTGGTCGATAATCAATACCGAAAAAATAATAAGTAGAGCAATACGACCTTTCGTGAAAAATTTTCCCATTCTTATTTTTTACCGTTATTTTTAGCTTCTATGCTTAATGTTGCATGAGGCACAGCACGCAAGCGTTCTGCCGGGATCAACTTACCTGTTTCACGACATATACCATACGTTTTGTTCTCAATACGTACTAAAGCAGCTTGTAAGCCTTGAATAAACTTAAGCTGACGTTGTGCCAAACGTGTAGTTTCTTCTTTGGATAAGGTGTTGGCACCTTCTTCCAATACTTTATACGTAGGAGAAGTATCGTCGGTATCATTACCGTCTGCACCTGTCAGACTAGCTTTCAGCAATTCATAATCGCGTTGTGCCAACTCTAACTTTTCCATAATAATGGCGCGGAATTCTTCTAATTCAGCATCCGAGTATCTTGTTTTTTCTGCCATAACTTTTACGTGTTAATCGGTTAGTATTAATTATTCTTTTACAACGTTTACAAATAGGGAGAAATCGTCAAAATTCAATTCTGTGGCGTTTTCCACCTTATCTACCAGCGTTAGTGAGGTTCCTAAAACTTGGTTACAAATATAACCATTATATTCATTTACCGCATCATCTGTTTGAGGATTTTTAGATAGCATAATCTTTATTTTATCTGTTATCTCAAAACCGCTTGATTTACGGATATTCTGAATACGGTTTACCAACTCGCGGGCAATACCTTCACGGCGGAGATCTTCGGTGACTGTAACTTCCAAAGCAACGGTCAGTTTTCCTTCGTTGGCAACCAGCCAGCCCGGTATATCTTCACTGAAGATTTCTACATCAGTCGTTTCAATAACAGCTTCTGCTCCATCCAGATTCAAAACATACGATCCGTTCTTTTCCAGCTCGGCAATGGCTTCTTGTGACATTTCGGCTACAGCAGCGGCTACAGCTTTCATTTGCTTGCCAAACTTCGGTCCTAATTTTTTGAAGTCACATTTTACTTTCTTCACCAGTACACCCGCAGCACCATCTACGAACTTGATTTCTTTTACGTTTACCTCGTTCATGATAAGCGCTTTCACTGCTTCGATGTGGGCACGTTGCTCTGCGTCTACTACCGGCACCATGATACATTGCAGTGGTTGGCGAACTTTGATGTTCACTTTACGACGCAAAGCCAGCACCATGGAAGTAACGTCTTGTGCCATCTGCATGCGGGCTTCCAGTTCTTTATCTATCATCTCTTCTTTATATTCGGGATATTTAGAGAGATGTACGGAAACTACGTTATCGCGTCCGGTAGCTGTAATTAAATCCATGTACAACTTATCTGCATAGAAAGGAGCAATAGGTGCCATCAGTTTGGCAACGGTTTCCAAGCAAGTATATAATGTCTGGAAAGCAGACAACTTGTCTTGCGTCATGCCTCCACCCCAGAAACGTTTACGGTTCAGACGAACATACCAGTTGGAGAGGTTGTCGTTCACAAAGTCGGAGATAAGACGTCCGGCTTTGGTTGGTTCATAATCGTTGTAGCAAGTATCCACTTCTTTAACCAGCGTATTTAGTACAGAAAGAATCCAGCGGTCAATCTCCGGACGTTCTGCCATGGGGACATCGGCTTCTTTATACTCAAATCCGTCTACATTTGCATAAAGCGCAAAGAAAGAATAGGTGTTATATAAGGTACCGAAGAATTTTCGGCGTACTTCTTCCACTCCTTCTACATCAAACTTCAAGTTATCCCACGGTGAAGAATTGGTAATCATGTACCAGCGCAACGGATCGGAACCATATTTCTCAATAGTTGCAAACGGATCGACAGCATTGCCAAGGCGTTTAGACATCTTGTTGCCGTTCTTATCGAGTACCAGGCCATTAGAGATTACAGCTTTATAAGAAACACTATCAAATACCATTGTAGCGATAGCATGCAACGTGAAGAACCAACCACGAGTTTGATCTACACCTTCGGCAATGAAGTCAGCCGGATAAACTTCATGGTTGTCCAGCAACTCCTTGTTTTCGAAGGGGTAATGTATTTGAGCATACGGCATGGCACCGGAGTCAAACCATACGTCAATCAAATCAGATTCGCGTTTCATAGGCTTGCCGTCTTTAGACACAAGGATGATATCGTCTACGTAAGGACGGTGCAAATCTATCTTGTCATAGTTCTCCTGATTGTAAGTACCCGGTTGGAAGTTCTTATCTTTATAAGGATTAGATGCCATCAATCCGGCAGCTACCGATTTTTCTATTTCGTTGTAGAGTTCTTCTACAGATTCAATGCATATTTCCTCGCTGCCATCTTCGGTACGCCAAATAGGCAACGGAGTGCCCCAATAACGTGAACGGCTCAGGTTCCAGTCATTCAGGTTTTCCAACCATTTACCAAAACGGCCGGTGCCGGTGCTTTCGGGTTTCCAGTTGATGGTCTTGTTCAGTTCCATCATACGCTCCTTGCAGGCAGTACTGCGGATAAACCAGCTATCCAGCGGATAGTACAATACAGGTTTGTCTGTACGCCAGCAGTGAGGATAGTTGTGCACATGCTTTTCTATCTTGAATGCCTGATTAGCAGCTTTCATCATCATGCAGATGTAGATATCCAGTGACTCGGCGGCTTGCGCAGCTTTCTCGTCGTACTTGCCCTCAACGGTGAACTGCGGATCGTATGCGTTTTTCACCCAACGACCTTCATATTCCTTGTATGTATCTACGTTGACACATTCTTTTACAAATTTCTCATCGAGTTCGTCCAACAGATAGAATTTACCGGTAAGGTCAACCATCGGACGGGTTTCCCCTCTCTTGTTTATCATAAAGAGAGAAGGTATGCCTGCTGCGCGCGCTACGAAAGCATCGTCCGCACCAAAAGTCGGAGCGATGTGTACGATACCAGTACCGTCTTCGGTAGTCACATAATCACCAAGGATTACGCGGAAGCCATTATTACTGGCGCTCCAATTGCCATTGTTATCTATATCAACCGGCTTTACCCATGGGATGAGTTGCTCGTATTCCATACCTACCAAGTCCGGGCCTTTGTATTCGCCTACAACTTTGAAAGGTATAAGTTTATCTCCGGGCTTATAATCCTCTAATGCAATATCTTCCGCTTTTTGATTAAAGTGCGTATAGAGCAATGCTTTTGCTAAAACTACGGTCATCTTTTCCCCCGTATATCCGTTGTAAGTCTGTACGGCAACGTAGTCAATCTTGGGGCCGACACAGAGTGCAGTGTTCGAGGGCAATGTCCACGGGGTAGTTGTCCACGCTAGGAAATAAGGGGTTCCCCACTCTGCCATTTCGGGCTTCGGATTCTTCATTTTGAATTGTCCTACTACCGTCGTATCTTTTACGTCTCGGTAACATCCGGGCTGGTTCAGTTCATGCGAGCTTAGTCCTGTTCCGGCTGCCGGAGAATACGGTTGGATGGTATATCCTTTGTAGAGCAGTCCCTGCTTATAGAGTTGTTTCAGGAGCCACCAAAGGGTTTCGATATAGCGGTTATCATAGGTGATATACGGGTCTTTCATATCCACCCAGTAACCCATCTGGTGCGTCAAGTCTTCCCATTCTTTGGTAAACTTCATGACGTCCTTACGGCAAGCTGCGTTGTATTCAGCAACAGTAATGGTCTTACCTATATCTTCTTTCGTGATACCTAATGCTTTTTCTACGCCCAGTTCTACGGGGAGACCGTGTGTGTCCCATCCGGCTTTACGCTTTACCTGAAAGCCTTTCATCGTTTTGTAACGGCAGAAGATGTCCTTAATGGAGCGAGCCATTACATGGTGAATACCCGGCATACCATTAGCCGAGGGAGGTCCTTCGAAAAACACGAAAGAAGGACAACCTTCACGTTCTGTCATACTCTTGTCGAAAACATGGTTCTCGTCCCATTTCTTCAACACTTCCTTGTTTACCTCCGAGAGGTTGAATTGCGAATATTCAGCAAACTTCTTAGCCATCTTTTATTATATGTACGATTTATCAATTTACTTTTTGCGATAAAAGGCATCTTTCTGACACGCAGAAAGCTACCCTTTCTGTTTTAAGGGTGCAAATTTACAAAAAAGTTAGAGAAAAGAGAGCATTAGGGAGAAAAAACAAGATACACCTAATATTTACTCCTTTTATTTTTTCATTCTTACCTCATATAAGTCGTTCCTACGGTCTTTCAGGTTACGTACACTACCATACGTGTGAAGTTCATTTAGTAAATCCAAATCAACGTCCGAAACCAGAATCATTTCTGTATTCGGTGTTGCTTCGGCACGTTTACCGTCTGTAGGAAAAGCAAAGTCACATGGGGTAAATACGCCGGATTGGGCATATTGGATATCCATATTGTGTACGCGAGGAAGATTGCCAACACTACCGGCTATCACTACGAAGCACTCATTTTCAATGGCACGAGCATGAGCGCACACTTTGACGCGCGAATAAGCATTTTGGGTATCCGTAAGGAAAGGTACAAATAGAATTTGCATACCTTGATCTGCCATGATGCGGGATAGTTCGGGAAACTCTACATCATAACATATCAGCACACCTATTTTTGCACAATCCGTCTCAAACGTTTGTAAGGCTTTACCCCCACTCAATCCCCAACTTTTCATTTCGTCGGGAGTGACGTGTATCTTCTCGTACATATCATACGTACCGTCACGCCGGCACAAGAAACCTACATTATACAGTCGACCGTCTTCTTTGATGAGTGGCATACTGCCTGTGATAATGTTGATATTGTAACTAATGGCCAACTTCACAAAGCGGTCTCTAATCTCTTCGGTATAGGCAGCCAAGCCACGGATAGCCTTAGACTCTCCTTCGTTATTGAATTTAGCCATCAAAGGTGCATTAAAGTATTCCGGGAAAAGAACAAAGTCGCTCTTGTAATCAGACACAGCATCTACAAAGAATTCCACTTGTTCAAACAGGTCATCCAAAGTATTGTATGCACGCATCTGCCATTGTACAAGACCGACACGAACCGTAGTCTTCGGACTTACATAATCTAGTGTGGGTGGCTGATAGTAGATGTTATCCCATTGCAGCAAACAAGCGTAATGTTTCGATTCTTCATCGTTGGGAAGATAGTTGCGCATCACTTTGCGTACGTGGAAATCATTGGATAACTGGAAAGTCAAAACAGAGTCGTATATCTCCTTTTGGCGGACTTTGTCAATGTATTCTTTAGGACGCATTTGTTCGGCATACCTATGATAGTTGGGAAGACGTCCTCCAAACATGATTGCCTTTAGATTCAGTGTTTCGCAAAGCTCCTTACGATATTCGTACATACGGCGAGCCAGGCGCAATCCACGATATTGTGGGTGGATAAACACTTCGATACCGTATAGGATATTTCCTTCCGGATCATGTGTATTAAAGGTTTCCTTACCCGTTACTTGTGCATAAGTATGGTCGTTCTTTACATCGTCATAGTTTACAATGATGGAGAGCGCACAACCCACAATCTTTTCATCTACCACCGTTACAATCTGACCTTCAGGAAAGATGCGAATCAGCTTTACTATCTGTTTGTGTGTCCAGAAGACATCGCTACCGTCCGAATATACACGGGTGAACGATTGGGATAACTGGTCATAGTCTTCTATCTGTAGATTGCGTATCTGTACTTTATTTATCTTCATTGAATCCATATACCTACTGTTATATCTAAATAAAAAACGGTACAAAGGTACAGTTAATACTCACATATATCTTTCTAAATGAAGAATATTTCGTTTTGTTCAGACAAAAGTTTGTACTTTTGCAGCTGAGAACAGTCCCATTTCACTAATTTCTAAAAAAGATAAGGTATGCATAGATTTATTATAACAGCATTCAGCTTTTTATTCTTTTTGATACCGCTGAATGCTCATAACCCGAAACAACATTACACTGTTATAGTCTCGCTCGATGGCTTCCGTTGGGATTATCCAACCATGTATAATACTCCCAATTTGGATCGTATGGGAGAAGAAGGCGTGAAAGCTGTTATGCTTCCCTCTTTTCCGGCATCCACATTTCCTAACCATTATACAATTGCCACCGGATTAGTTCCCGCTCATAACGGTATAGTCAACAATTCTTTTTGGGATGCCAAGTACAAACGCCACTACTCTATGGGAGATTCGGCTACCCGCAATAATCCCGATTACTATTTAGGTGAACCCATTTGGATTACTGCCCAAAAACAAGGTCTGAAGACCGGAAATATGTATTGGGTAGGTTCCGATATCGCCATTAAAGGCACTCATCCCACTTATCATAGAAGGTGGACAGCCAAGCCTCGCCTTTCTTTTGAACAGCGTATAGACACCGTACTCACTTGGTTGCAGAAAACGGAAGAAGAACGTCCCCAGCTAATCATGCTCTATTTTGAGGAACCCGATGGAAGCGGACATCATAACGGGCCACATAGCAAAGAAACGGACGCAGTAGTCCGTCATGTAGATAGCCTGATGGGGGTATTGCGTAGCCGCATAGAAAGTCTTCCTTTTGCAGATAACATCAATCTTATCGTTACTTCCGATCACGGTATGGTTGAAATCAGTCCGGAACGTGTTGTGAATATGAGCCAATACCTGAAACCCGAATGGTGTGAGGTAATAGAAGGTCATACTCCGACTTCCATCTTTTCAAAAGACGGTTGTCGCGACTCTATCTTAAATGCCTTGAAGGGGGTAGCCCATATCCATGTATGGAAGAAGGAGGAAGTACCTGCTGAGTTAAAGTACAGTGACAGTGATCGCATTGGCGACATAGTTGTAGCTCCCGAACTGGGCTGGCAGTTCACCGATGTGATACGCAAAGATAAAGGCGCTCACGGCTACTTTCCGCAAAGTCCTGAAATGCAAGTTATATTCCGTGCCATAGGGCCCGATTTTAAGCAAGGATATACCTCTACAAGTTTTGTCAATGTAGATATTTACCCTCTTCTTTCTTATCTGCTGCAAATTGTTCCTGAGAAGACAGACGGACAATTCGAACGCATAAAAGGTATATTGAAATAAACGCTATCATACAGAGAAAGGGCTACCTCATGTCAAAAAATGAAGTAGCCCTTCTCTTAAATGCAACAAATGGTCAATTAGCCTTTGTTTTTTCTATTCTTCCACAGTTTTGTCATATCTTCCAATGTCTTGCCCTTCGTTTCGGGAACAAGCTTCCATACAAAGATAGCCGCTATTATGCAAATGATGCCATACAACCCGTAAGCAAACATGTGCCCGAAGCTATCTCCCATTTCTCCGAGACGCATGTTGTACATCGGCAGGAAGGTAGATGAAACGATGAAATTGAATATCCATTGGAAAGCGACGGCAATTGCCACGGCTGCTCCACGAATTGTATTCGGGAAGATTTCCGCAATAAGCACCCAGCAGATCGGCCCCCAACTGAACATAAATGAAGCACTGTAAACCATAATGCTGATAACCGAGAAGATAGGCGGAAGACCGGCTACCATATTGCAAAGTGCCACACCGAATGCTCCTATTGCCATGCCGATAGACCCCGAAATAAGTAATGGCTTGCGTCCCCACTTCTCAACTGTAAATACAGCCAGCAAGGTAAACAAGATGTTGATGATACCCATAATAACGGTCTGTACCATCGGATTGCCCATGCCCATTGTGCCGAATATACGCGGAGCGAAATAAAGCACCGCATTGATACCTACCGCTTGTTGGAATACACTCAACATGATGCCGATAAAGATAACCATCCATCCGTAAGTAAAAAGTCTTTCTTTCTTTTCTTCGGCACTTGCCTTGATTTCGGACAAGATAACCTTCGCTTTTGCAAGACCATTGATACGGCTCAATACGCTCAATGCCTTTTCATCCTTGCTACTCATGGCAAGATAGCGAGGAGTTTCGGGTACCAACAATACCAGTATGGTAAATATTCCGGCAGGAATTGCCTCGCTGCCAAACATCAGACGCCATCCCGTTTCGGTAGTCCATGCAGCAGCTTCCGGATTCATTATTTGATTGACTCCGTTCACCAAATCTATGACAGGATTAACGTGGTTGCCCAAAATTATAAAGTTCACGAAGTAAACTACCAACTGACCGAAGATAATGGCAAACTGATTCCATGACACCAACGTACCACGGATATTACTCGGCGCAATTTCTGCAATATACATCGGACAGATAGCCGATGCCAGACCTACACCGATACCACCCACTATGCGATAAAAGTTAAAAGCAATCAGCAGGGAAAAAGAGGGTTCTCCATAATTGAAGAACAAGAACTCGGGATAATAAGAGCCCAAAGCAGACAGGAAAAAGAAGAAACCGGCTACAAAAAGTGATTTCTTACGACCAAGCCTTGACGCAAATATACCGGAGAGAGCACTACCAATGATACATCCAATTAGTGCACTGGAAGAGGTAATGCCATGCATCGTGTCTGTGTATTGAAAATCGGCCCCCATAAAGAACGCCTGAAGTCCCTTTTCCGCACCCGATATTACAGCCGTATCGTATCCGAACAGGAGCCCACCGATAACAGCTACAAGTACAATAGAAAAGAGATAGACTTTACTGCCTTTTTCTGTATAATTCATGATAATAGTGATTAGGTAAGTTATAAGTTATTAGTTATAAGTTATTAGTTATTTGTTGATGTTCTCTGCCATAAACAGCGCAGCACCATCATCAACAAATAACTTATAACTCATAACTTACAACTATTTTTTAGCAGTACATATTTACGATTGCCTCGTACAGTTCTTGCTTGCCGCTGGTTTGTTTGGGTTCACCGTTGGCTTTTGCATAGGCTACAACATCTTCTAAAGAGAGTTTGCCTTCTTCAAATTCTTTGCCTTTGCCGGCGTCGAAAGAAGCATAGCGGTCGGCAAGCATCTTCTTGTAAGGAGATTCGGCGAGCAGCTGGGCGGCATTTTCCAATGCACGTGCCATGGCGTCCATACCTGCGATGTGGGCGATGAAGATATCTTCCAGGTCGGTAGAGTTACGACGGGTCTTGGCGTCGAAGTTAGTACCGCCGTTGCCTAAACCACCGTTGCGGATGATCTGCATCATAGCTTGAATCAAATCGAAGTTGTCGATGGGGAATTGGTCGGTATCCCAGCCGTTTTGATAGTCACCACGGTTGGCGTCGATAGAGCCCAGCATGCCGTTGTCTACGGCTACAGCCAGTTCGTGTTCGAAGGTGTGGCCTGCCAAGGTGGCGTGGTTTACTTCAATGTTCACTTTGAAATCTTTGTCCAGGTTGTGAGCTTTCAGGAAGCCGATAACGGTTTCGGTATCCACGTCATATTGATGTTTGGTGGGTTCCATCGGCTTCGGTTCAATCAGGAAAGTACCGGTGAAGCCTTTGCTACGAGCGTAGTCACGAGCCAGGGTCAACATCTGTGCCAGATGATCTTTCTCACGCTTCTGATCGGTGTTCAGCAAAGACATGTAACCTTCACGACCGCCCCAGAATACGTAGTTTGTACCACCTAGTTCGATAGTTGCGTCGATAGCGTTCTTTATTTGAACGGCAGCACGGGCTACTACGTCGAAATCGGGATTGGTAGCGGCACCGTTCATATAACGTGCGTGGCTGAATACGTTGGCGGTACCCCACAAGAGCTTGATGCCTGTTTCAGCTTGTTTTTGTTTAGCGTAAGCAACGATGGCTTTCAGGTTTGCTTCATATTCTTCGATAGTAGCAGCTTCCGAAACGAGGTCTACATCGTGGAAACAGTAGTATTCGATACCTATTTTCTGCATGAATTCAAAGCCGGCGTCCAGTTTGTTTTTAGCAGCCTGTACTGCGTCAGCGTCGCCATTCCAAGGGAATTGTTTGGTTCCGCCACCAAATTGGTCGCCACCTTCTGCGCAAAGTGTGTGCCACCATGCCATAGCGAACTTCAACCAATCTTTCATCTTCTTACCCATGATTACCTTCTCGGCATCGTAGTAACGGAATGCCATCGGGTTCTTACTTTCTTTACCTTCGAATTTAATCTTTCCTATTCCGGAAAAATACTCTTTTGTTGCCATAATCTTAATTTATTTTTAAGGGTTAATATTATTAATATGATAATCTTGCACGTTATTTATACGCTCATTGCTGCTTCTAAGTATTGCTTCCAGCGAGCGTAAGCATCCGCGTAGGCTTGCCGATCGATTGCTTTGGGTTCAATGACTTCCAGCTTTTCGAGTGTGGCAAAGGCTTCGTTGTTGTCTTTGTAGATGCCTGCACCGATACCTGCGCCTTTGGCAGCACCTACGGAGCCGTCGGTATCATAAAGTTCGATAGTAGCGCCTGTTACACCTGCCAGTGTTTCGCGGAACAAGGGGCTGAGGAACATATTGGCTTTGCCCGCATGGATTTTCTGTACGGGGATTCCCATCTGCTCCATGATGTCGATGCCATATTTAAAGGAGAATACGATGCCTTCCTGGGCTGCACGTATAATGTGCTGTTTGCCATGTTGGTTGAAGTTGATGCCTTGGATAGAACAACCTATTTCCTTATTTTCGAGCATGCGCTCCGCACCGTTGCCGAATGGCAGGATGCTGATACCCGCACTGCCGATAGGGGCTTGTGAGGCGAGTACATTCATATCGCTGTAAGAAATCCCTTCCGGGGCTACGGTACGTTTCACCCATGAGTTTAAGATGCCTGTGCCGTTGATGCAGAGCAGAACACCCAAGCGAGTCTGTTCGGCGGTATGATTGACATGTGCGAAGGTGTTGACACGTGATTGGGGATCATAGTTCACAGCACCGTTCACGCCATATACCACTCCTGATGTACCTGCGGTAGAAGCAATCTCTCCCGGATTGAATACGTTCAAAGACAGTGCGTTATTAGGCTGGTCGCCTGCACGATACGTGATGGGGGTTCCTTCTTTCAGTCCCAGTTCACGGGCTGCTGTGGCATTTACACGCCCTTGTTCGGAGAACGTAGGTTTGATGTCTGCAATCAGCGAAGTGTCAAAGCCATAGTATTTCATCAGGAAGTCGGCTACTTGTCCGTTCTTGAAGTCCCAGAACATACCTTCCGACAGGCCTGAAACGGTAGTACAAATCGTGCCGCTCAGTTTCATGGCAATATAGTCGCCCGGTAGCATAATCTTATCAATCTGCTGGTAGACGGCAGGTTCGTTTTCTTTGATCCAGGCTAGCTTTGAAGCTGTGAAGTTGCCCGGAGAGTTCAGCAGATGCGAAAGGCATGTCTTCTCTCCCAGTGTTTCGAATGCCTGTTGCCCGTAGGGTACCGCTCTTGAGTCGCACCAGATGATAGCAGGGCGTAATACCTGTTGATTCTTATCCACACAAACCAATCCGTGCATCTGATACGATATACCGATTGCCTTGATATCTTCCGCATTTACTCCCGACTCGGTCAGTACGGACTGTGTGGCCAGTTTCAAGTTTTCCCACCAGTTTTCAGGATTTTGCTCCGCCCAACCCGGTTTCACAGCAATAATCTCTGCTTCCGTCTTCGGAAAGAAGGCAGATGATACACATTTGCCGCTTTCGGCGTTTACCAGACTCGCTTTTACAGACGAGCTGCCAATGTCATAACCTAATAAATACATATTTCTATTTTATTTAATTCATTATTAGCTGATCATGAAAATCTAATTCATCGTCTCACCTTATTATATATCTTTTTGTCGAATCGATAATAGCGTGCTGCGCGGTGGGCTACGCCTTGCTGTTTCTCCTCCATGGGCACCACATATTCCATCATGGCTATTTTCTTATGGAAGTTGCGCACGTCGAGCTGCTTGCCATTCAGTAATTCGTAGAGGGTGCGCAGTTGTGCGGCTGTGAACTTGCGTGGCAGTAGGTCGAACAAAGAAGACGGGTTAAACTCAACATACTGACGGATGTAAGTGATGGCCTCCTTGATAATCAGATTGTGGTCGAACGCCAAGGTCTTGATGTCCGGCAGAGCTACCCAACTGGCTTGATAATCGTCCAAGTCACGATTCAACGCCCGGTCTATTTTTACCAATGCCAGATAAGCTATGGTGACGATGCGTTCTACTTTAGATTGCATGGCACGTTCCAGCCAATGAACGTCTTTAGGGTCTTTTGTGCGGTCTTTCGAGCCGAATGCTTTGAACTGCATCAGGTTTACATTCTTCAGTCCGGTCAATTCGTTCAGTACTCTTTTGGCGGCTTCGTCCAGGTCTTCGTCCATATAAATCAAACTTCCGGGCAGTTTCATGTCATGAAACACTTCCCCTTCTTCCTCGCCCGCACGTTTTATCAGCAGTACTTTCAGTTGTTCTCCATCAAAGCCGATCACGACACAATCTACAGAGATGTGATTGTTGGCTAATGGGGCTATTTGATCTATGTTTTGCATAATATATTTGTTAAGACGTTGCAAATATAGAGAGGTTTTTTGAATATGCAATAGATGAAAAGAATATTTTTATGATGTTATAAAGCATTATTTTTCAATAGAATACATATCATACTTTATACAATATCATTTTGATATGTTATCGTATAAAGTACAATATGTAATTCACGAGAATAAAAAAGGAAGTAATTGTAAAGAGTACAATAAGCATGAAGTAGCTTATTTATAAGGCATTCCGCCCTTTGCGGAATGCGATTGCAGAAAAGGAGATATTGTATTATTTATGCAACTTGTTTTTTAGCCTATACAGGCATTCAGTCCTAATACACCCGCTACGGCTGTTGCCAGTGTGATGATGGCTTTTAGGAGGATTCCCCAAAACTTTTTCTTTGATTCGTTCATATTTGTTTCTTATTAGATGTTAGAGCTTGCTTCTTTATTCAGGCAAGCCATTATTACTTCTTTGGATACTCTCAGCCTCCGTTGGCGAAGGCTGAGAGGTGGGTGTTATCCCAGTGGATTGTCGTTTTCGTCGCCACCCGTACTGCCGCCCGGGTTATTGCCACCTCCTGACGAGGCAGTGTCACTGAGGCAGATGCTATTCGATACCCTTCCGGTATAGGGGTCGACAAAGCCCAGGTAGATGGCGAGGGCATCGTCTGCCCAACTTTGTGGCAAAGCAAGTTCGGTGGTAGCTTTGGCACGAGTGTCGGCGGCGGTCAGGTAGACGGCTTCGCCTTTGTCCTTGTTGTAGGCAAGGGGCATGGCCAGGTCGGTCTTGGCGGCGTCGCCCATGCCGGAGTTGTCGGTCCAGGAGAAGATTACTTTGTTGTCTTCGACGATGCTTTTGGCGTTGAATACCGGCATCAGTGAGCCACGGCTCACCAGTACTTTGGAGTAGTCGATGGACAGTTCCAGTCCGCTACCCTTGACAGCATTGCGGATAATGTAAGACATGGCGGCGTTGAAGGACGACTGGCGTTGTGTATAGCTTTTATACCCCACCCTCACGTAAGGATTGATTGCTTTGAGGAAAGCCACCGTCATGCCAAATTTGGTGCGTTGATGTTGCTGTTTGTCCGTTCGCGGATTGCTGACGCTGACGGCGAGTGCACGCATGTAATGCACCGATTTCCAATTACTGCCTACTACTGTTCCCACTCTGCCGGAGAAGCCTCCGAGAATGCCTTGATTGATTTGTCCCATAATTCTTTGTTTTTTTTTAATGTTATTTTTTCGAGTTTATTTGTGACCGGTAAAGAACGTCTGCAGCAGTTACTTCGTTGGGTTCACACTTCAAAGATAGTGGCTTTTCGGGCAGGGTATTCGGTTTTGGTTTTGGTTGCATCTTGTTGCACACCTCCCCTTCAGGGGGCCTGGGGAGGCTCCCCCATTTCCTAAACATTAGTATATGGGGCATCGACCGGTATCGCTCCGTTCCTTCCCCGCTCCCGCTCCGCTTAGGGGTACCTTTTAGCGGAGCGTATGCGGAGCAGTTAGCGGGCGGGTATCCGGAGGGTAGGAATTATGCCGGTGTCACCCTTCTGTAATTGCCTTGCGAGAGGCGCTCTATCAGTCCGCGCTTCATGAAGCTTTCCATCTGCTTGTCGGCGGCTTTGGGTTTGATACCGATGGCAGACGCCAGTTGTAGGTACTCCTGCCGACTGAAATCGGCGGGCAAACGTTGATAGAATTGGCGTTGATAGAGTGAGCGGAAATCAGGTGCTTGTGCCGAGCCGTCGGCTCCCGATGCAGGAGCGTGGCTGAGTTGGCGGAAGATGGAGAGGGTATGCGCCACCAGTACATCTATCATCTGCATGGCACGCAGGAAATCGTCGTCACGGCATACGAGGCGGGTGGCTCCCGGCTCATCCATCATGCGCAGTGCGCTGAACACCATCATCAGCCGATAGGCTATCAGCCCCAGGCGACGGATGGAGGCGAGGATATCTTCTCCAAAAAGCTCGTAGCAGGTGCCGTGCAAGGCGCTGAAACGGGCGTGGAAGTCTTGCCGTTGCCACTCGGTAAGTTCCATGCGGTATTGCACGCCTGCTTCGGTGTGCCAATGGTAGAAGTCGAAGAAGCGGTCGCCCAGGCGGGCAAAGATGTGGTCGAGGGGTTCGCTTTGGCTGCGGGCGAAGACGTCTTTCCAAACCGGTTCTACGTTCATTATATAAAAGATGAAACGGCTGAGCAGACCGTTTTCGGAGTCTTTTATCAACGTGTGTATCTGACGGGGAGTACCGCTCAGGGCTACGGAAAGCCGGGGTTGGAGGAGCTCTACGAACTCACGGTCGGCACGGCGGTTGTAGCTGATGGTTTCGTGGTGGAAGCACTTGCGCAAACCGTCGTCGTAGTTGCCATAATCGCTGCTGAAGGTATTGGCAAGGGTGTCGCCTTCGGTTTCGAACATGAGGCCTTGGCCGTTGTTGTCGTTCAGGGTTTGATACATGGCGGTGGCGCTACTGTTGGCAGGCAAAAAGAGGGCTCGGACGGGCGGCTTCTGAGGGGGCACGGAGCCGTCTTTCTTATTGGCGTTGTAGGTGGCCAGTTCGCCGTAGTAGTCTTGCAACTCACGGGTGTGCTGCTCCTTGCGCAACTGGTGGATGCGCATCACGAGGTGTCGGCAGAGGGTCATCTTGCTCTTTCCGGCGGACGCTTTGCCGGAGATGAAAAGGTAAAGGTTGGGAAATACGATGCGCTCGTCGTACACCCCTTCGACCCAAGGCATGCAGGCCGAAAGGGTCACCAAGGAGCTTAGAAGCAGTATATCCCGTTCTTCGGGGCTGTCGTGGTGGCGGGTGACCTCATCCAGCAGAGCAGGGAGATGGGTGTAGACTTCGGAGGGGAAGACGGGTAGTTTTTCTTCTTCGTCGGTGTCGGTGCCTTCCTGTTTATTTTCCTCCTTTGCTAAAGAAGGGGAAACGGGGGAAAGATGCGACGGGCAGACACGGATGTCTACGCCTGCCTGTTGCGCCAGATGAAACAGTGTGCCTGCACCTGAGGCGCCCCGCCCGCCTTGCAGGGCACGCTCGTACAACTTTTGTGCTTCGGCTTGCTTATAGGCGGGGTTCAGGGCGGAGAGACGGTGAAAGGTGGCCTCGCCGTTGCGTCCCAGGGCGTTGGCAAGGGCAAAGGCTATGTTTACCCAGTGGTCGTAGGTTTGCGTGAGGTCGATACCTGAGCGGACGATACGGTCTGCTACGATACTGACTTGCTGCTCTAAGGGCAGTGGAGTCCAACTATTTACATTAAATTTAGTCATATCATTTTCAATTTTATTAGTTATACAAATCAAAAGTATCCCCTTTTTCCTTTAGAGGTTTTGAGAGCTAGCATAGTACACATCAGGGTCCCAACACAGGTAGCATGCCCGTACTACATCGCTGCAAGCGGCATCTACCTCTACTCCGTAACGACAGAGCAGGTAGTAGGCCAGTGCCTCGTAGTACCTGCGATGAGTGCCTGCCGAGAGGTCGATGGCGCAAACTACCTTCAACCCCGTGCCCGAGGGACTGCGGAATATCAGTCGGCAATCCAGCTCATTGTCCCGGCAAAGGGCATAGCGCAAGCCTTCTACTCCTTGCAGTTGGGAGATAGACCATTCGGGATGCAGTTGCTTCAAAGGGGTATCGGCAGCTTGCCAATCGGTCATGTCGTCTATGTCGAGACATAGGTTTTCGCTGTGGCTCACTACGCCCGTGGCGCGGCGGCGGCTACAGAGTGCGCTCCAAGTGACGCAAGGCAGATGGGCGGCTTTGTAGGCCTGTACCTCCTTCTTGGTTGTTGCGCCCTGCTCCTTTTGGCGGACGAGGCGGCGCAGGCACAAGGTTTGTTCACGCAGTTCGTCGCTACCCACCACGCAAGCCACCTCTTCGGTGGTGAGGGTGCGTGCGGGCTTCACGTTACTTATCGGGGCGTTGAAGAAGGAGAATTGGTCGGGTTGTATCTTAAAGTCTGCCATGAGCGCCTCCCTCCTCTTTGCCGTGAGCCGAAAGACGATACATGACGTAGGCGTTTCGCAGCACTTCGTCAATGTCGTGCTTCTTATAGTATATCTTGTGCCCGATACGGCTGTAGGCCAGCGTTCCGTTTTGCCGCAGGGTGGCGAGCGTACGCTGAGAGATGCGCAGCAACCGCATCACGTCTTGTGCGTCTATCCATGCGTCGGACTCATTTTCCCTGTTTCCACCATTTCCTACAATGGGGGAAAGGCGGGAAATCCTTGCTTCGAGTTGGTCTATCTTTTTGTCCAAATTCAAAAACATCCCTCTGATGACAGAGGAAATTTCATCTTCTTTATTCATAATTTTTTCTGTTTTTTAGTGAAACGTCGGTGGGTTGCTTCGGCCGAAGACAGCTCTTGATGTAGTCGATTACACGGACAAAGTTAGAAAGTGTATTCCGAAGAAGCACCAAGATTTGAGGGTCAAAACGCACTTTTTTCAGGAAAAGTTATATTGTGCTGATAAAGTGAATGTTATAAAAATATGAAAAGGCATAGACTATCGCACCGCTTATCTACGGATATAGACATCAAAGAGCATTATTTACAAGGAATATTGCACAAAAAAACAAATTTGTGCAATGAATATAAGAAAAACCTCTAACTTTGCGGCACTTTTTTAATTAAACACTTTAAAATTAGGTAAAAGATGAAAGCATTTGTATTTCCCGGTCAAGGTGCCCAATTCGTAGGAATGGGTAAAGACTTATACGAAAACTCGGCTTTAGCCAAAGAACTTTTTGAAAAAGCAAATGATATCCTGGGATATCGCATTACAGATATTATGTTCAATGGAACAGACGAAGATCTGCGCCAGACTAAAGTAACTCAACCTGCGGTATTCCTTCACTCTGTTATTTCCGCTCTTTGCATGGGCGATGATTTCAAACCCGAAATGACGGCCGGGCACTCATTGGGAGAATTCTCTGCCTTGGTTGCTGCCGGTGCCCTGAACTTTGAAGATGGCTTGAAACTGGTTTACGCTCGTGCTATGGCTATGCAGAAAGCTTGTGAGGCTCAACCTTCTACCATGGCTGCCATCATTGCTTTGGCTGACGAGAAAGTAGAAGAAATCTGCGCGCAAGTAAGTGCGGAAGGTGAAGTTTGTGTGGCTGCCAATTACAATTGCCCGGGACAAATCGTGATCTCCGGTTCTATTGCAGGCATCGAAAAGGCTTGCGAACTGATGAAAGCTGCCGGTGCCAAACGTGCATTGCCTCTGAAAGTGGGCGGAGCTTTCCATTCTCCGTTGATGAATCCTGCCAAAGTAGAATTGGAAGCTGCCATCAATGCTACTGAAATCCACACTCCTAAATGTCCGGTATATCAGAATGTAGACGCTAAACCGCATACTTGTCCTGACGAGATTAAGAAAAACCTGATTGCACAGTTGACTGCTTCTGTACGTTGGACTCAAACCACAAAGAATATGGTTGCCGATGGTGCTACCGATTTTACAGAATGCGGCCCCGGTGCAGTACTGCAAGGTCTTATTAAGAAGATTGCTCCGGAAGTAGAAGCTCATGGCATCGCATAATCTTTAAATAAATACATTATGAAAGAGTGCTGCTTTTTTGGGAAAGGCAGCACTCTTTTTCTAAAAATGGATATATGGGAAAAATAGACGAATTCAGAAGTACTTTGGATGTACCAATCGGTAAATTATCAATAGAAGGTTTGGTACAGGATATTTGCCACCATCCCGAATATCTGAAAGATATCTATCAACTAATCTCCGACGAGAAACAAACGGTTTCGTGGCGTGCAATATGGGTCTGTGAAAAGCTAAGCGAAGTGCATCCCGACTGGTTTGTCCCATTGCGTGAAGAAATCATTCACAAATTACTAAACTGCAAACATGAGGGTTCTAAGCGGCTCCTTATGTCTATCCTATATAATATACCTGTTTCCTCTCCTATCTCCATCGAGCTATTGAACTATTGTTTCGACCACATGCTCGCCCCACAAGAAAGCATCGGCGTGCAGGCACTTTCTATCCGAATGGCCTATCTGCTGTGTAAAAACGAACCGGAACTTCTTCAAGAACTACGCCTCATTCTCGAAAACACAGATGTAGACTTTTATTCTACAGGAGTAAAAACGACGATAAGAAATGTGCTGAAAAAGATATGAGAAATCAAAAAATCCTTTACCTTTGCCCCCAGTAAAAACAAAGGGGTGCCCTTCAATGGGCTGAGATTATACCCTCGAACCTGATGCAGTTAGTACTGCCGTAGGAATTGGATATTTTTTCTTATCTATAATTTGCCATAACGGCGCTTCTTTGTATTTACTTCTCATTATTTTAAAATACTAAAAAAATGAAAGTAATAATCAACAGCAAAGAAGTAGAAACAAATTCCACTACTCTTTCACAACTTGTAGAAGAACTATCTCTACCCATGCAAGGTATTGCCATTGCAGTGAACAACCGTATGATTCCACGTACGGAATGGGCTAATTATAACTTGACCGAAAGTGTCTCTATTGTTATTATTAAAGCAGCTTGTGGAGGATAATACAATGAAAGAAGAAGCCATTATCAAAAAACTGCCGGCTGAGAACATGAAAAAGGAAGTAATCTTAGACCTTGCCAGGATTCAGTTTATCACCCATTATACCGAACAGTATTCTTATTTTGACTCAGCACGGATCGCCATCGAAGGGGGTTGCCGATGGATACAGTTACGCATGAAAGAAGCGTCGCTTGAAGAAATACGTCCTATAGCTTTGAAAGTAAAGGAACTATGTGCTAAATATGGAGCTGTTTTTATTATCGACGATCACGTAGAATTAGCGAAAGAGATAATGGCGGATGGCGTGCATTTAGGTAAAACTGATATGCCTGTAGAAGAAGCACGGTGCATGCTGGATGATAGTTATATAATAGGTGGCACAGCCAATACATTCGAAGATATTCAGAAACTTTATGCCGCGGGAGCCGATTACATCGGTTGCGGTCCTTTCCGGTATACAACGACTAAAAAGAACCTGAGTCCTATACTTGGATTGGATGGCTATAAAGAGATTACCCACAAGATGAAGGCAGAAGGAATAGCTATTCCCGTTGTAGCCATCGGCGGGATAACTACAGCAGATATACCGGCCATTATGGAAACGGAAGTTAACGGCATTGCCCTTTCGGGGACCATATTGCGCGCGGATAATCCGGTAGAGGAAATGAAACGGGTTCTTTCGTTGATGAAATTAAAATAATACCCCAAAGAATTAAAAAACAATCATATACTTATGGAAAAATTAGTGATTGCGGGACGTGAATTTAGCTCCCGCCTGTTCTTAGGAACCGGAAAGTTCAATTCAAACGGACTTATGGAACAAGCCATCCTGGCATCCGGTTCAGAGATGGTGACAGTTGCCATGAAACGTATCGAACTGGATAATAGTGAGGACGATATGTTGAAACACATCACTCATTCGCACATCCAGCTCTTGCCCAACACTTCGGGCGTGCGGAATGCGGAAGAAGCCGTATTTGCCGCACAGATGGCACGTGAAGCTTTCGGCACAAACTGGCTGAAACTGGAAATACATCCCGATCCACGCTATCTGTTGCCCGACTCCATCGAAACGCTGAAAGCTACGGAAGAGCTGGTTAAACTAGGCTTTGTGGTACTTCCCTATTGTCAAGCAGACCCTACGCTGTGCAAACGTCTCGAAGAAGCCGGAGCAGCTACCGTGATGCCGCTAGGTGCTCCTATCGGCACCAATAAAGGGTTGCAAACCCGTGATTTCCTACGCATTATCATTGAGCAAGCCCATGTTCCTGTGGTAGTGGATGCCGGTATAGGCGCCCCCAGTCATGCAGCCGAAGCAATGGAAATGGGTGCGTCGGCTTGTTTGGTGAATACAGCCATTGCCGTAGCGGGAGATCCGGTAGCCATGGCGCAAGCCTTTAAACAAGCCGTAGAGGCCGGACGCATGGCTTATGAGGCAGGCTTAGGCATACAGGCTGATAATTTTGTGGCAGAAGCAAGTTCGCCCTTGACTGCATTTCTTAATATAAATGAAGAATGATGAACCAAAAGATAAAATTCCCCCGCTCCGAGAAGGTCTATCTATCGGGCACTTTATTTCCTGAGTTGCGTGTAGCTATGCGCAAAGTAGAGCAAGTACCGAGTACGGACTTCGTAGATGGAGAAAAAGTAATCACTCCCAATCCGGATATTTATGTTTATGACACCAGTGGTCCGTTCAGTGATCCAGATATTGAAATCGATTTAAAGAAAGGTCTGCCCCGCCTGCGTGAACCGTGGATTCTAGGGCGTGGAGATGTGGAACAACTACCGGAGATTTCGTCGGATTATGGACGCATGCGCCGGGATGACAGGTCGCTCGACCCTCTGCGCTTTGAACACATCGCCTTGCCTTACCGGGCAAAGAGTGGAAAATGTGTCACACAAATGGCATACGCCAAACAGGGCATTATCACTCCCGAAATGGAATATGTTGCCATCCGTGAGAACATGAATTGTGCCGAGCTGGGCATAGAAACCCATATTACTCCCGAGTTTGTACGTCAGGAAATAGCCGAGGGACGTGCTTTGCTTCCTGCCAATATCAACCACCCCGAAGCTGAACCGATGATTATAGGACGCAACTTCCTGGTGAAAATCAATACCAACATCGGAAACTCCGCCACTACATCGAGCATTGACGAAGAGGTGGAAAAGGCTCTTTGGAGCTGCAAATGGGGTGGCGACACACTGATGGATCTCTCTACAGGTGAGAATATCCACGAAACACGCGAGTGGATTATACGTAACTGCCCGGTACCCGTAGGCACCGTGCCCATTTATCAAGCTTTAGAGAAGGTGAATGGCAAAGTGGAAGACCTCACTTGGGAAATCTATCGGGATACGCTGATAGAGCAATGCGAGCAAGGGGTGGATTATTTCACTATTCATGCGGGAATCCGCCGTCACAATGTGCATTTGGCGGAAAAACGCTTGTGTGGCATCGTCAGTCGTGGCGGAAGCATTATGAGTAAATGGTGTTTGGTACACAATCAGGAAAGTTTCTTGTACGAACACTTTGACGATATCTGCGATATACTGGCACAATATGACGTGGCTGTATCGTTAGGCGACGGTCTGCGTCCCGGCTCTACACACGATGCCAATGATGAAGCCCAATTTGCCGAACTCGATACAATGGGTGAGCTTGTGCTACGTGCTTGGGATAAGAATGTACAAGCTTTCATAGAAGGTCCCGGACATGTGCCCATGCACAAGATTAAGGAGAATATGGAGCGTCAGATTGAGAAGTGCCACAATGCTCCTTTCTATACGCTCGGCCCCTTGGTAACAGATATTGCTCCGGGGTATGACCATATCACTTCGGCCATCGGTGCCGCACAGATAGGTTGGTTGGGTACGGCCATGCTGTGCTATGTTACGCCCAAAGAGCATCTTGCCCTGCCCGACAAAGAAGATGTACGGGTGGGCGTTATCACTTATAAGATAGCCGCCCATGCCGCCGATTTAGCCAAGGGGCATCCCGGCGCACAGGTTCGTGACAATGCGTTGAGCAAGGCACGTTATGAGTTCCGTTGGAAAGACCAGTTCGACCTTTCACTTGATCCGGAACGTGCATTCTCCTACTTCCATGCCGGACGGCATACGGAGGGCGAATACTGCACGATGTGCGGGCCTAACTTCTGCGCTATGCGGTTATCGAGAGAGCTTAAAAACGATGTAAAATGAAGTGAATGAGGATGGCACCCATCCTCAACTTTTAATTAGTACAACATGTTTTCAGACGAATTAGAAAATATATCCTGGGAGGAAACGACCGAACGCATCAATGCTAAAACGGATGCCGATGTGCGCCGTGCACTCTCTAAAGAACATTGCGATGTGGAGGATTTCATGGCACTCATCTCCCCTGCCGCTATCCCCTATTTGGAAACGATGGCACGGTTAAGCAAGAAATACACCGAAGAACGTTTCGGTAAAACGATTTCGATGTTCGTGCCCCTGTACATCACCAATTCATGCACCAACTCCTGTATCTATTGTGGGTTCCATATCAGCAACCCGATGGCACGTACCATCTTGACCGAAGAGGAGATCGTGAACGAATACAAAGCCATCAAGAAGCTGGCACCTTTTGAGAATCTGCTGCTAGTGACCGGAGAGAATCCGGCCAAAGCCGGTGTGCCTTATATCGCTCGTGCCCTCGACCTGGCAAAGCCCTACTTCAGTAATCTGAAGATTGAAGTAATGCCCCTGAAAACCGAAGAGTATGCCGAACTGAAAGAACATGGAATGAACGGTGTAATCTGTTTTCAGGAAACCTACCACAAGGCAAATTATAACATCTACCACCCTCGTGGCATGAAATCGAAGTTTGCATGGCGTGTCGATGGTTTTGACCGCATGGGACAAGCCGGCGTCCATTCCATCGGTATGGGCGTACTTATCGGTCTTGAAAAGGAGTGGCGCACGGATATCACCCTGATGGCTCATCACCTGCGCTATCTGCAAAAGAACTACTGGCGGACGAAATATAGCGTCAACTTTCCCCGCATGCGCCCGTCGGAGAATGGTGGTTTCCAACCCAATGTAGTGATGAGCGACCGTGAACTGGCACAAGTTACTTTTGCCATGCGCATTTTCGACCACGACGTAGATATCTCCTACTCCACCCGTGAACCGGCCGCCATACGCGACCACATGGCAACCCTGGGCGTTACTACCATGAGCGCGGAAAGTAAGACAGAGCCAGGCGGATATTACAGTTACCCACAGACCTTGGAACAATTCCACGTGAGTGATGACCGCAAAGCAGTAGAAGTGGATGCCGCCCTGAAACGTTTAGGACGTGAACCGGTATGGAAGGATTGGGATGCCAGTTTTGATTTAAAACGTTATACCACTCAATGAAAGTGAATCGATACGACAGACAGATCAGCCTTCCCGAAATAGGTGAAGAAGGACAAGAGAAGCTGCGCCGCGCACGAGTCTTGATAATCGGCGTGGGAGGGCTTGGCTCTCCCATCGCCCTCTACCTGACCAGTGCGGGCGTGGGCACCCTCGGACTGGTGGATGATGATAACGTCAGCATTAGCAACCTTCAACGTCAGGTTTTGTACGCTGAAGCTGACGTTGAGCAACCTAAAGCAGAGTGTGCCGCCCGCAGGTTGCAAGCCTTGAACAGTGAGGTAGAAATTCACACCTACCCCTTTCGTCTCGACAAAGAAAATGTAAACGCGCTGATTACCGATTACGATATCATAGTAGACGGATGCGATAATTTTGCAACACGCTATCTTGTCAGCGACGCTTGCGCCATCCTCGGCAAGCCCTATATCTACGGAGCCATTCAAGGCTTTGAAGGGCAAGTCTCAGTATTCTGCCATCCGGCAGATTTTAAAACTTACCGTGACCTCTATCCTGACGAAGAAGAAACACTGCGCATGCCGTCGCCTGATAAATCGGTAATGGGTGTTACCCCTGCCATCGTGGGAAGTGTGGAAGCCAGTGAAGTCTTGAAACTGATTAGCGGTTATGGCGAACTACTGGCAGGAAAACTTTGGACGATAGATTTAAGAACCATGCAATCGTATATCCTTTTAATATAGAAAATATATGAAACTGATAGTCATTACCACTCCGTATTTTTTTGAAGGAGAAGCCGCCGCCATCACTTCCCTGTTCCATGCCGGACTGGAGATTCTTCATCTACGCAAGCCCGGTGCTTCTGTAGATGAAGTAGAATCGTTGCTCCGTCAAGTGCCCGCTCAATACAGGGAACGCATTGTTACCCACGAGCACTTTCAATTAGCATCGTCATACGGTTTGAAAGGTATTCATCTGAATAGGCGCCATCCGCAAATCCCCGACGGATATAGCGGGCACGTCAGCTGCTCTTGTCACTCCCTTGAAGAAGTGGCGCAACATAAATCCGATTGCGATTACGTCTTCCTCAGTCCCATTTACGACAGTATTTCCAAAGAAGGCTACGCTTCTACTTTCACCTACCCCCAACTGCAACAAGCACAACAAGCCGGAATTATCAATTCCCGCGTCATTGCACTAGGCGGAGTCAGCAGCGAACATCTCCCCGAAATAGCCTCCCTAGGTTTTGGTGGTGCCGCCTTATTGGGTGATATTTGGCAAAGGGAAAGCTCCGACCTCCTTCCATACTTCCGCTCCCTCCTCTCCCAATTCTTCATTCATCATTCTTAATTCTTCATTTCCATGACTCCTCCCATCATTCTCTCTATTGCAGGCTCCGATTGTTCGGGCGGTGCAGGCATTCAAGCCGATATCAAGACTATCTCCGCTTTAGGTGGATATGCAGCTTCGGTTATTACAGCCATCACAGTCCAAAACACATTAGGTGTGCAGGCTGTGCATCCTCTTCCTGCCAGCATTGTCCGTGCGCAAATAGAAGCAGTATTGGACGACTTGCACCCCAAAGCTATAAAAATAGGTATGGTGCACAATGCAGATCTTGTACATGTTATTGCTGACTGTATAAGTACCTATCATCCCGAATTTGTAGTCTATGACCCTGTTATGATTTCCACCAGCGGGCGACGACTGATGACAGAGGAAACCATTCAAACCATTAAAGAGAAACTTTTCCCCCTTTGTACCCTATTAACTCCTAATCTTAGTGAAGCGAGTTTACTCTATGGATGCCCTATCTCAACAACTACAGAAATGGAACAAGCCGCCCAAGAATTATCTCACCTATACCATACTTCAATCCTTATAAAAGGCGGGCATCTGGAAGGTAACGAAATGTGCGATATTCTTTGTAATCAAGCCTCCACCGCATGTACCCTTTATGCCCATCCCAAAATAGATAGTCATAACCTGCATGGCACTGGCTGTACACTTTCATCTGCCATAGCTACTTATTTGGCTTATAATAATTGCCTTGAAAAAGCTGTTAGCTTGGCAAAAGCCTATATCAATACAGCTATCAGCAATGGAAAGAATCTACAAATAGGCAATGGAAATGGTCCTTTATGGCATTTCCCTCTACCGGAGCCATAATAAACTTACATTCCCTTTTTAATATCTAACTTAATAAGTAGCGCATTCATCGGATATGCGCAAGCAAACCCTACGAGCATGGCAATCTGCATCATAAACCAAAAATCCCAAGAATCCTTCGTCAATGGAGCATCCTTGAAAAATCCAAAATAGACAATCGCCATCCATCCGTACATACCTACCTGCCAAGAAGCCAGCGAAAAGAAATCCGCTTTGAAAGCACGGGCAAGACCTGCCGGTACAGATATCTTTTCCATTTCACGAATTGCATAAAATTGAAAATAAACTCCGATAATCAATGCTAGGATGAAATCGAAAACCCAGTTACCGATAATCAGACTGCCGCCAATACTAATAGGATAATAAAAAGTAAACCATTCTCCGATAATATCAGCCAACGTACATCCTGCACCACAATGTAAAGCAGAGAGGGCAACCGACTGCCAATGAGGACGGCTCATAGCTCCCGTCGACATATTCATTGGCATATCCATCTTATCCATTTTCATACCGGGCATCATTTTCATCTCTTTATCATCATCCATCATAGACATATCATTTTCTCTTCCAAACTTAAAATAAGCCCAAAGAGCCAGATAACTCGCCCATAATCCGGTTAGTATCCACACAACATTCATAATCTTCATTGATTGTTTATGTTTCGTCAAATCATTGGCTATCACGAAGGATATAACGATACCCGAACAGATGAAAAATAAAGAGATTGTAGTAAGCATATCTATAATGTTTTAAATTGAATGCGAAAGAAACACTCTGAAACAGAAAAGGTTGTAAATTACTCCAAAAAACTTAGTTTCTTGCTTTTTAATAATTTCTAGGCATCATCTTTTTTTAACAAGGAATCCAGTTGTAAACTACGAAACTTAAACTTACGGAAATTGAGTAAACAGTCGTCTTTTCAGAACCATTTTCCGACCACACTTTGAGCCATACTTTTATGTTGACAACCAGCGTATTACATACTAAAGCGGCCACCCAAGCGGCCAGCAAACGGACACAACATAAGTAAATTAGAAGATAAGATATACTATCGTTTATCTATGTACACATCCGGAAGAAAAATGCATGATTAGTTAACCTCCGACAGATAATGTATCCGGGCAGAACAGATGATGCATTCCTGCCGGACAGATGATGTATCTTTCTTGGGGTGTACTCATTAGTTGCATGTTCAAATACCTTGTCAACTCGTATCTATAATCTTCTTGCCTTAAAAAACTTAAGCTTACGAAAGTTGAGTTATTTAATATTATCTGCTATTTTTGCAGCAATAATCACTATTAATAGACATAGACATGGAAAAAGCAAAAGTTTACTACTCTGATTTGCGTACCTCTCCTACCTCTAACCTCCTTGACAAAATGGAACGCCTGCTAAGGCGGGCAGGTATTGAACAACTTCCTTTGAAAGACAATTTCGTAGCTATTAAAATTCATTTTGGAGAACCGGGAAATCTGGCTTATATTCGTCCAAACTATGCGGCACGTATGGCAAATCTGCTTCGTGGGCTAGGTGCCAGGCCATTCTTGACAGACTGCAATACTTTATATTCGGGTCGTCGCTCCAATGCGGTAGATCATCTGCAAAGTGCCATGGAAAACGGATTCAATCCGATATCTGCCCAATGTCAGGTTATTATCGGCGATGGACTGAAAGGCACGGACTATCGGGAAATACCTATAAATGGTGAATATTGTCCGACTCCTAAAATTGGTACGGCTATCGCGGATGCAGATCTCATCATCAGCATGAACCATTTTAAAGGTCACGAGCAGGCCGGCTTTGGAGGAGCCTTGAAAAATTTGGGAATGGGATGCGCCAGTGTAGGTGGCAAACTGGAACTTCACGCCTCTTCCCAACCCAAAATAGCCGAAGAAAATTGTATAGGTTGTAACATCTGCGTGAAAAATTGTGCCCATGATGCTGTTCATCTCAACGCGCAGCGCAAAGCTGAAATAGATTACGTAAAATGCGTCGGTTGTGGTCAGTGTGTAGCCCTTTGTCAGCATGATGCCGCCGTAATAGCAGATTGGGATACCTCCGAGCGTCTGAACTATAAAATAGCGGAATATACCCTTGCTGTGCTGAAAGACAAACCTCACTTCCATATCAGTTTCATTATGAATGTTTCACCCGAGTGCGATTGCTGGAATCATAATGATGCAGCCATTGTTCCCGACCTTGGCATGTTGGCTTCTGCCGACCCTGTTGCGTTGGACAAAGCGTGTGCCGATATGGTGACACAAGCCCCTATATTGCAAGGGAATAACGTTATTGCCCAAGAACATGAGCACGACGACTTATGCGGCTGCGACAAGTTCCATATCATGCATCCCGATACCGACTGGCTCGCCGGGTTACGCCATGCCGAGAAACTCGGAATAGGTACAATGGAATATGATTTGGTGAAGATTTAAACCTTTTCTCATTTTAATAGTCATACTTTAAATATATCATTTTACACTTAATATTATACAAATGGAAACAACTGCTAAACTTTACTCCTTGTCTTTCGGAAATGTAAAGACCTATTTATTCGCTCTTTTATTCGTAGTAGGAAATGTTGCTTTACCGCAACTCTCTCATTTGGTTCCTGCCGGTGGCCCCACTCTACTTCCTATCTACTTTTTCACTTTAATCGCTGCTTACAAATATGGCTTCCGGGTTGGTCTGCTGACCGCTATATTGTCTCCTGTTATTAATCACCTGCTATTTGCTATGCCTGCCGCCGCTGTATTACCGGCTATCTTGATTAAGTCCGGCTTGCTGGCAGGAGCTGCCGCACTTGCTGCACGCTATACCAAAAACATTTCTTTGCTGGCATTGCTGGGTGTAGTTCTTGCTTATCAGGTTGTAGGCACTGCCTTTGAATGGGCTATATCCGGAAGCTTCTTTCTGGCTGTACAAGATTTCCGCATGGGTATTCCCGGTATGCTGATTCAGTGGTTTGGCGGATATGCTTTGCTAAAAGCCATTGCTAAAATCTAAAAACAACTTATATAATAAATAGTTAGCCTTATGGATAGAAGAGATTTTCTTAAGACATTGGCAGTAACCGGAGCCGTTATGACTGTGCAAAGTTCGGAAGCTATGGATGTGTTGGCACAGACCTTTACTAATGCCGGAGGTAATAAAGTGGATCTTGTAGCCGTAATGGGAGGCGAACCGGAAGCTATGTTCCGTCGCGCCATTGCAGAAATGGGCGGAATGAAGAGTTTTATCAAACCAGGACAAAAGGTTGTGGTAAAGCCCAATATCGGTTGGGATAAAACCCCTGAACTGGCGGGAAATACAAATCCCAAACTCATCACAGAAATTGTAAAACAATGTTTTGCAGCCGGTGCTAAGGAAGTCACTGTTTTTGACCATACTTGTGACGATTGGCAGAAATGCTATAAAACCAGTGGCATCGAAGCTGCTGCCAAAGCTGCCGGTGCCAAAGTAATGCCTGCCCATTTGGAGAGCTATTACCGGACCGTATCTTTGCCTCAGGGCAAGAAAATGAAAAGTGCAAAGATTCACGAAGCTATCTTGAATTGTGATGCATGGATCAATGTTCCTATTCTTAAAAATCATGGAGGTGCCCAGCTGACTATCTCCATGAAAAACCACATGGGTATTGTATGGGATCGCGGATTCTTCCATCAGAATGATTTGCAGCAGTGCATCGCAGACATTTGCACCTTAGAGAAGAAAGCTGTATTAAACGTAGTAGACGCCTACCGCATTATGAAGACCAACGGACCGCAAGGGCGTTCGGCATCGGATGTTGTTCTGACAAAAGGACTTTTCCTTTCGCAGGATATTGTAGCGGTAGATACGGCCGCCGCCAAATTCTTTAACCAAGTACGCGAAATGCCTCTCAACGCAGTAGGACATCTTGCTAACGGTGAGTCGCTGAAAATAGGCACGATGGATTTGGATAAGTTGAACATTAAACGTATCAAAATCTAAAACGACACATCTTCAAAAGAAAACGGGCTCATGTTGAAAAAAATAAGAATAGCGTTATCTGTCCTATTCTTCGGATTGATAACTTTTTACTTTCTGGACTTTGCGGATATATTGCCCAATAAGTTTCATGTACTGGCACACATCCAATTTGTGCCGGCACTGATGTCACTCAGTATTTTTATATTGATTGCATTGGTTGCCATGACTTTAATACTTGGGCGTATTTACTGCTCTGTAATATGTCCTATGGGCATTTTTCAGGACTTAGTGAACTGGATATCGAAGAAAACGGCGAAGAAGAAAAAACGGTTCCGCTATTCTCCTGCCAAGAATGTTTTGAGAGGAGCAGTTCTGGCAGTTACAGGGATTGCTTTCTTATGCGGATTTACAGCGGTACTAGGGCTTTTAGACCCTTATAGTGCTTTCGGACGCATGGTAACCAATGTGTTTAAACCAATCTACATGTCGGGAAATAACTTGTTGGAATCCATCGTTTCGCGTTTTGACAACTACACATTTTATCAGGTAGATGCTTCTTTGTTGAGCATTTCCTCCTTTATAATCGGGTTGGTTACTTTTCTGCTTATAGGCTTTCTTGCCTGGAAGCATGGCCGCACTTGGTGTAATACGATGTGTCCGGTTGGTACATTACTTGGACTCATAAGTCGATATTCTTTCTTTAAGATACGCATCGACGAGAATAAATGTACGCATTGCATGATTTGCGGTACAAAATGCAAGGCTTCTTGCATTGATAGTAAGAATCAGCGAATAGACTATACCCGTTGTGTGGATTGTTTCGATTGTTTGGGCAGTTGTAAGGAGAAAGCTTTGGTATACTCATTACCATCCGCCGCATTAAAGAAACATACGGATGAACAGGCTTCAGCTTCCGACACCTCAAAGCGTCGTTTTCTAATTGCCGGTTTAACTACTGCAAGTACTGCTCCCAAAGTAATGGCACAAGCTAAAGCCGCCATTGCTACAGCAGCCGGACAAAAGAGCGACAAACGTCAGACACCGATTACTCCTCCGGGATCTATCAGCCTGGCACATTTTCAGGCAAACTGTACATCGTGCCACTTATGTGTAAGCAAATGCCCTTCGCACGTATTGAAGCCCGCGTTCATGGAGTATGGACTGGAAGGCGTCATGCAGCCTACCGTCTCTTTCGAGAAAGGCTTCTGCAATTTCGGGTGTACCGTTTGCGGAGAGGTTTGTCCCAATGGCGCCATCCAGCCTTTAACCGTAGAGCAGAAACATCTGACACAAATGGGACAAGTAGTTTTTATTGAAGAAAATTGCATTGTATATACCGACGGCACCAGTTGCGGCGCATGTTCGGAGCATTGTCCTACCCAGGCGCTTTCTATGGTGCCCTACAAAGACGGGCTGACTATTCCTCATGTTAATACAGACATTTGTGTAGGTTGCGGGGGGTGTGAATATATTTGCCCTTCCCGCCCCTTCCGTGCCGTACATATCGAGGGACATAAGGTACAGCAGGAAGCACATCCTTTTGTAGAAAAGGAACAGGAGAAGATAAAAGTGGATGATTTTGGTTTCTAAATACAGACATTCTTTTATCATTATATACATAAAATGGGCATGTAAACGAATTACATGCCCATTTTTTTCTGTACATCTTCGAACATTTTTCTTATAATATCCTTTCTCCCTTCAATAAAATAACTAAATTCGTGCCGAACAATAGAGTTTATTTTTAACATGGAGGTAACTACAAACAATTGGTTTACTAAAAAATATCCGATAGGTTTTGCATTAAGTGGCGGATTTATCAAAGGGTTTGCCCATTTGGGTGCCATGCAGGCTTTGCTGGAGCATGATATTAAGCCGGACATTCTCTCCGGTGTCAGCGCGGGTGCGTTGGCGGGCGTATTTTATGCCGATGGAAACGAGCCACACAAAGTACTGGATTTTTTTCGCGGACATAAATTTCAGGATTTAACCAAATTAGTGATTCCCAAGGTTGGTTTATTTGAATTAGGCGAATTTGTCGACTTCTTGAAAAGTAACTTGAAAGCCAAAAAGCTGGAAGAATTGCAAATCCCTTTAATCATCACTGCTACAGATTTAGACCACGGTCGTCTGGCGCATTTTCATAAGGGTAATATAGCCGAACGTGTAGCCGCTTCCTGTTGTATGCCGGTGCTGTTTGCCCCGGTAAAAATAGAAGGCACCCATTACGTTGATGGCGGACTCCTGATGAATTTACCGGTTTCCACCATCCGGCGCATTTGTGGAAAAGTAGTAGCGGTCAATGTCAGCCCACTTATGGCTCCGGAATATAAAATGAACATTGTCAGCATAGCATTGCGCTCCTACAACTTTATGTTCCGTTCCAATTCATTCCCCGAACGTGAAAAAGCCGATCTGCTGATAGAACCCTATAACTTGGATGGCTACAGCAATACGGAATTAGAAAAAGCAGAAGAAATATTCATGCAAGGATATAATACAGCCAACGATATATTAGAAGGATTGCTGGTTGATAAAGGAGATATCTGGAAAGAAGAAGTAAAATAACCATTCTTTAAATAGTAATACAATGAATGAAGAAAATAAATTGATTATTTACCAAGTATTTACCCGATTATTTGGGAATAACAATAACCACTGCATCAATAATGGCAGTATCACAGAAAACGGATGCGGTAAAATGGCAGACTTTACAGCCAAGGCTTTGGGTGAGATAAAGAAGCTCGGCGCTACGCATATCTGGTACACAGGCGTTATTGAGCATGCCACACAAACCGATTATCGCCGTTACAATATACGTCCCGACCATCCGGCTATCGTGAAAGGAAAAGCGGGATCGCCGTATGCCATCAAGGATTACTATGACGTAGATCCTGATTTAGCCAAGGACGTTCCGGAACGAATGAAGGAATTTGAACAGTTGGTACAACGTACCCACCGTAGCGGTCTGAAGGTTATTATCGACTTTGTACCCAACCACGTAGCGCGTCAGTATCACTCAGACGCACAACCTGACGGAACCTCTCAGTTAGGGGCAAATGACGATACGAACTATGCTTTCAGTCCTTACAATAACTTCTATTACATCCCCCAAGCTGAGTTGCACGGACAGTTTGACATGAAAGGTGCAGCTAGCGAACCTTACATAGAATATCCTGCCAAAGCAACCGGTAACAATCGCTTTGACGCCTATCCCAATATCAACGATTGGTACGAAACCGTAAAATTGAATTATGGGGTCGATTACCAGAATGGGGGTACCCGACATTTCAATCCGGTTCCTGATACTTGGACTAAGATGTTAGACATCTTACTGTTTTGGGCAGGAAAGGATATCGACGGCTTCCGTTGTGATATGGCAGAAATGGTACCAGTAGAGTTTTGGGAATGGGCCATTCCTCAAGTCAAAGCCCAATATCCCTCGATTCTCTTTATTGCCGAAGTTTATAATCCGAGGGAATATAACAACTATCTGCTTCGTGGCAAATTCGACTATTTATACGATAAAGTAGGACTGTATGATACGCTCCGCAATGTAGTGTGTAGTGGAGAATCGGCAACCGCCATCACCCGCTCTTGGCAAAGTTTGGGCGGAATGGAAAAACGAATGTTGAACTTCCTCGAAAATCATGACGAGCAACGTATTGCTTCGGATTTTTTTGCCGGTAATCCGCGCAAAGCTATTCCGGCACTTATCGTATCGGCTTGCATGAATACGAATCCCATGATGATATACTTCGGACAAGAATTCGGAGAGTTGGGCATGGATAGCGAAGGGTTCAGCGGCAGAGACGGACGTACCACTATCTTCGACTATTGGAGCGTAGATACCATCCGCCGTTGGCGCAATGGTGGCAAATTCGATGGCAAGATGCTGACTGAAGATCAAAAACATCTGTATACCCTCTATCAGCGGATACTAACACTCTGCAATGAAGAAAAAGCGATATCCCAAGGTGTATTCTTTGACTTGATGTATGCCAATCTCAACGGATGGCGTTTCAACGAGCATAAACAATATACGTTCTTACGCAAGTTCGAAAGAGATTTGTTGTTGTTTGTCGTAAACTTCGACCCTATCTCGGTAGATTTGGCAATCAACATCCCTTCGCATGCTTTTGACTTCCTGCAAATACCGCAGATGGATCAGTATAAAGCTATAGACTTGCTTACCGGAAAAGAAGAGAAGATCAGTTTGTTGCCCTATAAAGCAACGGATGTAGCAGTAGAAGGATGTAGCGGGAAAATATTGAAAATAAAGCTTTAGTTTCTTGTCTGAGCGGTTTTGAGCTAAATGAGGATGGCACACAGATGACACAGAGTACGCAGATAAACATGGATTTTAAATTCAAAAGATCTGTGGCCATCTGTTAAATCTGTGTTATCTGTGTGCCATCCTCATTTACTTCATTTCCCCATTACTTCCCCAACTTCTCCTTCAGTATATACAATCTACTAATAGCCGGATTATAAAAAGCATCCGGATAATGTGCAGCGATATCGTTTAAATTGGCTTGTACATACCTCTTTACATCAAAAATTATTTCTGCTTCACTTAATTTTACTTCTTTAGGGAAAGTTTCGGCTTTCGCCCACTCTATCAGCGCATTAACGCTTTCTTCATCGTATTTATATTCAGCCATAAGTTCTATATTTTCATGCAAAGATATAATATTTGCAAAATCTACACATATTCTATCGAACAAAATGTAGATACGGTGCGTTAACTATATGTGTTTTTCATAGTATTAGATATAAGATTAATTAAAGGAGACGTACCCGCTTGTGAAAGTAAGTACATCAAAAAACAGAAGCGTCTGTTTGATTGATAAATGTGTAAGGAGCATCGGTTTACCAGAGCCGATGCTTTTTTTTACCTATCTTTGTCGTATGTTAGAAAATAATCCGTAAATTTG
>JAEXAJ010000055.1 GCA_023458215.1 Bacteroidota bacterium
ATCCTAACAGATGGTACTGATAGGTTTTGGAGTCATAGCCGTTTTCCAAAACGCGGGCATCGGCCAGATATTCCAGATTGGTACGGATTTCCCGTTTCATGAGCCAGGCAAATGGATTGAACCAACACAAGATGCAAGCTATTTCGCTGACTATTACATCAACGGAATGCCATTGGCGGGCATGTGTCTGCTCATGAATCAATATTTCGTTCAACTCTTCTTCGGTGTGTGAAGACGGGTTAATGAAAATCCAATGAAAGAAAGAAAAAGGACCTTCTGCTTGGGGTAACAGATAAATGTTGGCTCCGCTTATCTGCTGTTTCCGGCATCGATAGGTTAAACGGATGATGCCGGTCAGTTGAATAAAGAATCGCAATAGTAAAAGTGCTGCTATTCCCCGGTAGACAATGCTAGCATATTCAAGAATGATACTTTTCCAGTCAGTAGCAGCACTTGGAGTTATAGCAAACTCCGGCAGCACAACGCTGGCATAAAGATCTGCCATCGCTACCATAGGCTCTTGTTCTGTTATCCACGTCTGAATGTTCAGCACCGGTACGGCTGCCGAGATAGCAAAGAAGCAAAGCAATGCCATTCTGCGCCAACCAAAGAACGTGTCTTTGTAGAAAAACAACCGATAGAATGCATAGAACAATACTATGGCTACATTGACTTTTAGAAAATAGGCTAACATGGTAATGGAATTTATGATTTATAATTTATGACTTATGATTTGCTGACTTATGATTTACTGAGTTATGAGATTGTTTCATTGTTCCATAAATCATAAATCTTAAATCATAAATCTTTTCCCTTTTCAATCATCTCTATTATGTCTTTCAGGTCATTGGTCGAAATTTTTTGTTCTTTGGCAAAGAAAGAGACCATTTCCTTGAATGAATTTTCAAAGTAATTGCGCACAAAACCACTCATGAAGGTGCGCTTGTATTCGCTTTCACGGATTAGTGGTGAGTATTGATAAGTGTTTCCTACTCGGGTAGCACGGATGTACTGTTTCCGTTCCAGGTTTTTTACGATCGATGCTACTGTTGTGTAAGGAGGTGCCGGATTGGGATATTTGGCTACGATGTCTTTCACGAAACAACTGTCCAGTTCCCAAATGTAGATCATTACTTCTTCTTCTTGTATCGTTAACTTTTCCATGGATAAAGTATTTAAATGAATTCAATGCAAATCTACGAATAATTCGTAATTAAACAATATTCAATGGGTTAATTAATCTAAATCTTTTGATTAAGTATGCTGTAGCATTGTTTGCGCGGATATACTATACTTTGTTTATATCTTGTAAATGCTTACTTAAGAAAGATTTTTTCTTTGAATATCAAACACTTTTTCATGGTACATCAAGGAAGTTTTCATTATCTTTGCAACGCCTTTTATTAATTACTAACTTTAAATAAACTAAATCATGAGATCTTTAAAATTGTTATTGTTGGGTGCGTGCTTTGTACTGGGCGTAGGCTCTATTCAAAGCATTTCGGCACAGACTGCCAACCCGGAAACTCAGTGGAAATGGGACAAAGGTACTATCGTTGTTACATCTCCTGAACGTCCTGCGGGACAAAAAAGTGTGTTAGGATTGACTACTCCCAAGATGGATGTAGTTCGTGTAGGATTTGTAGGTTTGGGTATGCGCGGTCCCGGTGCGGTTGAGCGTTTTACTTATATTCCCGGTACGCAAGTAGTGGCACTTTGTGACTATGAACAGTCTCGTGCAGAGCGTTGCCAACAAATTTTGAAGAAAGCTTCTATGCCTAAAGCTGCTATCTATTCAGGTGAAAAAGGATTTGAAGAACTTTGCAAGCGTCCCGATATAGACTTGGTTTATATTGCTGCCGATTGGCTGCATCATTTCCCCGCAGCAAAATGCGCTTTGGAGAATGGCAAGAATGTAGCTATCGAGGTACCTTCGGCAATGAATCTGAAAGAATGTTGGGAGTTGATTGACTTGAGCGAAAAGACTCGCAAGCATTGTATGATTCTTGAAAACTGCTGCTATGACTGGTACGAAATGAATACCTTGAACATGGCTCAACAAGGTGTGTTTGGTGAAGTGATTCGTGCACAAGGAGCTTATATTCATAACTTGGAACCGTTCTGGGATCATTACTGGAAGAATGGTGAGAACGACAAATTAGGCTGGCGTTTGGATTATAATATGAAGAATCGTGGTGACGTATATGCTACTCACGGCCTTGGTCCTGTGGCACAAGCTTTGGATATTCATCGTGGTGACAAGATTAATACGTTGGTAGCAATGGATACTAAATCCGTAGTAGGTAAGGAATTGGTAGAAAAGAGAACCGGCAAAGCATGCGATGATTTCCGCAACGGTGACCACACTACTACCCTGCTTCGTACAGCTAACGGTAAGGTTATCGAAATTCAACACAATGTAATGACTCCGCAACCTTACAACCGTTTGTATCAGTTGACTGGTACAAAAGGTTTTGCTAATAAATACCCCGTAGAAGGCTATGCCCTTGACGCTAAACAGTTGACCGCTTCGGGGGTACAACCTAAGGTGGATGATTTGGATTCACATGGCTTCTTGCCGAAGGCTGAGATGGACGCTTTGGTTGCAAAATACCAACACCCCATTTTGAAGAAGTATGGTGAAATGGCTAAAGAAGTAGGTGGTCATGGTGGTATGGACTTTATCATGGACAGTCGTATGGTGTATTGTTTGCAAAACGGTCTGCCTCTTGATATGGACGTTTACGACTTGGCTGAGTGGTGCTGTCTGGCCGAGCTTGGTGCGCTCTCTATGGACAATGGTTGTGCAGCAGTAGCATTCCCTGATTTCACTCGCGGCGAATGGAATGTAGAGAAAGGTTATAAGCACGCTTATGCATCTCCTGAAGATGAAGCTGCAAGCATGGAGAAAGCTCAGGCATTCACCGCTAAGTTAAAAGAACAAGGCGCTAAAGAATGGGCGAAAGAAGACGCTAAGGCTGCTAAAGCTGCGAAGAAGAATAAAAAATAAATCCGGCAGCTTATAGCTTCGGATATTTATAGAATAAAGAAGCGGGTACCGATCATTTTGAAACGATCGGTACCCGCTTTTCATTTATCCCTCTTAATCGTTTAACGGATGGAAATTCTTTTTACCCTACTTCCTTATTTGATTACTTTCAGCAATTCCTCCTTCATCTTATCCACTCCGGGGAATCCGGTTTGTTTGAATTTGATGTTACCTTCGGCATCAATGATCAGATAAGTAGGTACACCTTCTATCTTGAAGCTGTCACCTAAGTACTTCCATTGGTCGTCTGTAACACGGTAATGTTCGCCATGGATATCGGTAATCATGTTTTCCCAAGTTTTCAGCGGTGAGGTTTCACCTGTAATATATAAGTAAACGATATCTTTATCTTTCAGCTCCTCTTTCATTGGGGTCATAACTTTGTTTGCCATACGGCAAGGACCGCACCAAGTAGCCCAAAAATCAACCAGCAGGACTTTTCCACGGAATTTGCTGATGATGGAAGCAAAGAGATCTTCGTTACTTACTTCACCCGCTTCATTAATGGTATAACCGATTTTCTTCTTGTTGGCTTCTATCTTAGCCAATAACTCATCATTAGCTACAGTCAGCATTTCGCGCAGGGCAGCAGGTAAGGTAGCGAGGGCTGTTTTCTGCTTATCGGTAAGCGGGGTGAAACTTTTAATATCTCGATAGAGAGGATAGCTGCGGATTATATCAAAGAAAATGCCTTTATCTGTTCCCCAAGCTTGGGCAAGTTCGGTACTTTGAGACATATAAACACCTGCCAAATTCATATACTGGTCGGACAAGATAGATTGTGGAGTATTTAAATATGCAAGGTCTGTTTCAGCTGCATTGTTTTTCGGCATCTTTTGCATAAGATCATTATAGTAGCTTTCAGCATCTTCTTTTTTGATTTTGTTAGTACGTATGGCGGCGTTAGTCAGCAAGCCTGCCAATTGTTGTTGTATCAGTGTCAAGTTCAGCTTGTTAGTGGTGGAGAGCAGTTGGCGTGTAGAAGTGCTGCACGCTAAAGTTTCTATTTTAGCTTGTGTTTCTTCGGCTAGTTTGGTGATGTAGGCATTGGCAGCGGTGAAATCCATGCCTGCTAGTACGGTAATATCCTTGAATAGCTTTTCTTGCATGTTTGCATCCGGTAAGTCTCTGTTCAGCTCCTGCGCTACGGTTTCTAGCGGACCGTTGACGTACAGCATTTCGCCATACGGGCTTTTGGAACTATGAAATTTGGATTGACGGCGGGAGAGTTCACGCAGATTGATATACAGAGTCGTAGTCTTTCCCGATTCCATGAAAAATTTGATAGGTGTTCCGTTGATATACATAGAACAGGGAGTAGTGCTTGTCAGAGTAACTTCTTTTGTGAAAGTTCCGTCGGATTGAATTTCCGGTATGATTTCTGTTATATCTCCTTTGGCATTTTCCCACAACACTATTTCTGTACCCTGTTCCATTACTACACCGGGACGATAATCAAGCAACTTGCCCTTGAGCATAGCTTTACCATATTGTATAGTCGGATTAGGCAGTGCGGCATTCTTGTCTGTTTGGTGTACTACGGCTTCTTGGGGCAATACCAACTCCGGTAGCTTTTTGCTTTTCAGTTGTATGCCCCAAATGCTGAATGCATCTTCTATACCTTCGCCTTCGGTAAAATCAATAGACGTGGCATTGGAGGCAAGGGGAGGGAATACCAATTGGAACTCAGCTTCACCCGATTCAGGCATCCAAAACTCTTTATCAGGAGTAATGCCTATGCCCGAACGTATTTGGTAAGTCTCTCCGTTATTGTCTTTCAGGTAACTGGCGGATGAAATTTTTATCCAGTTGTGGGGACGATACTTGGCATAAATATGCAGCACCGTTGCTGTGTCATTTATTACTACTTTACTGACTTCGATAGCAGTGTTGTTTCTTACACAGAAAGGAGGTTGTTCAATGACCCGATTCTTGGCTTGTAGCGGATAGCAACAGATGCATAATAGCAAGCTTGCTACAAAGAGATGGATGTGTTTCATAAGATTCCGTTTTATAAGATTCTATTTTTTTCAAAAATACGGAAGTATCGTAAGACAACATACTTACTTGCGTTAATAGATGTAAAACTCCTGCAATTACCACTTTCTCAAAGAAAGATTGTATCTTTGGAGCATACTTAACGTCTTAGTCTTACTATTTATGAGAACCAAATTACTTTTGATGGGCTTGCTACTGGCTGCAATCGTAGCCAATGCGCAGATTGTTTATCATGATGCCGCTATTTTTCCTCTTTTGGGCAAAGCGACCGAGTCTACGCTTACCCGTTATGAACGTCTTCCGGATTCTTTGCAGAATATTTCCCGCAAACCGTTGTGGGACTTGGGCAGGAATAGCGCGGGGCTTGCCGTTCGTTTCCGTTCCAATTCCACTTGCATCGCTGCTAAATGGGAGGTGTTGAATAATTTCAGTATGAATCACATGACACCTACCGGAATCAAAGGACTCGATCTTTATTGTCTGCAAGATGGTAAATGGATCTTTGCCGGAAGCGGTCGTCCGCAAGGTAAAGCAAATACGGCGACTCTTGTGAAGAATATGCTTCCCGAGGAGCGTGAGTATCTTTTATATCTGTCCTTGTATGATGGCGTTACCTCGCTTGCTGTCGGTGTGGATTCTCTTTCCGAAATCAATCAACCTGCGGTGGATTTGCCGAAGCGTGAAAAACCGATTGTTTTCTATGGCACCAGTATCTTGCAAGGGGGGTGTGCTTCCCGTCCCGGCATGGCTCATACCAATATCCTCGAACGTAAACTCAACCGTGAATGCATCAACCTGGGCTTTAGCGGAAATGCGCTGCTCGATCTGGAGATTGCCGAGGTCATAGCCGGCGTAGATGCCTCCATCTTTGTACTCGACTTCCTGCCTAATGCAACCGTTGAGCAGATGAATGAACGTGCGGAGAAATTCTATTCCATCATTCGCGAAAAGCATCCCGATACCCCCATTCTGTTTATAGAAGACCCTATTTTTACTCATTCTCCTTTCGACACAAGGATAGCCAAGGAGGTAAAAGATAAGAATGAAACTATTAATGCTATCTTTCAGGCATTGAAGAACCGTGGAGAGAAAAATATCTATTTCCTTTCTTCCAAAGACATTATCGGGCATGACGGTGAAGCCACAGTAGATGGCATCCACTTTACCGATTTAGGCTTTATGCGCTATGCGGAAGTACTTTATCCGATGCTTACTACACTTTTATCAAGATAATTAGTTCTACAACGTGAAACTACAATTGCTCCTATTAAGTAAAGGCTGAGACGAATGTACGTGCCAGGGGCTTTAAACTCTTTTGTGAGAAATACCGTCCTGAGTTGGCTGTGCATACATCTATATTACAATAATTAAAATCTGCCTCAATAAAAGTTTGCAAGCGTTTTTACTCTCATGCTCTCATAAATACTCTGTATCTCCCTGTTCATCGGTGTTTAGAGTATGAGAGTAACCCTGATAGCAGCATGAGAGTAAGAGTTTGCCCTCATACTGTCGGGCTTGATTAGCTTAGTCGGTAGACTATCTTATACCCTCTTTTTATCTATCTATTTATTGTGTAAATGTACTGTTGTATTCTATTTATAACCAGTGTTTTATAGTTTCCCAGGGGTAGGGAACTGCTGTTTCTTCATGTAGAAACTTCCGTTTCTGCTAATGGAAACGCTGGTTTCTGCTAATGGGAACGCCAGTTTCCGCTAATGGAAACGCTTGTTCCCACTAATGGAAACTGCTGTTTCTTCATGCAGAAACCAGCGTCCCACAAGTGGAACTGGTGTCTTTGAACCGATGTCGGCACCTGCGCCTTTCTTGTGTGATGTTGTCTTATTTCGGCACCTCTTTCTTCTTCTTGTACGCTTCAATCACGTGTTTACGGCTTTGTAATATCTGCCAGCGATAAACCAGGCACGTAGTAATGAAATAAATCCCCGTTTGTATCCATAAAGCTTGATATTCAAAGGAAACCTCATTGAGAGTGGCACCCATACTATTGATCCGCACATATCCGTTAATCCCGAAGGTGGAAGGAAAGATATACGAGAAATATCTCCAGAAAGCAGGCATAGCAGCACCCGGCCATGAAATACCGGAAAGAAACAGTAAAGGTACTGAGGTGAAAACGAACAGTAACATACACGTCTCGCGGTTGCGGATGGCAATGGAGGCAGTCATGGCGAAGAAGATGCAAGCCGCCAGGTAGGGGAGGGTGAATAAAGTCAGTACTCCCGATATGGCAATCTGGTTGAGGCTGAAGAGGCGGGGCACTACGCACAATATGTAAACAGCCACCAACGAATAAACCATGAAGTAGCTCAGGCCTTTTCCCATAACGATACGCAGGGTACCGTTGTAATGGCGGTTGATAGGAACCAAGTCTTTGAAACGGTTTAGTTCGCGGGCAGTTCCGGCGGAAAGGCCGATTCCCAGTAACAAGGTCTGTTGGATAATCAACATCAATACAGCGGGAATGAGGAAGGCGGCAAAACCATTGGTGGGATTAAAGAGAGCCACGTCTTCGTACTCTATCGGATAGGCTGTAATCTCGTCCTGACGATCGGTGGTATTGCCGGCACGTTGTATTTTAATATCCGCATTCATAGCCAGCGATACACTGGTGTTGGTGTTCAGCAGGGATTTGTAATAGAGCAACCCGCTCATGTCGCAGTATAGGCTGACTTGAGTCTGCTTGCCACCGGCAATGTCGTCACTGAAGTGGGCGGGGATGTAGATGATGCCGTATGCCCGACGGTCTTTCAGCATCAATTTGGCTTCTTCCATATCGGCGCAATAGGACACTATTTCTACTTCGGGGCTGGCGTCCACTTTTCGTAGATATTCGCGGCTCAGCGAAGTACGGGAGTTGTCCACCACCACGGCGGGTACTTCGCGGATCGTTTCGTTGGTATATATAAAGGCGTATATCAGCGGATAGACCACCGGAACAAGCACAAAGAAGATAAGCACGCCCTGATCGCGGAAGGTCGTGCGGAACTCCTGCTTCCATATATAGAACAAGTCGTATATACCTTCTATCACTCTTCGTTTGAACGTCAAGTCTTTCATCACGGTACGTATTTATAGTAAATCAATGCTTCTTTCAGCCGCCGGGCTACGAGGAAAGGGAGCATCATAAATATAAGCAGCGCCACATAGTTGACCCAGGAATAAATCATCGGATAGCCGTTCAAAGCCTGGTCTACATAAATCAGGAAATAATGGCGCAACGGAAATAGGTTTGCCAATGCTTGCAGTACAGGGTGCATCCCCATGATCGGAAACGATAATCCGCACATCGAGAAAGAAAGTACGCCCCAAAGGGAAGCAAAACTAAGCCCCAGGCGCAGGGTGGGCAGGGTACCTATCATCAATATACCCATCCCCTGCGACGCCAGTACCAGGCAGAGCGTGGCAAGAAGCATCGGCAGAATGCCACTATTGCAGGGGAAATGCAGGAAGCCGTACAGATATACATTATACAATATCCCCATCAGGAAGAATACCAGCGTATGCGGCAGCAGTTTGCCGGCAAGGGAGATCCATATGGAGTTATTTCCCATGCGCAACCATTCGCGTGCGGTGCGGTTTTTAATCTCTACACCGATGGAGTAGACGGTTATCATAAAAATAAGCAGCATCAATACACCGGGCGCAAAGGTGTTACACAGATACACGGAGTAGTTCAGCCACGGATTATTGAGCGGATGGGTGTCGATCACGATGGGTTGGAGGTAAGCCATTGCCTGGTCTTCGGTAGCGCCTTTGGCATACAAGGCGGTACGTGCTGCGGCTCCCGATGCCAGTTCGCTCATCATCTTCATATCCCGATACAGTAAAGAACCCGCAATCAGCAAGGTGTTGTTGGTATAGAAAGACAGTTTAGGTTGTCGCTGGGCTTGTGCTTTGGCGGAAGTACCTTGGGGAATGTAGTAGAAACCATAAATTTCCCCCCGTTGCATGGCTGTACGTGCCTCATTGATCGTAGGATAATGGGCAATGATGGCCGTTTGCTCGAAGGCATCCAAATTGCGTGTCAACTGCCGGGAAGTGGTGCTCATATCCTGATCGACTACACCGACCGGCATATTCTTTGGCAGTCCCGAGTCCATCAGCGTAGTGAAGAAAACATAGCAGAACAGTGGCGCTACCACCATGCAGAACAGGTATAGCGGTCGGGAGACGAGACGGCGGCATTCCCGTTTCATCACCTTCCAAAGAGCTACGTATTTTTTGTATCTTTTCATATTTCACACCCCTCACTCCCCTAAAGGGGAAGATTGATACTCTATTTAATTCATACTTGGGACTATTCCCCTTCCCCTTTAGGGGACCGAGGGGTAGATCACACTCATCCCCGGCCTTAACCCTTCTACTTTCTCTTGTGGCGCAGCTTTCACTTCAAAGGTCTTCAAATCGAACTGACCGGTTGTTTTGGTTGCTTTCCAAGCGGCATACGTCCCGAGGTCCTTCATATAATATACTTTCAGTCGGATATTCTTGTCGAGTGCCGGTACAAATGCGTCGAATTCAGTATTCATGCCCAAACCTTTCAGCAAATCTTCGCGTACATTGAATGTCACCCACATATCATCCAGTATGGCAATGTTCATGATGGGTGCGCCCGTTCCTACCAATTCGCCTACCTTGGGGAAGATTTCGGATACTTCTCCCGCAGTTTGTGCTATCAGATAAGTTTCTTTGATATAAGATTCCACTTCGGCAACTGCTCCTTTGGCACGGTCTACCAAGGCTGCCGCTGCGGCTTTGTCTTCACGTTCGGCACCATTCTTGGCCATGTCATACTGGGCTTTGGCTGCCTTTTCGGTGGCGATGGCGGCATCACGCTGGGCGGTTACTTCATCCAGCTTTTGGGCGGACATCACGCCTTGATCCGCCAGGTTCTTCACACGTTTGTACGACTTTTCTGCAATAACCAGTCCGGCTTGTGCTTTCTGCCACATCTCGTATGCGGCTTGAATTTGTTCGCGGCGGGCGCCTTTCAGCGCTTTTTCGTTCTGAGCCTGAGCGGCAGATTGGGCGGCACGGGCTTGTTCCAGTTTGGCTTGTACGTCGGGGGCTTCCAAAATGGCAAGGGTATCTCCGGCCTGCACACTTTGACCTTCTTTGACACGAAACTCCAGAATACGACCCGGTACTTTGCTCGATACACGATATTCCGTTACCTCGGCTTGTCCTTGCACAATCTCCGGCCCTTTACGCAGCATAAAGAAACCTACAATAGCAACAATGGCAATGACTCCTGTCAGTGTGAGAAATGCCAGCAGCATGTTAGTGTTTTGTGACTTTGTATCCATTTTCAGATTTTTGATTTAACACCCCCCCCGGACCCCCTGAAGGGGGAGGGGGATACTTTCATAATACTTTTGTTTTTTACTTTAATTACCGGAACTATTCTCCTTCCCCTTTAGGGGAACGAGGGGTGTCAACTGTCCCGTTGCCTTCTTCAGATAGATTTCCGTCAGTTTTACATCAATCTGTGCGTCTATCTTTTCCGATTGGGCGGATAGCCAAGCTGTATGCGCTTCGAGTACATTGCTGGCGGTGATAACACCTTCTTCAAAACCCAGATTGGCATAGCGGAGGTTCTCGTCCGCTTTTTCCAGGTTCTTTTCAGCCATAGCCAGTTTCTTTGCGGCTTCGTTTACTTTGAAGACGGATTGGTTGACTTGCAATTCTATCTTCTCTTTGGCATTGTCCAGTTGATATTGGGCAATGCGTGCTTCGGACTTGGCGGCCTTTACCTTATAGATACCTTCGCCCCAATGCCAAATGGGTACTTGCAGTACAACCCCCACATTCCACATTCCTTTAAACTTGTTCTCGAAGCTATTGAATACCGAAGGATTGGTGGCCATATAGCTGCCCATCAATGCTAAAGAGGGCAGATATTCGGCGCGGGTTACATTCACTTTCTGCTTGTAGATATTGGTGGCAAGTTCCAAACTTCTGATTTCGGGACGGGTAGCATATACAGTGGAGATATCTATCCCGTTGGTAGCGGTGGCGATGGTAGCCCATTCCTTTTCTTGCTCATCTTTCAAGGTAATAGGGGTGCTGAGGTCAAGACCACATAGTTGGCACAACAACATTTTTGATAAGCTCAGGCCGTCTTCCACTTTTGTCAATGTCATTTCGGCTTCGTTCACTTTTACCTTTACCGACAGACCGTCCGCTTTGGTGGCAACGCCTTCGGCAATCATCTTGTCCACATCGCTTTCGAGCTTTTGAAGCAGTTGCAGATAGCTGTCCGCCAACCTCTTTTTGCCGGCTAATGAAACCACTTGCCAATATGCCTGGTCGGTACTGAGAATAACATCCTGCATGCCTGTACTGTGTTGCTGGCGCGCCAACTCTTCGGCGTAGCGGGTTATCTTATTGTAAGCACGGATTTTACCGCCCATGTAAAGCGGCTGTGTCAATGTTATGGCGCCTGCATACATGTTACGGGTATCGGTACGGAATGCGTCGACAAGCGAATTGCCCAATCCGTTGAGGGGCGACGCAATGTCTATATTCCCCAATGCCTGTATCAGCGCCATGAATTGCGGGTTCTGTGTCAGTTGCGGATACTGGGTCAACATTCCTTGTATGCCGCTTTGCATAGCCCCGCTGACTTGTGTGCCTACCGAACCCAATGCCCCCTTTTGGGCATCACTTAAAAGGGAGATCTCTTTTTGGCTGCGCATATATCCGCCGGTAGCCGATATATCGGGAAGATAATTGGTGAATGCCGCCTTCCGCTGATAGTGTGCCGCATTGATTTTTTCCTGGCTTATCAGCAGTTCCTTGTTGTTGGCAATAGCCAAAGCACGGCAACTATCCAGGCTCAATACCTGTTGTGCACCGAGGGGGAACATGAAGCAAACCAATCCAATGAAACAGAAGAACTTCTTCATCGTGTTTGTACATTAAAAGGGTGAATAATGATTCGTTTTGTAGCGCAACAATAATTGCATAAACAACGATGCAAATGTATCGGCTTTTAATGAGACAACAAAATAATTTTAAGTTTTTTTGCTTATGACTTATGATTTGATTTCTTTCGGAGCGGTTTTACCCCTCGGTCCCCTAAAGGGGAAGGGGGATACTCTGAATATCATTATCTTAAATATAAGTATATTAGGTATGAGACTATCCCCCTCCCCCTTTAGGGGGTTCGGGGGGTGCTTGATTCATTTCTTTCGCAGTATGAATTAAATATGAATGGCACGCGGATGACCCCGATTTAGTTTACTTCTTATTCCAGCGTGAACGATTGCGAACCTATCATCGTACCATCCGCAAAGATATCTACCCGATATTTGCCTGCATAGAGAAATTCTTCTACGTCCCAGTACACAGTAAGATTTTGTTCTTCGCCATTATATTCGATGTACTTCTTGATAGAGTACGCCAAATTACGATTTTCGTACGAGAAAGTATTAGAAGCGTTTTTGGTCAATACATCATTATCAGGCTTTGTAATACGGATGTAAAGGGTACGTTCGCCGGTTTCGGCAGTAATATTCTTGACAATGGTGAAATTGATTTTAAACTTTACGACATCTTTAACTTTCTTGGCTACCTTGTCTCTCTTGTTGACTGCAAGTACATTGATGTTCGTTGCGTCAAGTTGTGCAGCAAGGGTCACAGTCTTAGTCAAGTTCTTTTTCTCTTCGGACAAGTTGCTTATCTGACGCGAAGCGGCGTTGTATTTCTGAGTAACATCGGCAATAATCACCTTTTGTTCGGCCGTAAGGCGGTTCAGCGAGTCAATCTGATTGATATAGCCTATCATGATTTTGCGTAAGGAAGCCAGTTCGCTCTTCAAACGACGTATCTCACTGGCATTGCTACTCTTAACGGTACGCAGTTCTTCCAGCAAACGTTGGGTTTTTATTTGTTCCTGCTCCAAGAGCGTGGATAGGGAGTCGTTTGAAACGGTTAATTTCAGTTCATCATATTGTTTGGCAAAGTCGGTATATTGGTTTTCAAGGTCTTCCTTATCCAGATTGAATTCCAGCACCAACTCTTTATTGGTTTGTTTCTCTGAAATGAGTAAAATGGTTACTCCTATCAGTGCTAATACTAATATTACTCCTAGGACGATTAGATATTTACTTTTCATCTTATATTACTATTTTAAATTCTGTTCGACAATTTATTCCATTGTACTTGTGCCGAATGTACGGCAAGCATCAAGGGATACCAACGTGCTTCGGCGGGTGCAAGCGAACCAAATTCACGGCATCGCCTGATGGCACGGGTGAAGGTGTATAATTTCCCGCTCCAATATCCTTTGGGGCGTTGCTTGCGGGTTTGGTCATAACGTCCGAAGTTACCTCCTTGCCAAATGTCATTGAGTAGCCATTCACCGGTTTTCAGATCTTTGGGGGTATAGGGTATGGGGAGCTCTTCCATGGGCAGTCCCAGATAATTAACTGCCACAACGCCGAAAAGTTTGGCTGCTTTGCTTAATCCCCATTGTTTTATTAATTTGGCAACCTTTTCACGGTCTATTTCTCCTCTTTGGGCATGAAGAATATTTGCCCAGTCGCAAACTTGGCGGAGACCTATTCCTTCATTCAGGAAATGTAGAACAGAGTGTGCCAATATATAGGCTACATCGAATGATAGGGGGGGGAGGGTGACTTGGCAGCCTTCAATTTCTATATTTCGGCATGCGGCCGTACCATGCCAACAGGCTATTTCTTTTTGGAAATTTTGGTCGGAACGAGGGGAACTAAGCCGTGAAAGTATGCGATGGTTTTCTATATCCACGCCGTGCCAGTGAATGCATGTGTGCTTATGGTTCTCTTCGTGTTCATCGGTAGACTCTTGCCTAAGCAGCTTGTTGGCCGTTTCATAGTTCTTAATGCCTATGTATAAGTCTATATCCCCGCATTGGCGGTGCAAAGGGTTACGGTAATTCTGTGCCACGCCTTGTCCTTTCAGCAGAACCGGCTCTATTTGATTAGCACGATACAGCGCATAAACGTTGGCAAGCTCATGGTTCAGGAGCCGGTTGTTTTCTTCCATTTGGAGTAAAGCATTACACCACTGTAAATAGAGTTCGCGTTTGGGACGTAGCTCCTGAGGCAGGTTTTGCATACCATCGAACGTGATACCCAACAAGGCTTGTGCTCTTGCGGACTGGTACAGCTTTTGCCAGTCTGTTTGTGAGTTAAACAGGGTCTTGTCTATGGCTGTATTCCATAGACCCGATTGTACAAGGGCAAAAAACTGTTTCTGTGTCGGGGTCATATTACTTTGCGGAATCCGTTGTTTATATTTTCCGGGGGCAAAGATAGTGCAAAATATATAATCTTCATGCGATTCAATAGCCTTATTTGATATGTAACATCTTAAAGGTTGGTAACAACCATCGCCTCAAAAACCTTAACTGGTACCACCATTTCGCCTTTTTCAACCAGCTCTTGTCGTAGCAGTCCACTCTGGTTCCGTCCGGGCGATAGATATAACGCAGCACCCCGATAATCTCCTCTCTTTTCACCCGTTCGATGCGTAGCACGTTGCCGTCACCTTGCATCAGATACTCATCTCCTTCACGACCCACATAACGGTGAATCATATATCTGTCCTGCCATTGATAGAAGGGGCAATGCCAGGCGGGCAGTTCATCTCCGGCAGGGAAGGGGATAACTTCTACCAAGTCTATTCCTCCTCTGATAAAGGGGTACATGCTTTGTCCGCCAATAAGCAGTTTTACGGTTTGACCTCGCTTCAATGCGTCTGCTGCTTCGGCAAAGAAGCTGTTAGATACAGTTATTTTTCGCATACGCCGAATATCGTTTCACAAGAAAGACAAGCAGCATCCGCATTGGGTAGGCAAGCCAAATGATATACCTGTACGGCAGAAAGCAAATGACTCAAAATCTTACTGATAGAATCATATAATCTGTCGTCATAAGCGAAGCAAGGCGGGCACGAAGGATGCAAAGCACCGTATCCTTGAATTACGCTTAATTTTCTTATCCTATTCTTAGGAGCTTGGGATAATCGTACACACGCCGTCAAAGGGTAACATTCATTCTTATAACAAGGCGTCTTTCCACTCCAGGGACTACCATACACCCATGGTTTTCCATCAATGATGCGCAGGATAGGACTATCATCATTCAGTAGTGTTGCTCCTTCAATATTTCCGATCCACAGACGTGTGTGTGTGCTTTTGCCTGTGCCACTTTCACCCAAGAATAACACGGCTTTTCTTTTATACTGAATAGTACTGGTATGAATGGCTACCGTTTGCATAGGTGCTGTTGTCACTCCATAAGCTATCCAACAGGCAAAACGCAATAATCTTGGGTCTAAGCAGCCAGCAAAACGAGCTTCATGTCCATCCTTCTCTATCCACAATTTCAGAGATTCACCATTTGGAAGGGCCATAACGAAAACATATCCGTCGGCATTGCATCCGAATCGGCTTACTATTCCTTCATTTTCATTGCTATAAAGTTCTTTTTCAAAAAAGAGGGTTTTCTCGTTAGATGCTATAAATCGGCAAAGTGGTTCACCGATAAGTTTTGTTTCAAATACTTCGAATCCAGGCATGGTTTTTATTGCTAGTAGCAGTTTGTCGCCTATAACTCGGATACGGTGCCCCGCTATTAAATAATCCTGTTCCATTATTTTATATTTTTATTGTGAATCAATAGATGAACGAAATCTTTCACAAACAATATCCAGACTATACTTCCTATGATACATAAAAAAGTAATTCCTGCTAGAATTATTATTATGTTAGGTTTCGAGGGAGTGAGAGGTACTATTGCCGGTTGAATTACGGCATACAGTGGAGTGACCTTTTCTACTTGTGCTTTAGCAGCTTGTACTTGTAACTCTAACTGATTATAGGTAGAGAAAGCTAAGTTCATTTCACTTTGCAATCTTGATAATTCAGCGCTTGAAGTCAGCATCGCCAAATTCCGGTTAGCGTCTGCATATCGGGTATATTTATTTTGGGCATCGTAGTATGTTGCTTGCGCCTCTTTGCACAGTTCTTCATTATATTTAAGTATTCTACGTGCTTTACTTGTTCGATAATCTGTTATATATTCCTGTAAATTCATCCGTACGCTGTCTGCTACGATTGCTGCCACTAACGGGTCTTGCATGGTGACAAATATAGTTATCGTTCTTTTTTGTTTTTCAATCTCAATTTTGATTTTAGAAGCAATAGTGGCAATCATGTTTACTTCTTCATGAGTCAGCCGGAACATATCTATATGGGACTTTCTCTCATCCGCTTTTTGAGGGTGCTCTTTGAGCAGAGATATACTCCAACTTACTAGTTTGAACGGTGCCGATGTAATAGTGTTCCACCAAGGTTTCTTTTGGTATTCTTTTAGATATTGGGCTAATGTGATTGAAGTGCTGTCTTTTTTCTTGCGAACACTTATATCGAAAAGCCGGATAATAAATGGTGTCGATTTAGCAACAATAGGATATAGTGATGGATAAATAGCATCTCTCCCAGTAATAGTGGTGCCCATATCGACATCTGCTATTTCGATCAGTGAACTCAAACTAGAAGAAGATCTCTTGGTAGTACGTTCGGGAGTCATGAGTACTTTTGCTGTAAATTCTTTAGGGGTACTCATAATAACAATCACCCCCACAGTTGCACCAATAATACATGCTTTCAATATCAGCATCTTCGAAGCCCAAACTTTCGTAAACAACTTCAGCAAATCTATCTTTTGTTTCTGTGAATCAAATTCCATGTCCTGCTTGATTTTTTGCTTTAGCATATTTGATGCTTTTTGAACTTCTTTTTTATGTTTTTAGTTGTCTCTGAGTAAATCTTGGATTTTCGGAAGAAAATGATAAATTTAATAATATATACGGTTTAATGAGTATCATTGAGTAATTATAGGAGTCTTCTAATAGAGAGGATCAAGAACTTTGAAAAATAATAAAAAAGAGGATGAACTCATTCGGGGACATCCTCTTTTTAAATTATAATAGTATGTTCTTATCTAGTAGTCAATTTTGAGTCGATAACCATCAGTTCACTATCTGTAGCTGATTTTTCTTTCATATTTATAGACATACCAGCCCATGAACCCTTATTATCACTTACTTTACTAGCATATACCCAACCGTTATTGGTAACAGAACTACCTGCAACGTATTTCAAGTCAGTGACATTGATAGCTGTTTTCTTTGCATAGGTATCAGTAGAATTACCGATTGTCAAGTTTGCTCCTTTTGCAATTTCCAAACTTTCAATATCCAAAATAATCGAAGGAGCGGTAATTGCGAATATAACATTCGTACCAGTCACACGAATGTTAACCTTCTCACTAATCGTTGTACCTGCCAATACATAGAATTGGGTTTCTTTTTCAAGTACAAAAGTAGTATTAGCAGTAGCGGCAAGGTCTCCAGTTACAGAAACAACGCCATCAACAATAATAGTAGTTGCACCAGTTTGCAGAGCGCTAGCTATTTCCTCTGGAGTTGTAGCCTTAGCTTGTTTGATCTCACCACAGTTATCAGGCAATGCCGCACCGTTGTAAGAGATTGCAATACTTCCGCTTACAGCTTGAGCCGAACCACTTACATCATCTTTGAAAGTTACACCAGTTATACTTGTTCCACGTTGATGCAATTCTCCTTTATTAACCATTTCTGCACTAGTTCCACTAATCGTTTTATAGTTATCTAATATACCTGTGCATGCAGGGTGACCCTCGGTGGCCTTGGCCTTGTCATTAGTCAGGGCAGCGCTACTTGCCAAATTCAATATACCTTTGTTGGTAATTGCTGAATGGTTTATATTTGCAGTTCCACTTAGTTCTAAAGTACCATTAGAACCAATTTCAATAGTACCCCAGTTAACTAAATTAGCCATTGTTACTTTTCTTGGAGAAGGAATAGTACCGTTAATGGTTAATGTTGTACCTGCGGCAACTTCTATCGAGCCGCTACCAGTGAAGTTAACATTATGATTAACTGCGCCACTTACTTTCAAAGTCTTACTTGCTGTAACATCAATAGTCGTTACATTAGCCGGTATTGTTGAAAGGTCAGCGGTAACATTATCTGTAATATTGAATGTCTCAACTCCTGTTACGCTGGTTGCAATTTTAATGGCTTCAGCTAATTCTGTATCATTTTCAATACTAATTTCAGTTAATTCAGATTGAGCCATGTCAGCAGTAAAAGTTAAAGCCAAAGGATTCGCATTAACTTCTGATAGTTTGTATGTTTTTCCTCCAACAGAATTTCCTGTGCTTAATAAAGCTACCAACTTGTCAATTTCCTTATTATTAGCTGTACGGATAGCTTCTGCATCAGGGGTTTCATTAGCAGGAGCAGAATTGTCTGCAACCTTCTTGATCTCAATACTTCCGTAGTTTGTTACAATGGTTATTGTAATATCATCTGCTGTAGAACTTGCATCTACAGTTGGGAACATCAACAAATTCACTGGGTATTCAGCATTGATGGGCGCATTACCTTTGATAGTGGTTTTGATAGCCTGTTTAGCCGCAGTATAATTTAGAGCTTTACTAGTTGCAGCATAAACATCAGTACTAATTACACCATTTACTATTATAGATTTCTTTGTTTCCGCCTTATCTTTAGCCTTAGCTTCTGCTACTTTTGCAGCGTCCAGTTTTTCATCAGAAGACAAAGCATTATATGCGCTATGAACAGCTTCGGGCAATTGGGACGGAGCTACACTTAATTTTTGAACAAAAGGAGCAGTACCATCTGTTTTAACTTCTACTGATTTCAATTTAATGTCAGCAGGGGTTATGTCTCCTACATTTCCTGCTTTCACTTTCAATTGTAGTGTATTTGTTAATCTCTCCAATTCAAATTCAGCGTTCTTCCCATAACCAGACCCATTTTCCTGAGTTAATTCATCCTTTGCAGAAATAGAAAAACCATCTTTCCAAATAAGATCATTTTCTTTACCTACTTCTTGTACTGTAGCTAAATTAACCTCCAATGCTTTTATAGATAAATGAGTTTCATCAAACGGAAAATAAGCAAAATGCCCTCCTTCGTAGATCAAACTACTACTAGCGAAGAAATTTCCTCCCTTATTGTATTTTAAAGCATGGTTGGTATACACATATTCGTCACCACTTTGTATAAAAGCCAAACCTACTATATCCCCGTCTTCCCAACCATCTTTATTCAGACGTGTATCTGCATCACCTCCTTTGGTTACGGTGAATTTTATTCCATCAACAACTTTACCATTAGCAATAGGGCTATTAGTTTCAGTAGTGAAGTCTTCATTACTACAAGCAGCAAATATAGCTGGAAAAGCCAAAGCTGCCCAAATTAAATGTTTTGTTTTCATTCTATAAACGATTTAGTTATAATAACTTTTTTGATTACATATCAACTGGGCTGTCATCAATATTAGGAGGAGTAATTCCGCCGCTTCCTTCAAACCCTTTTTCCACCATAACTTCCAGTACTTCTACTACCGGAGCTTCATACTTCATTTCTTTTTCCATTTTCATAATCACAAAATTTAATTGTTAGTAATATTAAAATATCTCT
>JAEXAJ010000056.1 GCA_023458215.1 Bacteroidota bacterium
AACACTTAATGCAATCAAGATAGGATAAGCTATTTTACGAACAGGTGATGTTTGAGTTTGTACCATAATCTACGTATCGTTTTTGAAAATCGGGTGCAAAGGTATGCAAAGATCAGCGAAAACAGACTGCTTTCCTATTAGTTTTCTTCGGAAATGTCAGTAAGATGCTATGTATCAAAAACAATAGTATCTTTATCCTCCACTCTAAAACGAGGAGAATAAAGATACTCTGAAAATTCATATCAATAACAGATATAAATTCATCAAATGCACTTCACTAATATTTAGTCACTTTATCGGTGTGAGTTTTTAAATACTCGAAGCGTTTTATCATTTCATTCAGCTTCTTAGGATTCTCTTTAGACACATCGTTCCGTTGCCCGATGTCGTGCTTCAGGTTATACAGTTTATAACCATCATTCGGCATCTTTGGACGCGGTGGAAGCAATGCCCAGTCACCTTGACGAAATGCGTAATTAAACATGCCTTCGATAACCAGTTCTTTCCGTCCTTTTTTATCTTTTCCCAAGAAGGCGGGCAAGGTGTTCCGGCTGTCTACTTTATCAGAATAGCTTTGTCCCAGCAGTTCAGCGAATGAAGCTAACAAATCCATCTGACAAACAAATGCATCGGAGACTTGAGGTTTCACCCGTGCGGGCCATCTCAACAAGAAAGGAATGCGTACCCCACCGTCATACATCGTGGTTTTCCAGCCACGTAGCGGACCGGCAGGGCTATGATCGCCTACTAATTCTTCTGCATCATCTTTATAGCCGTCGTCCAACACCGGACCATTATCGCTGGTGAATATTAGAATGGTATTTTCTGCCAATTCCAGCCTATCCAGTTCTTTCAAGAACTCAGTCACACACCAATCGGCCTCCAGAATAACATCACCACGAGGTCCCATACCCGATTTTCCAACAAATCTTTCATTAGGAACACGAGGTACATGTGGTTGATGAAGTCCGTAATAAAGGAAAAATGGTCCCTGTTTGTTATCTTCCAAGAACTGTTTTGCCTTGTTCAGGAAGATTTCGGCCATATCTTCATCCTTCCATTGAGCAGTCTTTCCACCCTTCTGGAAACCGATGCGAGGCACTCCATTCACAATAGAGCCGGCATGTCCCACACTGGGATGCATACGCAAGAGTTCGGGATTATCTTTCCCGGTGGGCTCTCCATCGAAATTCTTACGATAATCGACATAAAGAGGATCAGAGGGGTCAAGACCTACCACTCTTCCATTCTCAAGAAATACGCATGGCACACGATCGTTGGTGGCAGCTTGAATATAAGAGTAATCATACCCAATCTCAGCAGCTCCGGGGTGTACATCTTTATTCCAGTCTACATTTCCGTCGCCCAGTCCGATGTGCCACTTTCCTACCGAACCGGTGGTATACCCTGCCTGCTTCATCAACTTGGGTAAGGTAATCTTCTGCGTGTCAATAATCAAAGCCGCATTTCCCGGCAAGATTTTAGCGTCAACATTACTCCAAGGATATTTACCTGTCATCACAGAGTAACGACTCGGAGTAGAGGTAGCAGCCGTACAGAAGCCTTGGGTAAACCGAATTCCTTCATTGGCAATACGGTCTATTCCGGGCGTTTGTATGCGATGCGCTCCATAACAACTCACATCACCGTAACCTAAGTCATCGGCAACAATTAAAATCACATTCGGCTGTTGGTCTGCATGTTTCTGCGCCATAACAGTCGATGGAAAAAAGGCGGTTGCGCTAACCGGCAGGGAAAGCCCTGCCAGTATTCGCGCGGTGTAAATAGAGATTTTCATTAAAGTTATAAAGAATTAGTGGGGTTATTCTAATGGATTTTGGGTTAAAGTACCCGGATACGCATTCATTTCAGACTGAGGAATCAACTGTACAACCAGATTACTCGTCGGTTCAATTTCCATAATGGAATTATAGAATCCCGGATACCGGCGTATCATCTTCTCGCCTACCCGATAGACATCGAAACCACGGTCGGCTTCATAAGCCAGTTCCAACTGACGTTCTTTCATAATCAATATTTTGGCATCGGTCGCATTGAGCGAGGTATAACCCTTACCGGGCAACGAGCGTTCACGCACTACATTCAGATTGATTTTAGCAGTTTCATAATCGCCTTTCTTAGCGGCGCCTTCGGCACAAAGCAAATACATCTCCGCCAAACGCGAAATAAGAGGCGAATGTAATTGAGGTATACCATCTTCGAGCGAACATTTGTAACTATAAAACTGAGGATAACCGTTGTTCAACATCATCATATAATCGTCCAAGCCGGTATAGGTCTTACCTTCGTAGACTATGGAATACTTCTTGTTGGCGACATCTAAAGGGGTTAGCGTATATTCTTTATCACCTACCTTGGTTTTCAGTACTCCACCTTGTTCAGTAATGGCACCTTGCTTATAGATATATCCGGTTAATTTTCCAGATTCATTATATACCTCACATACGAAGCGAAAAGCACGAGTCATGCTCCCACCTGTAGTAGAATATTGCGGATGAATAAATGCAGCACGCGCATCTACCAGTTTGCCATTCGCCCAATCATTATACCCGGTTTCATTCAGCAAATCCAGATATTTCTGGCTGGTATACATTTCTCCCCATCCTACATTTTGAATGGATGCGTACATACTTCCGATAACTGGATTGTAATTTGAGATTTCCGAATCACGACGTTTCACGGCAAAAATGGTTTCTGTCTGTGATTTACTGTCGGGAGCCATCTGATTGTAAGTCATAAAAGTGTTACGATCCAGCATTTTAAACTTACCACTCTTAATTACTTCATTAGCATAGTAGAAAGAAGAGTCGGCATACTCCACATTTGGATTCTCGTACGTGCCGCTCATATAAGCATAAACCTTAGACAATAAAGCCTGTGCCGAATACTTGGACGCATAAATATTTGATTTATAAGCAGTCATCAGCTTCTCTGCTTTCCGAAGATCGGCAGTTACCTGAGCATATACCTGTTTCACTGTGGAGCGGTCAGGCAATGTCAGTCCGTCGATATTTTCGGGTATATCCACGATAGGCACTCCTAGGTTCTGATCGGGCGATTGATAATAGGGGCGACCGAAGATACGGCATAAATAGAAGTACATCATTCCACGCATAAAGTGAGCTTCTCCCAGCTTCTGATCTACTTCAACCGATTCGCCTTCATCTGCCATTTTAATCAAGTTGCTGGCTTGAGCAATAATTTTATACCCATTACTCCATACTCCCGGCAAGTGATTATTGGTAGCAGTATGTGCATATGACATATATTGACTGAAATTATTTGTCGTAGCATTCTGCTTCATGATATTATCACCCGGATATTCGCCGGTACGATGCATCACATCGGTTGCCGAACGCAACTGCGCATAGCATCCGTTTAACAAAATATCCAAGGCCTCTGCCTTGTCCTGCTGAATTGATTCGGCAGAATAACTGCCATAAGGCATACGCTCGATATCGCATCCGCCAACTAAGATGGCTGACGCAGCTAGAAAGATTATATACAGTTTCTTCATGAAAATATCTTTTTTATAATGTAATATTTAGCCCAAACATAAATTTACGAGTCTGTGGATATACCGATGTAGCTACTCCCAAGCCGCTTCCATTATTCAAAGGTGGTACTTCCGGATCAATGCCGGAAAAGTCTGAAATAACAAACAAGTTTTCACCCGAAGCATAAATTCTCAACTTTGAAATGTATTTCCTTATCGGTATATTATAGCCAATAGTCAGATTTCTCAAACGCAAGTAACTTCCGTCTTCCAAATAACGTGAAGAGACGCTATTCGAATTTGATTTGTTACCATAAACAGCTTTGGGGTGTGTAGCAATGTCGCCTTCTTTCTCCCAACGGCTCCATCCATCTTTCAATTTCATCTGATTACGATCAGTGTAAGCTCCATCCGAGTCAAATTCCATACGCATATAGTTGTATATCTTTCCACCCACCGAGTAACCGAATACTGCTGAAAGATCGAGATTTTTCCATGACAGCGAAGTAGAGAACCCGCCATAAAAATCAGGATTTGATGAACCAATTATAACCGGATTGGCCGAAGCCTTTGAATAACTATTAGTCTTTACACGATTCCCTTCGGCATCAGTCATATACCATAGAGGATCACCGTTAGCCGGATCAACTCCAGCCCATTCAGTGGTGTACCACGAGTCAATGTCATATCCCGGTTTTAATATCTTACTGGCAACACCCACAACACCCGACTGTGCATTTTGAATGATTATTTCCGGTTTATCTCCATAAAGTTTCTTCACTTTATTCTTGTTCGTGGCGATATTGGCCGACACATTCCAGTTCCAGTTTTTGCCTCTAATAATATCTACCCCCACCGTAGCTTCAAAACCTTTATTATTTACTTCACCTATATTCTTATTATTGTAGGTCCAACCCGTAACTGCCGACACAGGTACATTATAAAGCATATCAGTGGTCTTCTTCTGATAATAGTCAAGGTTTATCGTCAAACGGTCGAATAATACTGCATCTATACCCACACCATAGGTATAAGTCTTTTCCCAAGTAAGATCCTTATTTCCAATTTGTGACATCATTGCTCCCGGAACCCCATTATATCCATCTCCGATGCTATAAAGCGCATATTGTGGATAAAGACTTCCCGGACGTGCACCTACCGTTCCGTAACTGGCTCTTAACTTTAATTGTTGTACCCAATCTGCATGGAAGAACTTCTCCTGATTTATATTCCATCCACCACTGATAGAAAAGAATGTACCATACCGAGCATTTGCACCAAAATTAGATGCACCATCCGAACGGATTGAGAACTGAGCCAGATATCTGCCATCGTAGGCGTAGTTACCATTGAAAAAATAAGATTGCACCGCCCACTCATTTTTTGCCCCGGAAACGGCTTTTGGAGTTGTAGCTACATCAGCAACAATAAAGCCCGGAGGAAATCCTGCTGCCGTCTGTGAAGTAGAACTTGCAGTATATGAATTGAACTCATAAGCCACAATAGCATTGACGGAATGTTTACCAAAACCTTTGTTGAAACGCAAAAGATGATTGGTATATAGGCGGTAATAATTGCTGTTGTTATCTTTTAGCAAGCCATTGTCAGCCTGTCCGCCTCCCGAACGGGGATCAGTATAACCTTTTGAGGTCGTATTGCCATACTTATAGTTATTAACTGACGAGAAAGTCAACCAATCAGTAATTTTAATGTCAAAGTCAAAATTGCCCATGAACTCATATGCAGTACTTTCCGTAAAGTTCCACTGCAAATTATATAAATAATTTCCCATTTTAGGTGATATCCAAGCCTTGGGTTGTGTTTCTTGATAGAGATCTCCATTTTCATCATAGGGACTGTCCCATGGTAAAACAGAATACATAGCCGATACACTGTGCTGTCTGTCCTTAGTATCTTTTCGTGAGCCCCACACTGACGGCTTAATTCTCAACCAATCAGTCAATTGATAATCAATATTGAAACGAAAATTGTAACGCGTCAAATCAAATCCTTTAACAGCACCATTTTCATCGTACAGTCCTAGCGAAACATAACTACGGATTTTCTCACTTCCGCCTGATGCAGAGATGTTATAATCCTGAGCTATTCCCAAATGTGTGGCACAATCCCACCAGTCGAAATTTTTGTCACGCAAACTTTCATTATATTGTGGAAACGTGATAGCTTCTTGATTGGCAAATGATTTGTAGTAATCGTATAGTTCAGCGCCATCCATTACAGAAAAACCACCCTTATTGAGTTGAGAAATACCGGTTTTAGCAGAGAAGTTTATCGTGGCTTTACCTACTTGTCCTTTCTTGGTAGTAACCACAATAACACCGTTTGCTCCCATGGAACCGTAAATTGCAGTAGAAGCAGCATCCTTCAACACAGATATGGATTCAATATCCTGAGGATTGAGATTGCCGGCACCGCTACCGACAAGAACTCCATCAACTACCCACAAAGGGTCAGTACCACCGTTCACAGTCGCTTTACCACGAATCACAATCTTTCCTGTAGCACCCGGCTGTCCAGATCCAGAGTTTACGTATACTCCGGGAGCCTTTGAGCTAAGAAGATTTTCGGCAGATGGAGTGGTTACATCCAACAATTTATCTTGCTTCATAACTTGCATGGCACCCGTCAGGCTAGATTTTTTCTGTGTACTATAACCCACTACCACTACTTCATCCAGTGTTTTGGAGTCCTCCTTCAAAATGAAATTGAATGCATTCTTTCCCTTCACATCCATTTCTTTCGGCTCATATCCCATAAAGGAAACAAGTAACACACCAGCAGTCGGAGCATCAAAAGTAAAGTTTCCATCCAAATCAGTGATAGCCCCTATTGTCGAGCCTTTAATTGTGACATTGGCACCAATAATAGGTTCCCCCGTTTCATCTTTTACCACACCCGAAATTCTTTTCGTATCAGCAGAGGACATTGATGTATCGGGACGTTTGTCCGAGATAACGATTGATTTTGGTGAAACAATACTAAACTCCAAATTTCTTCCCTGCAATGCTTCTTGAAGAACGGCGGGAACCGAAGCATTCGTTTGCGAAATAGAAATGTCTTTCTTCCCATCAATTACAACATTTCGATAAGAAAAGCGATAAGTTGTTTGCTTTTCTATAACTTTAAAAACCTCATCAAGCGATGCATTTTTTACATTGATCGTAACTAACTGTTCTTGTCCAAAAGCGTCCCATACGCCGAATAGCAGAAACAACGATAACAATGTAAGCATCTTTAGCTTTCCAAGTTTGTTCATCATAACTATAATTATTTTAAGGTTAATAATTGCCTGTATGGCTATATTTCAAAAGTAAAGACAAGGGATATAAAATAAAGTACCGGAATAAATACATGTTGCATAACATAAAAAAGACCATCTATTCACAAATAAATGGTCTTTCTATATTATTTTTTCTTTCAATTACTATTTAATAGTATCTTTTTATCTATAATTTCCGTTTTGAAGTGATATGACTTTTCAAGTACTTCAAGCACTTCATTCAGATTGACTACGGGTAAAGTTCCGGTAAACTTATCAGTGAGACAAACGTCGCTATTAATCTCTATTTTCACATTATAGTTTTCTTCTATTGTTCGTAATACTTCAGTCAATGGAGTATTGCGGAAAACCATTTCTCCTAATCTCCAAGCTGATGCATCCTTGGCATTTTTATCAGAAATAACGGTTATATTTCCCGTCTCCTGATTCAATATAGCTTTTTGCATAGGAGCGAGCACCACCTGCTTGTTACTTTTGACTGATAGTAACTGAACACTACCTTCTTCCAAAGCCAACTCAGCAGTATGAGCATTATCGCGCACAGATAGATTGAAGGTTGTCCCCAAAACTCGAACCTTCAAGCCTTTGGCTTTTATAATAAACGGAACAGATACATTTTTTGTAACGCTAAAGAAACCTTCTCCCTGAAATTCTATTTTCCTCTCTTCTCTATTATATACTTTAGGAATATAACTTAAGCGGGAATTAGAATTTAAGGAAACAGTCGTTCCATCCGGCAAACTTACATTAGCACGCTCACCTATTCCTGTAGAAACAATCATATCATCTGATGTTATCTGCCTATTCTCATTATAGAGATATGCCGAAAGAATAATAAAAACCGGAAGTAAAATAGCAGCGGCAGTTTGTCCAAAACGAATTAGCTGGTATTTTATAGAGTGCTTTTTACCGATAGTCCTATCAATATTGGCTTTCATATGGTTCATCTTCTGATCCTCAACAAATGTGCAATCAATTTCCTCGTTCATCCATGATTGATACATTTGTTCGCCAAGTTCGTTGTCGGACATAGAGTTAACTTTGCTTCTTAGTTCCTGTAGCTCAGAAGGAGTTAATACATCTTTTCTATATTTATTTTCTAAAGTATCCATTCTATTTTACTATAGTGACATTCTCAACACTAAAAAAGTACCGAAATATACTGCTTAATTAATAAATAGTAACAATATAATCCATAAAATTTTATTCATTTTTTCCTTCAAAACTTTCAGTCCAAGTGAGATCTGATTCTTTACAGTTTGCTCGCTAAGAGAGAGTTTTTCGGCTATTTCTTTGTTGGATAATTGATGAATACGCGATAAGCTAATTACCTTCCGTTGGGTATCCGGAAGTAAGTCTATTGCTTTTTGAAATGCTTGCTTAAATTCATTATATTCCAAACGGGAATGCGCATCTTCAACAGATAAAGTGTCTTTATAATCGACAAAATCTTCATAAACCGGATGGTTGACCTTAGAGCGGTAAGCATTGATTAATTGATGCTTAGCCATAATGAAAAGCAATGAGCGTAAGGTTTCATTCTGCCTGATATGAGCACGGTTCTGCCAAAGTTTCACAAAAACATCTTGCACAATTTCCTCAGATTCTTCATGCGATTTAGTAAATTGAAGACAATAAGCATATAAGCGTTTGGAGTACATCTGATATATGCTATCAAAGGCTTTACCAGATCCTAGTTTCAAAGCACTAATCAATCTTTCTTCAATGTTATCAATGTGTTTTTCCAAAATTATATTGCAATTTTGCAGATGATTTGAGCGGCAAATATAGTTTATTTGTATTTCTAATCATACATTAGATTGTTAAACTTCAATCTAGTGAAATATATCTTTAATTATATCTTCCACTTTAACCACTTGAAAAGTCATTTGAGCCACACTGCTCTCATAGAGTATCCCCACTGTCTCTTTATCTACCATCGACAAGCACGAATATCCCCAACTACCT
>JAEXAJ010000057.1 GCA_023458215.1 Bacteroidota bacterium
TGCGGTATAATTCATCACCATTATTTTCTGCAAAACCCAAGTTCAGCGACACAGTTACCAATTCACCACCTACCGAAGGAGAAACAACATTCTCTATACGTTCTTCACATCCCGTAAGACCCAAGAAAGCCAAAAACAGGCTCAAAAGCTCTAACCAACCATTTTCAAATACTTCTTTCATATCATTAATCATTCAATTATTATTCATTTAGTCACCGGAATACCGAAAAACAATCCGTCCCGCCTTATGTATCTTTCGATACATAAAACGGGACGGAAAACAACTATTTAATATCTGATATTACAAAAACTTCTCTTTTGCCATTTGGATTGACTTCTTCAAATGTTCTTCCAGCACCTTCTTTTCCGGTAGCTCTGTCAGATATTGCGCAACATGAATGCCCGAACTATTCAGTTCTAGTAATTCTACCAAACTATCACTTTTCTCTGCACAAAGCAAAATCCCCATCGGCGAGTTCTCACCCTCAGTCCTTTCATACTTATCAAGCCAACGCAAATACAATTCTATCTGGCTCTTATGCTCGACTTTAAATTTACCTAATTTCAGTTCTACCACAATCAAACGTTTCAACTTCCTGTGATAAAATAACAAATCAATATAATAATCAACATTATCAATTGTAATTCTCTTCTGACGGGCAAGGAAAGCAAAATCACTTCCAAGCTCCATTATGAAAGTTTGTAGATGAGCAAGAATTGCCGATTCAAGGTCTTTTTCCGAATAAGTATCACTCAACCCCAAGAAATCTAATATCACCGGATCTCGAAATGCCATTTCAGGAGTCAATTGCTTCTCCGTACGTAGCAGTTCAATATCATGGGCTATAGTTTGCTCCGGTTTCTTACTGATTGCAGTTCGTTCGTATAACATTGAGTCAATACGTTCATTCAATTGACGTACACTCCAATGCTCCATTCTACACATTTCAATATAGAAGTCACGTTTTAAGGTATCTTCAATATATATAAATATCTTAATATGAGACCAAGTCAATTCTCTCCACACTGTAGAGAAAATCTCCTCCTTCTCAAAAACTTCGACAAAACGTATACAATGTCGCAATTGCTGTTCACTCCATCCTCTCCCAAAAGCCAATGTCAACTCTTTGCTCAAATTAGCAAGAATCTGCTTTCCATACTCAGCCCTTTGTTCCTTCAATATTTCCTGCCTGATTCGTTTACCCACATTCCAATAAAGTAATGTGATAGCACTATTCACTTGAACGGCAACTTGACGCCGACTTTGCGTCATGAGTTGTTTTACTTCCGCAGCTAGAGAAGTCAGAGCAACACTTTCTAATGAATTATTTTATAGTTCATCCATTATATCATTCAATTAATCAGCATATTATAAAACAAGTAATCAAACATACGTGTCTTACAAAGATACTAATTGTTTTCCGTTATTCCAGCATGTCAAAGAGCGAAATTGTTCAACTGAATTGAACAAGATTATTGTTTTATTAAACTATACTTATTATTTCTCCTGAATGCAGCGAACCGTATGCGCATCACTCTTATACATAGCAACGGCATCAAACTCGCCATCAAGAAATAACCTCGCAGCAGCATACCCCTTTGTAGTACTTTCGCCGGTACAAGACCAAACTGTAGATAGGCTACCAATATTCACAAAGGTATTGAAGTATCTGCCATATCCCGTAAATCTGAAATAAGAAGTATGTCCGCTACCTGAAGCTTCATAATAAACCAGATAACCTCCATCTTTAGCCTTTGTAGCATCATTACTCACATTCTTCCCATGCAATGCCACAGCCCCCATATCAGTTCTCGATGCCACTCGCCAACCTGCAGGGCAAGGGTCCCAAACTGTTTTGGTATTTCCCCACACGGCACTTCCCATTTCAGTAGTCCATTCAGGACCTATACCTGTCGTGACGTTGACACCATCAATATTAACCTGACCCGACTTAGCATAAAATACTGTCGGATTCATGCAGACTCCCCGAAGGTTCGTTAGAGACATACTACCATCATTCACAATATACGTAATGCCATCCGCTCCATAGCGATTCTGCATACCTTCGGGTGGCGTAGACGAATTCTTATTATCAATCTTTTCAATCTCTTTTTCCGTATAACTGCTTGGGAACGGGTCCTTTCGTCCCCATTGATAATGCAGACCGTTTGTTTTCGACATATCCCGATAAGTAGCCGGAGCTACATCCACATATCCTGCCATAGCTCCCAAATTCCGGTCCATCATAGGCAATACAGTAGAATTTCCATAGATAAAACGCAATTTCCGTTTATTAACCGGGTCCAATATTTGTTCGCTGCCCGTACAATCAGGATTATAATCTGTTATCCATATATGCCAACTCCAGAGAATATTACCGGTTCCATTTTCTCCGTCGTATGCTGCGATTGCTCCATTACCACCGGTAGTATTCGAAGCCACACGACAATATATACGACATTGATTGACGTCATACGCAGGTCCTGCAAAAGTACTTCCATCTGCTTTTTTTATATCCACAATGTTGGTGTGGTCATCCGTACTATTAGCAATGCCCATTACAGGATCACCCACATCACCATTCTCTCTTATTTGCCAAAGCACCTTCACCGATTTTATGCCGGAAGTAGAGTTACACCAACTTTTCAAAGTCGTGTTTACACCATTTTGTCCGAATGCAAACGGATCGAAACAAAATGCACCACCCGGAGCCACTATAAAGCAGTTGGCAGTAGCCACGAAATTATCATTGTTTTCCGAAGCAGGAATAGGGTCAATGTAAGTTACCCGTCCATCACTTGTTGGAATTCCTACATGATTGAAATCAACTTTATAAACATAATCCTTATTGCGATACATATTAAAATCAGAAGAAGCTCCCGAACCAATATAAACACGATAATCCAGTTTCTTCTTAATATCGGTAGTATTACCAGCTATAAAGTTCAGAAAAGCACTACCAATAGGAGCATTGACTTTGGTACGTTGCAGGTCCGAAGTAGCTGCCGCACTTTCACCACGAACATTGGCAGGTACCCACCACGAACAAGAGCCACTGGTTGCATCTGTGATTACCGCCTCCAGAACCGTGAATTGTGAAACCAAAGAAGGATAAGTACCGTCACTTTCGGGCTTATCCACAATGGCATAATTCAAAGGAACGCTTTGCAATAAAAGCTGCTTCAACTTATAGCCCGGTACGTTATAATTCCAGTTAACAGTCAGTCGTGACGCCAACTGTTTCAGCAACAGACGGGCATCATAATCACCATCCATGCTTTGTAGTTTCCCGTCACTCGTCACCTTCACATGCTCCAAATAGAGCACATAAGGCATCGCATTCATACTTTTTGGAGTAGAAGGGTCTATGGCATTGATTATCGACGAATTTACAGTCATATTTTGTACATATTCTAAAGAATTTGTTCCTAAAGGACTTACAGCACCACCGCTACCGCGTGCCACAATCACCAGTTGACAATCGTCATTTTCTTGCAGTGATACATCCAGACGCTTACCAACAATACACTCCTCTGTGACACCATAAGCTTTTCCTGCCAAATGCTTTCCATTCCGGTCATACTGACGGATTTCCAAGTTATAAAGATTATCAGGAACATCCGTAGAAGATCGGGTTATCGCAGTAGGGATAAGGCTCGCGTTGAAAGCAGCTCTGCTGCTT
>JAEXAJ010000058.1 GCA_023458215.1 Bacteroidota bacterium
ACCACTTCTCTAATTTCTCTACTCGCGATTGCAGGTCGCTTACATTGTTTTTCAACTCGGTGTCGTCGTACTTGGAACAACCGAACACCACGACTGCTGCCAATAGCAACAGTGCCAAATGTTTGAATTTCTTCATTGTTTTGTTATTAAATAAATGATTTGGATGAGAGTTTTTGTTTCTCATATTTTCGTTGTTTTTAAAAGATTGTAAAGGTGGATGTCACTGCTGCAAAGGCCGTGTATATCGGTGATAAGACATGATGATACGTTGGTAAATGCGGTGAGTGCTCATCGCTTTGTCTCCTTTGTACGAAGTGCTTCTGGAGGGCATTTTTACCCTGTTTTTATTGTTTGCTGCCATTTTGCTCTCTTTTCAGGCCTATTTGCCCTGTTTCTACAATAAATAAAACATTAGATATCAGAGGGATTAAGAATTGAAATCACTAATTAAGGGATGCCTTAATTAGTGATATTTTTAGGGGTAAAATGAAGAAAAATACAGCAAAAGAGTTAATATATACAAGACAATGATTATATTTGCAAATCAAATAGATAGAGGCGTTTTTGTTAATTCCGAGGGGTGAAATTCTTAACGGGTGTAAAATCACTAATTAAGGCATCCCTTAATTAGTAATCGCAAAAAGTACATCTTTTTCTCATCCTCCAACCTCATTTTCAAGCCCTTTCCCATTAAGTAAATACTTGAACCTTTAACCTCGGAGGGGCGAGCATTTTATTCCCGGATTTGGTTTAGTTAATCCATTATTAATTAAATCATCAAAATTATGGTAATTGCTTATTTAAGGGTAAGTACAGGTCGTCAGCACCTCGAAAACCAGAAAGGGGAAATCAGTCATTATGCCCAGTCCAAAGGCATCGTTGTTAATCGTTGGGTGACGGAAACCGTCAGCGGCAAGACCGGGCGCAAGTATCGCCTGTTGGGGAAGACCGTGCGCAAACTAAAGAAAGGCGATGTGATTATCGTCACGGAGCTATCCCGCCTTTCCCGTTCGCTGCACGAAATCATGGAAATCATGAAACACTGTGTAGACAGTGCCGTGGCAGTGCACAGCACCAAAGACGGCTACATCTTCGATGACAGCATCAACAGCAAGGTACTCAGTTTCGCCTTCGGCCTCGCTGCCGAACTGGAACATAAGCTCAACTCGCAACGTACCCATGAAGCAATGGCTCTCCGCAAAGCGGAAGGTCAGCACATGGGGCGCAGGCAGGGTACGTGCCCCAAGATGGAGTATCTATATTTGAATCGGGAGGAGATAACTGCAAAGCTGGCAGAGGGAATCGGTATTATCGAGTTATGTGCAGAGTATGGGGTGTCGTATGAAACGTTCCGGCAGTTCCGCAAAAAGCAATCCGATACGGAGAATTAGTAAGGAAAGAAATGCTTAGTACCGTCTACATCGCAGCCGCTATGATCGACGGCTGCTCATGTAGAATAACTTTCAAGTATCAATTTAGGTGAAAGCTGTGCGAATATGTTCTGCTAACTGAATTAGCGATTTGCCTTACGCAGCTTTACCTCATCAATAAGTTTAGACAGTGACTTTTCCTTCTTTCGTTTCTCATGTACGGAAGCCGAATAGTGCCACGCTTCCCTGCGAAGCTTGAGGTAGCTTTCGTATACGCCATTATCAATCTCTCCATTCTCAACGGCTTCGATGACGGCACATCCCTTTTCGCCCACATGCTGACAATCGTTGAACCGGCATTTGCCCTCATAGGGGGATATATCGAAGATTTCCGACAAATTATCTGAATTATCATTGGTAACGCCAAACAGCTTTACACCCGGAGTATCAATCAGCACCCCCGAGCCCGGGAGTAATACCATCTCCCTGCGGGTGGACGTATGTTTGCCCTTTCCCGTAGAATCGCTGATTGTACCCGTTTGCAATACCTCCTGACCACAAAGTGCATTGATTAATGTACTTTTACCTACACCGGACATCCCTGTAAAGACAACCGTTTCGCCCGTCTGAATAAACTCACGCAGTTTGTCGATGCTTTCAGGGAATTCGATGCTGGTATAGAACACCGCCATCTTGTGTGAAAGATGGGTGATTGCTTTGTCTACCTCATCAGTATCAAATCCCAAATCTGTTTTTGTCAGTATCAATACCGGTTGGATATCCTCAGCAGAGAGTTGTACGATGAACCGCTCGATTCGACGTACATTGAAACTGCTATCCAGACTTTGAACAATAAATGCCTTGTCGATATGCGAGGCGATGGCTTGCTGTTGGGATGCAGAGCCACTCTTGAGGCGATAAAGCGTTTTCGCACGAGGCAGCGTGTCGAAAATGATTCCCTTGTCGTCATCGGTGGGTTGGAAAATAACCCAGTCTCCGGTACAAGGATATTCAGAAGCGTCTCTTCCGTAAAGCATGTTTCCGGTCAGCTCGCAGGTGTGATGCCCGGTTTCGGAGATTACCTCATAGCAGGTTCGATGCGTAACCGTTACCCGTCCGTGCATAAAATCTTTGTAATTTGACTCTTGTTTCTGCCCGAACAGTTCTTCGCTCCAGCCGTATAATTGAATATCATTCATTTTTTTTCTTTTTTAAGTCCGGGAGACTGCCGGTTAGCGACAATCCCCCGAATGGTTTATTTAGATTTTCTTTCCGATATAGAACACGTATCCGTAGAACTCCTTATACTTGTCGTACAGTTCCATCTCATGACGCTGTCCGGCAATTAGTTCTTTGGCGGTCTGGTTGCCAGTGTGTTTCTCTATAAACGCCTCCTGCATCTTGCAGCAGGGAGCAAAATAATGCTTCGTCCAGCAATCCTCTGGCAGAACAAAGGTTGCAATAGGCACGTAACCAGCCTTCTGCATCTGCGCCACTTTATTCGGAATCGTATCTATTTCGGGATAATGCGCCATCCAGAAGTCGTAAATCTCTGCCGGACGTTCGGTTGTAAACCACGATGCTTCTGATACGGCGATGTATCCGCCTTGTTTCAGGTATTGTTTCCACTCATTCAGCCCTCGTTCAAATCCAATATTATAGATAGCTCCTTCCGACCAAATCAGGTCCAAAGATTCTTGCTCAAAAGGCAGTGCCTCTGTCATGGAGCCAACAATGCCTTGTACCCGGTCGGATAGATCAAGCGTATGAGCATTACGATTGAAGATGTTGATGAAGTCGGGAAAGAGGTCGAGTCCGGTCACCAAGCCCGGAGCATTTTGGACCAATGTCATGGTCTGCCCACCAGTACCACACCCGAGATCGGCAATGCAGGATTGCGGAGTCAGATTATCAATGAAGCTCAACGCTTTGAGGGTTATTTCGGGACTTCCGGGTCCCTGACGTTCTACATTAGAAAAGTATTCGCAAATTAGACTGAAGTCGAATTCGTGGATGGTTTTAATTTCGTTACTCATTATTATTATGTATAGAGCATACACGTGAAGGCATAACGATGCCAAACATCGGTGTACGCAAGTTATTAATAAGAAATATAAATATATAATGAACACTCCCGAAAAGAATTATCCGAGAGTAAACGAAAGGACAATCTGCATCAGAAACGCAGATTGTTTATTAAACCAAATCCTTCTTACTTGTTTTTGTCATGCGGCAAAGATAGATAATCTTTTTAATTATATTTGCATCTTGGTGATAAGAAACATATTACAAACCATCAAATCAGTAAACCATGAAATTCAGCAACGTAAGATTATTAGTAACAGACTTCGCTAAATGCTTTAAATTCTATACGGAACAACTCGGATTGGAACCTGCTTGGGGAGATGAAAATACCGGATACGTGAGTTTTAAAGTAGCCGACGGAATAGAAGGCTTTGCGCTTTTTGTATCCGACTGGATGGCACCTTCGGTAGGCAATGCAGATAAGCCGCAGCCCATTGCAATGCGCGAAAAATCAATGGTTTCTTTCAGCGTAGATAATGTAGACGAAACTTTTGCTGCCCTGAAAGCAAAAGGCGTGGTGTTTATCAATGAACCTACCGATATGCCCGGTTGGGGGATGCGTACCGTGTACCTGCGCGACCCCGAAGAAAACCTTATAGAACTCTTTACCCCTCTGGCACCGGAGCAATATAGTCAGGAACTCCTCGAAGAAGATAAGAAATTCCACTAAGAGATATTGTAGAAAAGAGAGACACCCATACGAGTGAGCCGGAATAATAACCTTAAATGAATCCCATAGTGACGCTACTATGGGGTTCATAGGTTACTTCTACTCATCCTGCTTTGAATGTGCCCCTAAGATTACAATGCTCCCAGTGCAATGGCCACAAAACTCGGTCCGTTGATAATTCCATGCAGAAATACTCCTGTCCAACTGTTCTGTGTCTTCTGAACCACATAAGATTCGATATAAAGCAGTGGCAACAACATAACCATCAGGTGCCAACCGAATGCGATGTGGAAGATCATCCACCCTGTTCCGTGTAACAACCACGTATATTTACCCCATGCAGCCTCTTGGCGAGGAAACAGCACGCCACGCCAAAAAAACTCCTCGCCTCCGATATTCAAAAGCCAGTATGGAAACCACAGCAGCAAAATCCAATAGCGGCCGGAAGACAATGGTTCAAACTCCATGAACGAGGGAGTGTGATTAAAACTGGGAACAAGCACCTGCATCAGCAGCATAATCGCGCCTGTCAGTATCCCGATCACGATAAGCGCCATGAGCGAATATTTCCAATCATGGGCAGTCATATTCCTGAAGCGTAAGCGCCCTTTGAATGTCTCTTTATTCAATCGATATCCTTCACATCTGAGCATAATCACTCCAGCAATAATAAGCGGAGTGAATACACCCAGCCCGCCACAAACGAACCAAAATACGATAGACTCAATCCCCGCAGTTTCAGCAAGCAAGGGAATACAGAGATGCATCATCAGATAAAGCAGTGCTGCCGCAGATATGAATGTCAACGCTGATGGAAGTAGTTTTAAGGGTTTTAGGACTATCATCGCTTTCATTTAACGGGTGGTAAATATTATTAGGAGGAACTCAACGTCTTGTATTCTTCCCGTTTCTTTTTGGGGAGTTTCTTCACAACCTCCTCTACGGAATGACTGATCAACTCCACAATCAGCGCATCCGGTACGTCTCTTTCGATATACACCGAGTTCCACGTCGGAGTGTCGCCTGCATAAAATCCTTTGGTGACACCTTGGTATCTCTCTCTTAACTCAACCGTTTTATCGGGATCGCATTTCATTACGACAAAATGTTCACCTCCTTTGGGATTTAGTGAAAAGAATGCGAACATCTTATCCATTATTTTGTAGACCAGCACATCTTCTCCAAAGGGAGTGCATTCTTCCGCACCTTTTATGGCGAGACAATGATTTCGCAGCTCCTCAATATTCATAAAACAACACCTTCATGTGACATAAACTTATATCCATTGTACAATCTTGAGTGAATGCTCCGCCTTTGTAGCAGAGCAACAATACGCGTGATTGGCAGAACCGTCTTTTTTGTCCCGAAATGCTCGGGAGCTTGCAGCAGGATACCGGATTTCTGGCAAAACACCATTTCCATAAACTAACTATTCGTTTTAATCCTTTCAAAATATAACTCGTCCGTAAATTCGCCATTTTTATAAGCCGCCTTTGTCATCACGCACTTGAACGAGAATCCCGCTTTCTCAAGCACTCTTGCCGAAGCTTTGTTATGTCCGTACGGCGTGGCGTAGAGGCGGATTACATCGGTAGTAGCAAAGTAGTCGTCTACAGCATTTGCCAGCGCAGCAGACATGATGCCTTTGCCCCAATACTCCTCGCCGATATAGTATCCCACTTCGGCACTGAACCTCTCCACATCGTGGTTGCGGGTAAACCCTATATTTCCCACTGCTTTGCCATTTACCACTATGCCATAACAGGTCAGCGACAGCTCGTTGTGTTGAAGTTCGATAAATGCTTTTGCATCTTCAATTGTATATGGATAGGGTAATCCATCCCGCAGGTTATCCCATATTTTTTTGTTATTCAACTGATTTGCCATACTCTCAGCATCTCCAGGCAGTAGAGGCCGAAGAGTGAATGTTTTATCTATTCCCATAACTTAAGTTCATATTATTGTCTACCAATAGATTCTACTACAAAACTACTCGAAAAATCTCAAAAAAAGTTCTAGGTTCACAAAAAGAAATATGGATGGCAAATACATTGTCGAATCAGAATGCTATCTTATATAAAATATGTGTGTATAGCGGATGCCCGGGCTCCACTAACGGATGATTGAATTCTTTTATACGTGTCATACCTATTCTTTGCATTACATGTTCCGAACGCTTGTTGGGCAATGAGGTAAAGGATACAATCTCTTTTAGTTTTAATTCATCTCTTGCGTAATTCAAACAAGCCATAGCGGCTTCTGTAGCATATCCTTTCCCCCAGAAATCGGGCAATAGTCGCCATAAGATTTCAATAGCCGGAGCAAAGTCTACTTCAAATGTAACATGGTGTAATCCGACAAAGCCAATAAAAGTTCCGGTTTCTTTCTCTTCAACAGCATATACTCCAAATCCATAGGCCATAAACTCCTCCTGTATTTGATTATATAAAGCAAGCGTCTCCTCATGAGACATTTTTTTCAAGAAGAACTCCATGACTTTATCATCGCTATTCAATCTGGCGAGATGCGCTATATCCTCCTCTTGCCAAGAGCGCAGAATGAGGCGTCGGGTTTTAATATATTGCTTCATTTACTCCGTTTTTTGATGGTTACAATCATTTTTTTCTTCCCGGCAAATACAATCTGCCAAGTGGTCGTTGATAAATCCTGAAGCCTGCAAGTGCGCGTAACAGATGGTAGGCCCGAAGAATTTGAATCCCCGCTTTTTCATGTCCTTGCTCATCGCATCCGATTCGGGAGAGGTTACAGGAATCTCGCCTAATGACTGGAAAGTGTTGACAATCGGTTTCCTGTCGGGAAAGAATGAGAGAGTGTAGTTGTAGAAACTGCCGAACTCCTTTTGAATAGCGAGGAATTGCCTTGCGTTAGTGATGGTTGATTTGATTTTTAGCCGGTTTTTCACAATCCCGTCGAACTGCATCAAGCGTTCCACATCTTCATCGGTCATCTCCGCTACACGCAGGGCATCAAATTCACAAAAGGCTTTGCGGTAGCCTTCGCGTTTGCGGAGGATGGTTATCCAACTCAACCCTGCTTGAGCACTCTCGAGTACGAGAAACTCGAACAATGTCTTGTCATCAGTTACCAACTGTCCCCATTCCTCATCGTGGTATTTCACATATAGCTCGTCGGTTCCACACCAACCGCAGCGCCCGTTTACTATATCTTGCATATTCTTATCTTTTTATTTGACCGGCACATAATTGATTGTCGATTCTTCTTCAGTGGTTTCAATCTTGAAAATCACAGGGCGAAGACCATCATTGCAGCTACAAATCGCAACGCCCGGTTTGCGAATCCAGTCACCATAATAGAACAAACCTTTGTCCGCGCCGTGCGACAGCGCAAAGACATATTGATAAATCGCTTTCCACGCTTCATCACAAAAACCGTCGGGCTTGGCATAGTCCGCATAGAATACCTGTCCTACCTTTAACATGGGGCATGGGCCCAAGCCTTCAACACCATACTCGGCGGCAAGTTCCTTGTCGAGCGTGGTTTTCAATACTGTTATCTTACATCGTTTCATATCGTTTACATTTAGATAACACGAAGATAGCCAAAACTATGCTCTAATAGTTTAATCAACTGAACTTTTAATATAATTTCTGTTGAGGTATTTATTCTGATTTTAAAGTAAACAGTCTCATTCATATTTAATATGCCCTCTACGATAGAATTGGTTTTAAAGATATTGCCATCCGGCGCAGCCTCCCGAATCTTGCCGTATTTCCTTATCTCTTCTTCCCACTCTAACGATTTCCTCATTTTTATTACCCCATCGTGACCTCACCTTGCGTAGTTCAGGCGGCTAAGGTACAGCCGGGGCCCCTAAAAATCTGCAAGCCCGCTATGCGCCCTACGGGTTTTGGAGAAAATTTTTCAATCCGTCCAGCGGGGCGGTTGAAAATTTTTCCCCAAAAGCCTTGCATATTTTCTCCCCGTCTGTACGCTGCCACCTGAAACGAGCAAGGTGAGGCCACGGCAGGGCATAAAAAAAAAGTCAATGTTATGAAAAAGAGAACAGAAATACAGCAAGATTTGAAACGAGGCTTCAGCTCCGCTCCAACTGGCATAAAAATTTGGGTGAAGCGGTTGGCGGTCGGCCTTGTGGTTTATTTGGCGGTACGTTTCGCCTGTGCTTTCATTGGTGGCGTGGTGACGGGATTGGGCGGTATTTTGCCCACGTTGGCAGCTTTGGCGGTGGTGGTTTTCCTCGTCCGTGCAGCGTGGCGCATCTTGTCCGCTCTCTTGTCTATTTTCGTTTTTTGCCTGTTACTTATCCTCTTTTGCGTGATACTCTAACGAAATACTCAATAATTTAAAATCAATTCATCATGGGAAAAATTCATTTATTAGGAGGAAACCGCAGCTACGACAAGGACGTACAGACGGTAAAAGAAAATCAGATAACCGTATTTGAGGGTTACAGCGGTGACCGTTATGTTGTGTACAAGGTGACCCGAGACAATTGGGGCATAAAGTACCACCTTATTAATATGCGGACATTTGAATTTCATCAAAGCGACTTAATCCGTCCCTTGTCCGAGAAATTCGGCATTGGTATGTACTACGACAGTGAGAACCCCACGTTCTTAGACCCGATAGAGACGGCCGAGCTAGTGACAAAAGCCACACAGAAGCGAGCGGAGGAAGAACGCAAAGCAGAAGCGGAACGGCAGGAGCATGAACGTATTGCCCAAATCGGTGCGGAACGTCTTCAAATCCTCATCCCCACGGATGCAAAAGCCGTTATCGTGGCACACTTGGAGGAAGACGAGAGCGACCCTTATACCGATTATTTCAGTTCAAGAACCGTGCGCACCGTTATTTTAGCGTTCTCCACCCATCAGCGCAACATCTTTTCGGAGATGCGCAGGGCAGCGACCCACTTTGATGAAACCGCCCATTTGGCCGAAGAAAACAAAGATTACGAGCATCGGGAGAATTGGAGCATGGGACAAGGCTATTATTTAGCCACACACAGGCGTAGCGGTTGGAGGATAGAAAAAGACCCCATTTACACCCGTGAGCAGTTTATAAAGAGCTATGCTTATATCGCAGGGAAAGAGGAAAATATCCGGCTGCAACCCTTTTGCAAGGGTCGGCAGACCGAAGCGGAACAGGAAGCCTCAACGGCAGACCTTACTAAACTGAACATTGAAATCGTGGAGTACAGCGATAAAGCGATAGCCGTTTTCGGTGATACGAAGCCGATTAAAGAGACGTTGAAAGACCTCAACGGTCTGTTTCGTGCCAACCTCACCCACCAAGGCGAAAGGCGTGCAGGGTGGATATTTTCAAAGAAGCAGGAAGCCCGAGTAAGGGAAGCATTAACGCAATTCAATTAATCACCAACTAAAAATTATCAGTTATGAAAGCAACTAAGACAACAACCCCAAAGAGAAAATTAAAGAACAACAACGTGGCAGCAGTGTTGGAAGAAGTAAAAGTAACCGCTTTGGCGGTTATTCAAAAGCCGATGATGCAGATTGTAGTGCCACCGACCGAAGCAGAACCGCAACCGTCTGTTACGGTCAAGTCACCCCTCGCAGCCAGTAGCGAGGAGAAAGACCTTGATATGGCAACCGTCTTTCCGAATATGTACAACCCCCGCAAGACGTTTGATAAAACGTCTATACAGGAACTTGCGGACAGCATTCGGGAAGTGGGTATCTTACACGCCATAGCCGTGCGCCCACGCAAAGAAGGCACAGGGTACGAGATTATTTACGGTGAACGCCGTTATCGGGCATCGCTGCTTATCGGGGCGAAAACGATTAAAGCGGTCGTTCATTCCACCATTACGGACGAAGAAGCGGAAGATATGTCAATCACGGAAAATTTACAACGTAAGGAGGTGCGCCCCACCGAAGAAGCGGCAGCGTTCAAGCAGTTGCTCGACAAAGGGCGGTATGATATGTATTCGTTAGTGAGCCGTTTCGGGCGCAGCGAAAAGTATATTTATACCCGTTTGAAACTGACTGAACTTTATCAGCCCATAGCGGAGTTGTTGGATAAAGATGTTTTATCCATTGCCGTGGCCGAGGAAATAAGTACATACGAGGCATCCATACAGGAGGATATTTACGAGAACCACCTCAAAGACGGTTGTAAGGGTGCCGATTGGAAGGGGTATAACTTCAACCTGTTCAAGAAGCATTTTGAGAAAGGCTACACGACCGACCTTGAGCAATATAAGTTCGACAAAACCGACTGCAAAGCCTGTTCGCACAACGCAGCCAATTACAACCTGTTTGCCGAACGTAACGGGTGCGGACATTGCACCAACCGTAAATGTCTGGAAGCCAAGAACACGGCTTATGTAGCCCAAGAAGCGGAGAAACTTTTGAAGGAAGACCCCAAACTGATTATTGCCCGAACCTATTACGGAAGCAATAACAGCACGGCACTTGAAAAGCTGGACAAGAAAGGGCATGAGATAAAGGAATTGAGCTACAATGTTTCTACCCGTTGTTTTCCGCAAGCCCCCGAAGTTCCGAACGAACAGGCATACACCGACCCGAAAGAGTACGAACAGGCGGTGGAAGTTTTCCAGCAGAAGCAGCAGACTTACACCGAGCAGGTGGAGGAACTCAACCGCAAGAAAGAGGAGGGAAGGATAAAAACCTTTGTCAAGGTGGAGCAGACAGGACCGTCACTCTGTTATGTGGAGGTGAACAAGAAAGAAACCGCCCCCGTCAGTATCGACATACTGAAAGAGAAAGACAAACGTTTCAAGGAGATAGCAGTGGAGAAGATTGTGTCAGACACCAAAAAGGTAGTAACGGAGAACGGATACCCCGAAAGCCCGTTCACGCAGTATGAAGACGGTATGATGTATTTCATCATGCTTTCCAAGTTGCAACGGAAGAACTACCCGTTCTTCGGTATCAAAGATGCCCTCACCTATATGGATGAGAAGTTGAAAATGAAAATCGTCAGCAAACTGACTGATGCACAACGCACCCTTATCAAACGGGACTTTATCATGTCCCACCTTTGCGAAAGTGGCCACGGTGACAACAACGCATCCAAGTTGTTACGGGATTTTGCCAATATGCACTTCCCCGACCAGTACGGCCTTGTAAAAGCCACCCATGAGGAAGAGTATCAGAAACGGCACGAACGGTTGGAAGAGAAAATAAAGGAACTCAAAAAGGCGGAGAAAGCAGCAGCGAAAAAAGCGGAACAAGAAGTTCAGACGCAATTCGATACCTCAAACGAGAAGCCCGAACAGGCAGCCTAAGCAATAACCGAGGGGGAAACCATTCCCCCTCACATTTCACACCCGTGGGAGGACGGGGCGAAAGACCCCACCCACACCGCCACCGTAAAAGATAGACACTCAAAATGAAATATATCCGAATAGCACCGAACGTGGAATACTCCACCGATATAGATTTCTTTCTTGCCCACCAAATTATCTGCATCACAGACCAGGAGGGTACGAAGTTTTGCAGCCTGATAGAAAACCGGCTTTTCATGCGTTCCGACACCCGAGCCATCAGCGAGCGGATGAAACGGAACATCATCCGTGAAATCCATCACGAGATTTGCCGCCTATGCTACGGCGGCGAAGCGGTGGACTGACCTGCCACACCCCACACCGGCAAATGACATTCAGAAAAAAGTCGTGTAATCCTTCGGGATTGCACGGCTTTTTTCTACTTTTGTGCGATTGATAAACGAAAGGATTGAGATTATACGATTAGAAGACAGATAAATAAAAATATAGAAAGATAGCTTTAGGCTGTTTATTCCTGAACACGAAACGACCAATTTTAAGACAGGAGGATAAACGGGCGGAGTCCTTGTCATACACATATGGCACGGGCTTAACTCGTCTCCTGCGAGGTGCTTGGTCGTACCTGTGTTCAGACTTGTTAAGTTCCGTGCTTTTTTCGGCACTTGACAACACGTTTCACTGACAAGGTACTAATTTAAAACAAATGATAAGATGTACGACAAGCATGTAACTTTCTTAAGCTATGCACCGGAGAAACTATTCCCTACCCGTCTGGATGAAATGAAAGAGGACAAGATCCGCAAGACCTTGTTTCAAACCATCGCCGAACTTTACGGCAATGGCTACCGCACTTTTGTTAGTGACCTGAGCGCAGGTTTCAGCCTGATGGCAGCCGATACCGTTGTTATGCTCCGTGACAGCGATAAATGCCCCGACATCCGTCTGGTGGCGATGATAACAGGCAAACACCAGTCGGAGAAATACGATAAGTTAAGCGCCGCTCTTTTCCGCGATTTGTTGAAGCAAGCCAATGAGGTAAAGAACTTGTCAGAGAAGAAGTTTCAGGAACGAGCACTGAACAGCGGACATATCCTCTGCTATCACCATGTGACTTCAAAAGAAATTCATGAGATGGAAACATCGGGAATTCCGTTTACCAATATTTTCAAGCTGATTTAATTCAATTTCTTTTCCAGTCGTGCCACCCGCTTCTTAGTTGCAGGATGGGTACTCATGATATATTCGGTGAATGACATCCGTTCGCCGTATGTTTCCTCGGTCCACTTCAGGCGGCGCAGGAAATAAAGCAATCCTTCGCCACAGCCGTATTTTAAGGAATGGGCATCACAACGATACTCCGCATATTTGTTTATATTCACACTGAGCAAATGACTGATTCCGTAAATCACTTTATGCACCAGCTTGTAGGTAGCATTCCATAATTCCCCTATCAGCCTTCCCACAAAGCTAAGAGCAGGAACCAACCCGAATACGATACCTCCGATAATCCCGAACAGATAGGCAGGAATGAAATAGATACCATAGAGACAACGATAACCGAATGCTTCCATCGAATATATCAATACCTGATACACATAGTCGTAATGTGCGATGTGTCCTATCTCATGGCAGATAACCCCTTTCAGCTCCTCATCGGAAGCCTGTTGCATCATTCCTCCGGTAATGCCTATCGTGTTGAAACCGAAGGCGGCAGCATTGGGCCGGGCATCCCTGTTACAGTAGAAGTTCAGCTTCCTCTCAACCCCCATTTCCAAGAGCAGTCGGCTTATCCTCGCTTGTTCGTTTCCGGTCAATGGCTTGAAACCCTCTTCTCTACGCAAGAACCAGACCTTTATCGGGGAAAGACAATACAAAATATGCAACAGGAGAAGATAAAACGGTAATGTATTGATGAAATGTGAACCTAATGCCCCACTTGATAATTCTGCATAAAATGTAGGGAATATCAAATGAAAAAGACCCAGTATCAGGACATAAAACACAGTGATGAAGATTAGATTGACTATCGTCACATAGGCCAGCAGCAGCAATTTGCAGATAATGCGTAGTATCCTGAGTGTTATTTTCATGCGGGAATCGTGTTTAGAATGATTTGACAGGGCAAAGGTAGGACAATTTAGTTATTTGATAGTGAAAAGGCAGCAGGAAAAGTTCCCACTGCCATTGATATACAGTCGTATGAGCTATTATTGCCCCGATGAACCGCTCTCCACATCGAACGTCACGTTCATTTCTCGTTCCTGATTAAAGTTATCACGGACAAAGAATTTCAGTTCCGAACGCTTGGTGCTCGTGGAGCGGTAAAAGAGGGTGAATACCTGTTTCTCCGCTTGGTCCGTATTCAAGCCGGGAACATCCGCCAGCGGTATCACCTCACGATTGACAAGGCGTGTGCCCTCGCTGTCGAACACTTCCCCCTTGCCGTCTATCTGAATATACCCCAGTTCATACTGCGCTTTCTCATAATCAGCCTCGCGGGTCAGGTAAAATCTGATTTCCACCGTCTCGCCCATCTCCACCTGCTTTTGCAGATGCCACGACGAGAGGGCGAAGTCGTAATCCTGCTTGATCTCTATCCCGTCATTACACGCGCAAAGCAGCAGTGCCGACAGGAGCAAGCCTATCCATGTTCTTTTTCTCATTCTATTTTCTCCTTTCTTAATTGATGATTATCCGAATTCCCAATCCCACTTCCGTATGGAAGTTTCCGGCATCCGTACCGAAAAGCGCCCGTTCCTTGACCTGCATCAGCAATACCAAACGGTCTGTGAGGTAGGTTTCAAAAGCTGCTGTCAAGCCACCACCATACAGGAAGCAATCCCTATTTGTCAGCCGTGAGCCGTCGTGCAACAGGCTTTCTCCCCAATTAACGACCTCGTAGCCACCCAATGCCGAGAGGCCGATACGGAAACAGACATTTCGTCCTTGGTCCGATAATACGGGGATGAAGTAGCCGATTTCGCCCGTGAACTGCGCTTTGGGTATCACTTCACTCTCGTAGGTATAATCCTTTTGCAGGTAATTCGCACCGAAAAGCCAGTGCGTATGGTTTCGGTTGGTACGGGTCAGGGCCAGCGAGGTAAAATAGTGACACTCGCCGCCGCTTTTCCATGAGAGGAAACGGTTCACACTTCCGGTAGTCAGTTGCAGGCCTGTCTGCCCGGGCAGGTCCCGTTGTGCGTTTGCCTGAGTGCCGCAAAGCAATAGGGAGGCGATTAGTATAAATAGTATTCGTTGCATATACATGGTCGGTTCTTATTTTAAATGTAATTCATTAATGGTCTTTGCCGCCACAAGGTCGGTATTCTCAATGCGGAATGACTGGTGACGGGCGCCGCCCTTCTCGTAGAACTCCACTACCAGCACCTTGTCATCGGGCAGGGTGAGTTTGGGAAGTACGAAGACATTGCGCACCGTGGCCTTTCCGTCCACCGTAACCAGATGGTTGAAAGTACGCACGGGCTCGAAACTGTTCTCCTGCATGGCGGTACGCTTGGCCACTTTCTTGTCTACCACCTTGAAACGCACGTAGTCGATGTCGAACGACACGTCGGAATAGTTGCGCATGGCGGTATGCAGATAGAGCAGGTCGTTGTTGATGTAGAGGCCTTTCAGCAGGGTTTGGATGCCGTACTTCTTGCAGCCGATGTGCTTGATGTCCCGTTTGTTCTTCTTGTAGAGGGTGTACATGATGCGGTTCACTACCAGCGGTGTTTCGCCACCCAACTCTTTCAGCTTGACAAACATACGGTCGTTTACCGTGCCGCCCATCGGGTTTTGCCTGAGCCAGTCTTCCATCTCGATGGAGAGTTGTGCGGGTTCGTCGGCATAGACTACATTAAAAGAGTAGAAACAGCCGTCGGCGGTAATGACGGAAAAATTCGTCTCACCCTCAAAGCCTTTGACGGCGGCTTTGATGCGTACCACATTCTCCGCACCCGTGGCTTTGTCGGCGATGATGTCGAACGAACCGAGGTCCACGTACTTCACTTCCGAAGGGAAAAGGATATGCACGGTCTTCATGAAAGTCACTTCCACCTTGTGCGGAGCGATAATCTGGTTGGTAGGGAAAATCCGGGTTTCCACCGTTTCCTGCGCTCTTGTCGTCAGTACGGCAAGAAGCATGACTACTGATAAAATGATTCTTGATTTCATATTTGCTTACTGTTGTTTTTTAGAAATGAGTAATAGTTGATAATTCGCTTTCACGGCCACCTTCACCTCACGCATCTTGGTGGCGAGGTATTGCGAGCCGCCACTCAGCACGCCCCTTGTCAGGTCCATCGCCAACTGCTGGGCGGCACTGCTGGTAAACGAGATGCTTGTTCCGAAACCCGCCCCGATGTTGGCCGCCGCCTCTTTCATGGCAGTACGCTCGGCGGTGTTCGGGACAAACAAACCCGCCTGTCCGTCCATATCGTGCGCCGCCAGTTCCACGGGCAGGATATTGCCGGCACTCTCGATGGAGTTTACGCTAACCGTCATCCGTTGGCCTTCGATTCTGACCGAACCGTACAGGGGCGTATTGACGGGGATAAGCACCGTTCCCACTTGCAGGGGATCCAGGAGGCGAAGCTTAATTCTCGCTCCCGTGGTTACGGTCTGGTCTTCCGCTACACAGGCACGTATCGTATTCGAGGGAAGTTCCTCACTGGCTCCCACAGCGGTGGAGAAACCATAGTTGCGGGGAATGGTGTCTAAGCCGGGAGGTGCGGCAAGCGAGGAAACCACGCTCTCCGTGGCACGTCCGGCAGCGGCAACCGTTTGCCCTTTGGCGGAAGACGGCTGGCCGGATGCCTGTATGCTTTTCACCTCGCCGTTTCCCTGTCCGGGGAAATAACGGGCGGCCAGTTCGTAGGATTTCTCCATCAGCTCCACGGGGTCTTTCTCTTTGGCCTGTTCGTGTTCCAGCCGTGCGGAAAGCTCTTTTACCTGCTTTTCGAGTTCGCTCATGCGCGGGTCCTGCCTCGGTTCTTCATAGAACGAGCTGATTTGCCGGGAGATGACCTGTTGCTGTTGTTGCGACTCCTTGATAGCGTTTCGTCTGAGCAGGGGTTCCTGCGACGAGGACGGTTCTTGTTTCTCTGTCAGGTAATCGTCGGCCACGTCCTGCAAGGTGCGTACCTTCTCCTGCCTGCGCCGCTTGAACTCTTCCTGCTCGTAGGCTTTCGCCTTGTCCGCTTCCGTTTCGGGGGCTACCGCATCGGGAATGGAGGTGTTGATACCCGTGCTTCCTTCCGCCTGTACGCCCTCACTTGGCTTGAATATAAACCAGATGAATCCGGCACAAAGGGTGGTCAGGACGGCTACCACGCAGTAGAATTTCAGTTTCTCTTTCGCCTTGTTGTCAGGCTTCTTTTCATTTTCTTTCTTATCGGATGGTGTCATTGGATGAATTATTTAATGGTTGATTACTGTCCGTATTGGGTAGTACAATCCGGCTGATATGCTGTACCTCAATCGGAAATCTCTCTTTCCCGCAGAACCCGCCCACGATGTAGGCAAGGTCTACCGCAGCGAACAAGCCCAGCAGCCAGAGGATGATTACTTTTTGCTGGCGGTAGCTGAGACGTTCCCACCGCTTGCGCAGGTGGGCGATGTAGCGGTCTTTCCCCGTTCTGAACGAGGAAATGACCTTTGAGAGCGGATTATCTTTCATATTGCCCGATGTCCCTGTTCTCTACGATGTTGAACCGCTCTATCATAAATCCCTGCGGATTGTTGTCGCTTCTCACGGCATTGCGGAGGCTGCACGTCGTTACGAGCGAGCGTTCCGTCACGTTGCTGGTACGGATAATGCGTTGGTGGCAATAGGTCCGCACCTCGTATGGGTAACGGTCGAAGTCGCACCGGATGCTGTCTATCCGTACCGTCTGCAAGATGTTCCCGGCTATCAGCTTGTTGAAATAACCTTTCTCCTGCAAGTTGCGGTAGTAGCTGATGGCACTCTCGTCCGAGAGATAGAGGGCGCGCTTGACGTTGCTTTCGATGGCGTCCTTATCGGGAGCGAGGGTGAAAAACAACTCGTGGAAACGCTTCACGTGTTCCCTTGCCTCTACGGGACGGTTTTGCGCCAGGTCTTGCGAGAGGGCGAGCATCAACGACTTGCCATTATCCAGTACGTAGATTTTCTGCCGCTGCGCCTCGGCAAACTCGTAAGCCTTTCATGTGGCCAGCACCGTTATCAAGGCACACGCTCCGAGGAATATCATCCCGAACAGCCGAAGCTGCCGGAATGAGGTCTCAATATTCTTTAATGATTTGAATTCCATGATTCATTCTGTTTTTTAAATGTTATACTACTTGAAAACTTTCTTGATGCGTCCGCCTATCGCTCCGACTGCCGCACCTGCTACCGCTGCGCCTGCGTTGGTGGCCGAGCGTCCGGCTGCATTCACCTTCTGCCCGTAAGCGCCCGAACCGCCTGCCTGGATAATCCATGAGGAAACGGTGGGGATGGTGAAATACCCGATGATACCGATAATCATGAATATGCAATATACGCTGTTGGATGCGTCCGGTATGAATGTCGGATCTTTCAACTGCTCGATATCCTGCTGCAACATCAGTATCTGTATGCGTGCCAGTATCGAGCCGAAGAGGTCGCTGACAGGCAGCCACAGGTAGATGCAGATGTACCGCGAGAGCCATGTGGTAAGCGTACTCTGGAACCCGTCGTACACGGAGATGGCGAACGAGAGCGGTCCGAGGATGGAGAGCACAATCAGGAAGAATGTACGAAGCGTGTCTATCAGCAGAGAGGCCGCTTGAAAGAGTAGTTCCAACAACTCCCGGAACCATTGCCTGACTTTCTCACCGAAATCGTACACGGCCTTTTCGCCATACATATTAATCATCGTGTCCACATCGCCGAGCGACCAGCCGAGGCCGTCTATCTTCTTGTCGAACTCCTCATCGCTCACCAGAAAGGCTTTGGTCGGGTCCCGGAGCATCGCTTCCCGTTCCAGTTCGTCTTTCTGCTCCTGATACTTGTTCATGTCGAACGTCTGCCTTTCCACCAGCGAAGCGGTGGCGCTGCATACGGGGGACAAGATACCGTTTACCGTTCCGAGTACGATGGTCGGAAAAAACATGATGCAAAGTCCCAGCACAAAGGGGCGGAACAAGGGAAACACGTCTATCGGTTCCGCCCTCGAAAGGGATTGCCACACCCGGTAGGCCACATAAAACAGGGCGCCGATGCCCGCCACGCCTTTCGCCACCCCTGCCATGTCCGCGCAAAGCGGCATCATCTCGTCGTAGAGCGTGCGAAGCAGTTGGTGCAGGTTGGTCCAGTCTATTGATAATAATACCATATTTTCTTATTCTTTAAAGGTGGATGATTACCAATACCGCTCGCTCTGACTGCCGTACAGGGCCAGCACACGGGCCGAATCGCCCGACTTCTTGCTGCGCAGGTAAGACACGCCGATGTTCTTGCGGGTGTAATACCACGTGAGATTCTTATAGTCCGATACGTCACGGTAAATCTTGTCGATGATTTCCAGCCGTTCCTTGTCGGTCATTGAGAGTCCGGTGGAGGTCGTTATTTCCTTGAGGTCGAGCAGCAAGTCGCTGCTTTCCTGCAACAGCTTGTTATAGCCGAAGGCAATAGCGGTCAGTTCTTCCACCGCAAAGTTCCTGTCACCCATCATCTTGTTGAAGTTGGTCACATAGATGTCGCTGATGTCACCTACCAAAAGGATGGTCTGCTGTACCTTGCGGGCACTTTTCACGAGGTCGTGCACGGATTTCAGGGCATCGTAGTATTGCTTACCTTGCTGATAAATTTTTACTGTCTCCTGAAAATTTCCGAGCATGGTTTGGGCAGTCGATGAGGTCTGTACTATCTCGTTGGCCGAATTCACGATGCTTTGGGCAAAGTTCGACGGGTCGAATACCGCCCATTGCGCGTTGGCCGACGAGAAGGCAGAGAGTAACGCCGTAAGTAAAATAATCGTTTTCTTCTTCATCTTCTGTTATCTCCTTTCTTTGTTGATTAAATAACGACTGTCATCGTCACGGGCGAACATCCCGTACCTTCCGAACAGCAATACCTCGCTGCCTACAAAATAGCCAATGCTTCCGGCTTCCTTATTTCCGTAAAGAAACAGGTCGTCACCGTTACGAAGGGGGATGTTTATCTCCTTATAGGCGTTTTCTCCGATAAAGAGCGTGGCCTTGTAGCCCTTGAATCCATCCATCGCACTATCCGATTTGCGGATGGAGAGCGTGGAGCCTTCGTCATCGTTCGTTCAGCGGCCGCAGATACGGTCGCGTTCCAGTTCGTTCTTCATTTCGCCAATCAGGTTCAACAGGTCCAGATTGGTCAGGGTCGCATCGCCGAGCGCTTCCCGGCATTGCTGCAATAAATCTTTCTTTCTCATATTCTTCTTTCAGGGTTTAAATGTTGATAATTCTGCTTATTGTCAAAGAGGCTCTACAAGCCTTGTAGACGGGGTTATACTTTGGCAGTGTCAAGGTACTACTTTTAGGATGTCAAAGTTGAACTTTGAGCATGTCGAAGTTGAACCTTGACAAGGGCAAAGTAGCCACTAAGACGAGCTGTCAATAATTATGAGTGATACATAAGGTTCACACTACTGTTTTTCCTGCCGTTTGCTTTCCACCAGTTGCTTGATGGCCAACTCGATATTACCGCCAAGTTTTTCTGTCAGACGGGTTAATTCCAGTTTCTCCGTCTCTTCGGTGGTATAGCAGTAATACTCGGCAGGCGAAACCTCTGTGGCATAGACTGCGCTTTGCGTACCGCCCAGACCGATCCACACCTCTTTGTATCTACGATTAGCCGCGTTGGCAAGGTTGATGGATAATATCTGGCTGCGCTCCTTATCCGTCAGGCCGAGCATGGACTGGATACCGTCGAACTTGTTCTGGTATTTCCGCTGGTCGAGCAGTATCTTGCAGTCCGAGTTATTGATAATCGTGTCCTTTACAATGGTGCTGGATATGATGTCGTCCACCTCTTGCGTCACGACAACTGCCTCTCCGAAAAACTTACGAACCGTTTTAAAAAGGTACTTAATATAGGACGCCATACCCTCTTTGGCGATTGCCTTTCATGCTTCCTCAATGAGTATCATCTTACGGATGCCCTGCAACCGGCGCATTTTGGATATGAACGTTTCCATGATAATAATTGTCACCACGGGGAATAAGATGGGATTGTCCTTCACATTATCCAGTTCGAAGACGATGAAGCGTTTGTTGAGCAAATCGAGTTGCTTGTCCGAGTTCAGCAGATAGCCGTATTCACCGTTCTTGTAATAGGGTTCCAGCACATTCAGAAAGCCGTCCACATCGAAATCCTTCTCGCGCACGTTCTTGTCGGCAAGCACCTTACGATAGTCTTTTTGTACGAATTCGTAGAAGGTGTTGAAGTTGGGCGTAATCCGTCGGTTCTTCTTAATCTTCTCGATGTAAAGGCTTACCGCATTGGAGAGCGCCACCTCTTCCGAACGTCGGGGAGGTTCGTCTTCCCGTTTCCAAAGGGTCTGTATCAATGTCTTGATGCTGTCCCGCTTCTCTATGTCGAATACATAGTCGTCGGTGAAAAACGGATTGAAGGCGATGGGATCATTTTCCTTATATGTAAAATAAATCCCATCTTCCCCACCCGTTTTCTGGTGGATTAAGTCGCAAAGACCCTTGTAGGAGTTACCCGTATCAACCAATAAGACGTGTGTGCCCTGTTCCCAATATTGCCGCACGAGGTGGTTAGTGAAAAAAGATTTGCCGGAGCCTGACGGTCCAAGGATGAATTTATTGCGATTGGTGACTATTCCCTTTTTCATGGGCAGGTCCGAGATGTCGAGGAAGATGGGTTTTCCCGTCAGGCGATCCACCATGCGGATGCCGAAGGGAGAAAGTGAATCCTGACAACACGTCTCCGCTGTGAAGAAGCAAAGAGCCTGTTCCACAAAGGTGAAGAAACTTTCCTCGGAAGGAAAATCGGCCTCGTTGCCGGGGATACCCGCCCAAAAGAGTGCGGGTAAATCGGTGGTGTTGTGCCGGGGCGTACACTCCATCAGGGCCAACTGGCTACCGACATCGTTCTTTACCCGACGGAGCTCGTCCGCATTTTCTGCCCATGCGATGATGTTGCAGTGGCAGCGGACGGAGGTCAGGCCGTTGGAATGGGCTTCGTTCAGATACTCGTCCAACCATTCCTTGTTAATCTGGTTGGAACGGGAATATCGGGAGAGCGACTGCATATTCTTGGCCATCTTCTCGAAGCGTTGCAGGTTCTCGTTGCTGTCGTCTATAAATATCCACTGGTTGTAGATATGGTTACAGGGCAACATGATACCTACGGGAGAGGCATAGCTGAGCCGGCAATCGCTCCGGTCGGTCGAAAGACGCTCGTAACGTCCATCGGTCTGTACCCGTCCCGGCAGGTCGTCGAGATCCGAGAGAGTGTGCAGGCAAAGACGTTTGTCACCGATGCGCATCTCCGCCGGATCCAGCTGGATGTCTTGCAGCATCCCGTTCTCTCCGTTAGAGAGGGTCAGGTAACGTTCAATCAGTCCGGGATTGCCTTCCGTTCCGGTGATTTCTTCGGTGGTCAGGCGTTCCAGCCGTATTAGTCGGCTGTCATTGACGATGCTTTCGAACTGGCCCACGGATTCCATAAAGCGGTCTATCGCTTCTTTGTCCCTGATTTCCTTCGGTACGAGGAAGCCCCGGCAAAGCGTATTGAAATTGCTCTGCTGACGGGAACGTTCTTTCGTTGTCTTGGTGAGGAAGAGGTAACAGGTGTGATGGAGGTAGGGCCGCTCATTGAAGTGACGTTCAAAACTGCGGGAGAGGAAGCTGAGATCCTCTTTTTGGATGTCCGGCTCGTACTTCTCCGCCATGAAGATGTCCTGTTTGTGGACGATGGAGTAGTTCGGCAATACCTTGATTGCCTTGGCTCATGTGCCGTGCATGGCCTCATATTCGGTGGAGGATACCGAAAAGACTTCCGGCAGTGTGACCCTGAAAGCTACCGTCACGTCCGCTTCCTTGCTGATGATGCAATCATGCTCCACCGCCAGGATGGGGAATTTGCTTTCGAGGGTCGATGCTTTTAATATACTTCTCATAAATTATGAATGTTGTTTTTTAATTAACCGGATGATGCGTTTGCGTGAGAGAATCCTTCGGGGATGCTGCCGGGCGGCGAACAATTTCATCAGTCCGTGACTGCCGTACCGCTTGTTCAGGGAGAAGGTCAGCCAGACAATTAGCGTGGCTGCCACAATCCCGAACAGGATACAGGCCCATTGGTCGATACCTGCCATGTACATGATAACGAATACCACGAATACGGCAAGCAGACCGCCTGCGAAGATGAAAAGGTATTGCGCCCGCAGGCCCTTGAACTCTACGTCACGGCCCACGCCTTTGTTGATTTCCAAATCTGCCATAGATACGTTGGTCTATTACAGGAAGAAAGAGCGCAGAATGGTGGCCGCTACGATAAGGAATATACAGGCTCCAAACCATGAACTCGCTGTTTTAGAGGTGTCGGGGTCGCCGGAGCTAAACTTTTGGTAGACCTTCACGCCTCCGACGAGGCCGATTACCGCTCCGATGGCGTAAATCAGTTTCGTTCCCGGGTCAAAATACCCGGTCACTAACTGGGTGGCTTCCTGAATACCTGCCGTACCGTTTCCCTGCGCCATTGCCACACCTGCTGCCGCAACTGCGGCCAACATCATTATCAATCTTTTCTTTTTCATTAATTCCGTGAATTTTTAAGTGAATTAAAAAGCCACGGACTGCCCGCTTTCACTATCCCCACAGGCAGCCGTGGCTACCTGATGGTTTAGTGATTTAGGGGATGAGTCGGGGCTGGTAATCAGCCCGTGTCGAAATAGGTCATTCGCATAATTGCTTGTTTAATGGGTGATACATACTTGCTAATTGTTGATATTTATAAATCGAAATGGGTGTATTTGTAATTGATTCATTATCAATGTGAATAAAATACAGCAAGTACGGTATACGACTGCACTATGCTCGGTATACGACTGTACTATGCTCATTATACGACCCATTCCCGAGAATATGTCATTTGTAAACAATACTCTCTAAACAGTTATCCTGAACAGTGAATGGAATAATCATCCTGAATCGTAATAGTCTTTTGTCATACACTCTTTTAATTGGTTGTTCATTTGGAATAATTGCTTTGTTTGAAATGTGTTCCTGCTTTTTGGAAAGGCGGGGAAACAGGGCATCAACCCGAATCAAAATAACCCTTTGTCATTGTTACCTCCTTTATTTAATGATTAATCACTGTCTGGATCAGCCGTATCTATACGCTCGGCCTCATCCAAAAATTTACTGATACGGTTGTCGCTACCGTTGATACTTTCCAATATCGAACGCTCAATCTGCGTGTCCTTGATGTGATGGATTGCCTTTAGCAAGGCCAGCTTTCTGTTCGTGGGAATTTCCCTGCCGTTACAAAGGTCGATTATCAAATCAATCTCGTCCGGTCCGATACCCGGCACATCAGTGGAATATTCCTCACGGGCACAGCCCAATTCTTCCAATTCCTCATTCAAGTCATCCGTATCCACTTCCTCATCGGTGATGGTTTCCGGTTCGTTTTTCAGATCCGTCGCCGTCTCTGTTTTCGCTACCTTATTTCCATCATCGGAAGAAGCCCGCCATTCTTCCACACGCTTGTCCCTGAATAGGTCGGGGATGCGTTCCGGCGGCACTTGAGCCACTTTAGGGGAAGGCTTTTTTTCGTTTCCGTCGGTAAAGATATGGGCTTTTTCACCCTCTGCAATAGGTACGGAACCAGTGGCGGTCGTTGGCGGTTGCTGGCGTGTTCCATAGCTTTTGGTGAGGACTAAACCGTCTTGTTCCACCTTCTTTTGGGGTGCTTTGGGAGCTTTTCTTTCAGTGGTGTCCGGCTCTGTGCGAACAGGGGGAACTTCCACTTGTTCCGTCTTCCGCTTCCTTACTTTCTTTTTCCCCTTTTCTTCTTTCGCTGGGTCGAACCATCCGGCCATGCCTCGTAGTCCTTTAGCCATGCGGCGGCGTATCTTCCCGAAGCAAATTTCACCAAGTCCACCCCTAAATAAGAACTTATCCATGAACAAGTAGGCGAAGAGCAGCCAGAACAGGATAATCCCGATTTCATAATACATCTTTGTCTCCATACGCTTAGAATATTTTGTTGTAACTCTTTTGGCAATAGGTTTTCACCTCGTCCGAGTGTTTCTCGAAATGTTCCCGCAGCACATTATCTATATAGTTACCCACCGTCAGTTGCCGCTTTCCGGCGATGCCGACGATGACCGATATTTTCTGATGCAACTCACGATCGATGTAAACGCCCTGCCGACTTTCGCATTTATAAGGAGTAAGAAACCGCCGGATAAAATCGGTCAAGGCCGTTTTGAGGGATTTCGGAACGGGCTTCTCGTCCATCGAATCCGCTTCGGTCAATGTTTCCGTTTCATCCGTAGCAGTATGCATCGTTTCTGTTTTCGGTAGAGGAACTACCGGAGGTTCAACAGATGTTCCCGCCATCAAACTCCGTAGATATGCCTCATCCACCGGATTTTCCTCTGTTGTCTTCTTTGCCATGCCTATCCGATTTTGAGGATTGAGAGTATCTCTTCCATCAGGGTATTAAAGCCGCACTCTTTCGTAAATGTCGTGTCGGGAGCAAACAGGGTGCTGCGATAAATAGGACCGCCGGCAGTCGAAAGGTCTTTTGCGAAATTGCTGCGCATAGGAATACGACTGTTCAGGCTGGAAAGTCCGAGCCGGGAGAAGCCTTTCTGGTAAATGTCGTACAGGAGTGTCCGCTCTCGACGGTCCACCATGTTCCAGAAGAGAAACAGGCCTTGCAGGTTGGAGATTTTCGTCTTGATCAGACGTTCGTTGAGGGTGGTGGCGAAATTGAGGGTGCTTTCCAGCACAAGACGGTCGGCCTTGATAGGGACAAACAGATAGTCGAGTGTGCTGATAGTGGCAATTACCCCGTCGCTACCCATTGTTCCAGGCAGGTCGAACAATACGATATCATATTGTATGTCCGTTTTTTCCTCAAAGGCTTTCCAGTCTGCAAGACAGGTGGCGGGTGTACTTCCGATGAGCGGATAAGCACCTTTACCGAGTCTCTTGGATTGTTCCACCAACAGGTTTTGGTAAACGGGAGTTGCCTGCACGATGTCCATGTCCCGTTTCTTTTGTTTCATCAGGGAGTGTTGGGGATAGTCGCAATCGACTACCGTTACGTTCAGCCCCTTCACATAATGCAGTCATGAAGCTGCATAGACCGTAAAGGTGGACTTACCAACGCCACCCTTCTGGGAGGCGAATGAGATGAATGTTGTTTTCTTTTCCATTGCTGATAATTTAATAAGTGAATAAATTGATTTATGGCTAGATAGACGGATGTTTACTCATTCAACCGGCTATTTATATGATTATTTATAAGGATAGCCGGCTATTTGTCTATTTGGAAAACTACTTATCTATGTATCCGTTTTCCTAAACAGATACTTATTCAGCCGTCTATCTTTTTGCCTATATATCTTTTTATGTAGCTATCTATCCGTTTAGCTATTCAGCTATGTAGCTATATAGCTATCCGATTATTCATTCAGTTTCTCATTTGTCTTTCTATTCGAATGCTTACCTATATATATAAATGTATAGCCGCAAAGAAGAATGAATAGATGAACAAACAGACAGCTAATTGTCTATCCGCACTGCAAATAAACCGCAAAAAGAGGATGTCCGGAACATCCGCTGTTTCAAAGTCGCCGATTGGCGGGATTTGGCGGGATACACCATAATGACGGAATGGAAAAAACTCTCTAATTTTGTCCCCGGAGAGCGCAGCCCGTTCTCGCGAGAGAACGTAAAACAAATCCTTCAGACCGATAATCCGGCCCAGCCGGATTTTTATATGCGTCAGCATATAGCGAGGTGTACTTTGAGGCCCTCACTTATAGTTCAGGCCCTCAAAGTCCTCGCCCGAAACGTTTTTCGGGGAGGGGGCGGTTCTCCTGAGTCGAACCTTTAAATACATATTTGATGAGACAAAAAGCAACTATCTGCAACGAAGCGGGGCACACAGTGCTGGCAGACCCACGAATACATCGCTATTCCGTGCGTCTGAATGAGGAGGAGAACGACAAGTTCCTCTCCATGTACGAACAATCCGGTCTGAAGAACAAGGCCGAATTTATCTTCGCCCGTATCTTCGGGTGAGAATTCAAGGTGGTAAAGATTGATAAGGAAGCGCAGGAGTACTATGCCCAACTAACCGCTTTCTATCAGCAATTCCGTCGCATTGGAAACAACTACAACCAAACGGTTAAGGTTATCCATACCATCTACGGAGAGAAGAAAGCCCTCGCCTTTCTCTACAAGTTGGCCGAGGAAACCCGCAAGTTGGAGGAACTCTGCAAGCAGATTATCGCCCTGACAACGGAGTACGAAAAGAAGTATCTCACTAAAAAAGAATAGTCCGATGGTTCCGAATATCAGTTCCGGCAGTTCCTTCTACGGAGTGATTGCCTACAATAAAATCAAGACGGATGACGGTACGGCCAAGGTGCTTTGACATCCCCGAATCGCAGCGGACAAGTACGGAAACGTCCCGATTGAGAACTGCGTGCAGGCGTTCGAGCCTTACACAGCACTCAATACGCACGTCAAGAAGCCTGTTATCCACATCTCGCTGAACCCATCCCCGAAAGACATTCTTTCTGAGGAACAGCTTACGGCGTTGGCTAGTGAGTTCATGGAGAAGTTCGGTTACGGAAACCAGCCGTACATTGTCTGGCTGCACGAGGACATCGACCGCAAGCACCTGCACATCGTATCGGTACGCATCAATGAGAAAGGTATCAAGATAGACCATAACCGGGAGGCCATCCGTGCGCAGAATATCTGTCGGGAAATGGAAGTCCGCCACGGTCTGCATCCAACTATCAGTGAGAAAGGCGAGAAAGAACTTCTCACCTTGCAAAAGGTGGATTATCCTAAAGGCGAGGTAAAGGAGCAGGTGAAGCACACCGCCCGTACTTTATTGGAATGCTATAACGTCCACTCCCTCTCGGAATATAATACACTATTGAACCTCTACAACGTAACCGCTTATGAAGTAAGGGGAAATGTGAATGGCAAGGAGTATCATGGTATCATGTATGGTGCGTTGAACGATAAGGGGGAACAGGTCGGCACAACTTTCAAATCCAGCAAGTTAGGAAAGCCATTCGGTTACGAGGCCTTGCAGGATAACTTCACCCGTTCCACCGAGCGGGTAAAGAAGAACGGGCTGGCCGACCGGACACGGCAGGAAATCACGAAAGCCATGCAGGGCCTAGGTACGAAAGATGATTTTGCCGCAAGGCTGAAGAAAGCGGACATTGAGGTGGTTTACCGTATCAACACCGAAGGGCGTTTGTACGGTATCACTTTCATCGACCATACGAACCGGACCGTCTTCAACGGCTCCCGTTTGGGCAAAGGTTTCTCGGCAAACGTCTTTAATGAGTTGTTCAACAATCCTGAAGCCGACCGTGAGCGATTGATACCGCCGCTTCAACCGATTGCAGAAATGTCTCGTAAGCAATCTACCGAGACTTATACGGAGAACGACCAACAACGGGAAGATCAGCAGACGAATGACCGACCGTCCGAACCCTTTGAAAAGTGGGATGAGTATTCTGCCCTCGGTGCTGTTGATATTCTGTCCGACCTGCTGGAGGACGACCATACCCGTGAATACATCGACCCCGCCTTCCGCTTCGGACGCAAGAGAAAGAAGAAGAAGCGAAGACCACGATTATAATTATCATAAGTTGAATTTTAAAAATTACGATTATGCAAAATGAAGATGATTTAAGAGGATTGGCCAAAGTCACCGACTTTATGAGGGCCATCAGTTTTCTATTTATGGCGATACACATCTATTGGTTCTGTTTCGGTTGGCTGCATGAGATGGGCTGAACGCTCGGTATTGTGGACCGGATACTTTCCAATTTCCAGCGGACCACGGGATTGTTCTCGTCCATTCTCTACACCAAATTATTCTGCATACTCTTCCTCGGCCTGTCGTGCATGGGTAACAAGGGAGTGAAGAAGCATGAAATCACATGGAGGCAGATTATCATCGCCGCCATCACAGGTACTATCCTGTTTTTCTTTAATTGGTGGCTGCTATCGGTAGATGCCACGTCAGGCGTATGCGCCTTGCTTTATACCTCTACATTGATAAGTGGTTTCCTCTGTCTGCTGGCCTCCGGTTTGTGGATAAGCCGGTTATTGAAGAACAACCTCTTAGAGGATGTCTTCAATACCGAGAATGAGTCATTTATGCAGGAAACAAAGTTGATGGAGAACGAGTATTCCATCAACCTCCCTACCAAATTCTGGTACAGGAAAAAGGAATGGGAGGGTTGGATAAACGTAGTGAACCCGTTCAGAGCAAGTATGATTTTAGGCACACCCGGTTCGGGTAAATCCTATGCGGTAGTAAATAACTACATAAAGCAGGCCATCGAGAAATCCTATGCACTTTACATTTATGACTTCAAGTTCGATGACCTTTCGGTTATTGCTTACAACCACCTGTTGAAGTATAGGCACAGGTATAAGATACCACCCAAGTTCTACGTGATAAACTTCGATAACCCAAGACAGAGCCACCGATGCAACCCGTTAGCACCGGACCTGATGACGGACATCTCGGATGCTTACGAATCAAGCTACACCATCATGCTGAACCTCAATAAAAGTTGGGTGCAAAAGCAGGGAGACTTCTTCGTGGAATCCCCTATCGTACTCTTTACGGCGATTATATGGTTTTTGAAAATTTTCGAGAACGGCAAGTATTGCACATTCCCTCATGCCATTGAATTGTTGAATAAAAGGTATGAGGATGTTTTCACCATCCTAACCAGCTATCCCGAGTTGGAGAATTATCTCTCGCCTTTTATCGACGCATGGAAAGGCGGAGCTGCCGAACAGTTGAACGGTCAGATAGCATCGGCCAAGATACCGCTTTCCCGATTGATAAGCCCGCAGCTTTATTGGGTCATGTCCGGCAGTGACTTCACATTGGATATTAATAATCCGAAAGAGCCAAAGGTATTATGTGTTGGTAACAATCCCGATAGAATCTCCATTTATGGGGCGGCCCTCGGACTGTACAACTCGCGCATCGTGAAGCTCATCAACAAGAAGAAGCAACTCAAAAGTTGCGTCATCATTGATGAATTACCCACGATATTCTTCAAAGGGCTGGATAATCTGATTGCCACAGCACGAAGTAACAAGGTTGCGGTTGTCTTAGGTTTTCAGGATTTCAGCCAGTTAAAACGCGACTATGGTGACAAAGAGGCTGCCGTAATCATGTCCACAGTCGGCAATGTCTTTAGCGGGCAAGTCGTAGGTGAAACGGCCAAATCTCTTTCCGAACGCTTCGGTAAAATCCTGCAAAGACGAGAGTCCATGAGCATCAACCGCAACGATACCTCAACCTCAATCAGTACGCAGCTGGATAGCCTGATACCCGCCAGTAAAATCAGTACGCTATCACAAGGAATGTTTGTCGGCGCAGTAGCGGATAACTTCGGTGAAACCATCGACCAGAAAATCTTCCATGCGCAGATTGTGGTAGACAACGATGCCGTACAATGTGAAACCGCCGCCTACCAGCCCATCCCCGAAATCAGCAGCTTCCTGGACGAGAATGGCAACGACACGATGGAGCAGCAGATACAGGCTAACTATCGGCAGATCAAGCAGGATATTGTGGAGTTGGTGGAAAGGGAGTTGATTCGGATTGAGAATGATCCGAAGCTCAAGCATTTGTTGGGAGGGGAACGAGAGAATTAAAGTATAAAATTACTCTATAGATGCAGAATTTATGTTCTGCATCTATAGAGTAATTACCATATCATACATATTTTCGAATATAATTAAATATTATTCGTCAGTCAATATCATATACTCTTGTGAAAGACTCGTAGGTCTAACAGATATAGCATCTCCTATATTGTACTTCTTTGTTGTTTCTAAAATAGCTTCAATCCATATATTTTCAAGTAATACAATGTAACATTTTTCCTTAAATCCAATAACATATCCTGTATATGATATTTGGTACGAGGAATTACTTTTCCTATCACGATTGTTAGTTAGTAGCTGTCTTAAACTCAATAATATCATATTCTTATCCAAATTTATATCTTTAATTATCAATGGACAAGATTGTAATTTATGAAATATTGGTATCATTGAGTCTATATAACAAATATTGCTAACTTCATTTCTAAACAATAATGCTTCATATATTTTTCCTTGTTTATCCTTTATTTCAAAAGCAATACACTCGTCTGATTTGTTCGCAATTTTCAACCGAGATAATGTTTGCCCTATTTGGAAACTTCTCATAAAAGCATCAAGAGGATGCTTTATTAGTGGTTTAAAACTTCCAATAAAAGACAGACTTTCTTTCCCCATGTCTTTAATATAAACCTGATATTTACGTTTCAGTTTGTATTTAAAATAATTTTCACCTATATGGGTTTCAGATTTCGGAATGAATACTCTAAATTTACTTTCTATATAACCAATTATACCATAAGAATTTTCTTCAATTAATAAGACTTCGGCTTTAAAATTGTTATTACTTAGAGCTATTTTGTATTCTTCGTAAGGATTGATTTCGCTTTTAAGTGTCAATATAATAACTCTATTGCTGTAATCTATTCTTTTGATCTTACATTTTATATTAGTATTTAATTTGAATGACTTTTTTAAGTAGTCTGTTTCTTTATCAAACCATGAAAGTTCCGAATAAGGAAGTACAGCTGTTACCCCTTCGCATATTTCTGATATAATACAAGTATCTTCTTTTTTAAGGATAATACAATTAACATCCTGATTGATTTTAAATTGTAAATCATCCCAAGGATCTGGCAAATCTTTCAATGCTAAAATTAGCATATTATTAATATAGTCAATTTCTTTTACGTAAAATATATAAGTATCTCCTATTTTATATTTATTATGTAAAAAGATAAACTTACTGTATGTTATATATTTTCTATAAGCTATTGCTTTTGTTTGAGAAAGAGGTAATTCTAAACAAATATAGTCATCTTCAATTTTTACTACCTTTGCTTCTTCTTCTTTGCCTACTTCATATGAACTATTTACCATTCTCTCTGGGTCACTATTGGTTCCAATCAAAGAACATTCCACACTTCCGTCAGTAAGAATTGCCATTGGTCTTAATTGCATAGTAACTCCTACAGTAAAATAGTGTTGCAATTTTACATTTTGTATATTACTTATTTGGTTATAATTTACAAAACCTTTTACCTCGTTTATTATACATTCAATTCTTTGTGGTTTAATATGCGTAATAATACCTTCTATGCAATCACTATTTTGGATTGCTTCCTGAATAAAAGAATATGTTTTTGCCATATCTCCATTTTTGTCAACTTCAATACAATAGCAAATACTATCTCGCCCTTCTTTATCTCGATATTTCTGAGGTCCATTTAATAAATTATAATTTCCACTTTCCAATAATTCCCTAAATACGCTTTCTAAAATATCTATTTTTTCATTTCTTGCAAGTAAATAAAATGTTGTTATACCTTTTGCAAATCCTTCTCTTATCCTTCTTACATAAGGTTTTACTCCACTACCCCAAAATGTATCTAATCTGGCAACAAGTAATACTCCTATTTTTATATTACTTTTATTTAATTGCAACTGAGTATAATCATCAGGTTCACGAGTTGCTATATTATAAATAAAATTCAAAAAGGCCACAGATTCATTATGATAATCCTCATTAGGAATTCTGCCACATAGTTTGTCACCCCAGATAGAATACTCTCGCAACAACAATCTTGTAAACAATCCAGAATCATCAATTAATTCAATTTTATTCACATCCTCTTTTATGCTTTCTATATTCTCAACGTTCTCAGCAATAAATTGGCTTATCAAGAATCTATTATTAGGAATATTCAACAATACCTTTCTGACCACAGCAAAATCTATGGCTTTTTTAATAGTTGGAGCGATGAATGGAATAGCCGTAGGAAGTACTGCTTTTTGAACATAAGATGTAGTTATATTTATAATATTCCTTGTATTGTCATGATTAAACTTTAGCTTAACTATAGCTTCTCCTTCTTTTAACTGAACAAATTCATTTTCTTTAACCCAATCGATAGATAGTGCCGGTAGATTTAACTCTGGAGCTTCTTTTGATATTTGCTTCAATGTCTTATCACAAATAGACTCTATTTTATTTTTTATAGAACTTCGTTTGCACCAACCAATACTTTTCCCTATATAATATTGAATATCTCCAAGTATTGATTTGAAATTGTCATACCATATTATTATAGCCAATAATAACATAATAATTATGATTGATATACCAGTAAAGCCATATTCTTTGGCTAATTTTAATATATTATCTTCCATCCTTTTCGTAGTGTTTTTTCAAACAATCAATATCATCACAATAAAAAGAAACCTTGAGACCTTCTGGCGTTTTCATTGGTAGCATTAGTCCTATATTATCTATAGTGATAATATTTCCACAATTGACGCAAAAAAGTTCTCCTTTAAGTAGTTGTTCGAACTGAACAGTTCGCTTTAACAAATTTTCCACATCAGTATCTAAAATGGCTTTTATTCTCTGTTTCATGTATCTTCCGTTATTTTCTGGTTTATATATGATGATTAATATTATAAAGATAAAGATAATCATTTAATTGACACAAAAAATAAAAGCAGAGCTTGTTTTTTTGTTATATTTAACAATTAGCTTATTCCGAGTTCTTTCTAAAATCTCCCTTAGGATTCTGTTTGTCTATTTTGTAGATATTCTAATTATACATATTCCGCCACTTCCCGCCATCTCCCGCCAACCATTTCCTATCACCATAAAAACGTAATATCCTGCTTTTTAATGCCATATCTTCGCAGCCACGGGCTAAAGTCTTCCCGTATAAATCAATTATTCTATCACTTAAATTTTCAATGTATGGCTAAAAAGAAGCAAGAACAAGAAGAGGTGAAGGACGAGCACGTAATGGCAGTCCTTGACAAAAGAACGAACAAGACGGCGGTTGTCTCAAAGATGAACGAGAACGACGGTAGTATCGAGGTGGTGTCTCCCGACAAGAAAAACAACCCTGATTATCTCAAACTCGACAAGACCACACCGCTGGCGCTTTTCTTCTCCAATTTCAAAAATCAGTATGACAATCCCAGCAGTTTCAGTTTCTTTCTTATACCGTTGGTATTATTAGAGAAAACTCTTAATGCAGTAGTGCAAATTCGAAAAGGAGAAGATCCCGGCATGGACGGAAAGAAATTAGTGGAGAACAGTGAACTGAACGGTGAAGGGCGTATCGCCAAACTCGCACGGCGTTATAAATTCGACGAACATCAATTACCGTGGAAAGACCTGAATGCTCTCGGCATCGACAAACAACTGCTATTTGAGAACCGTGCGATGGGCGAACTACTAAAAGGTAAAATCACCTCTACTGCTTTCCCTATCAGTAAGGAGGTAAACGGTGAGCGAAAAGAGATGGGCGAAGCCTGTTTCATTTGCGTAAAAGGCGAGAGCGGAAAGGTACAATTGAAAACACTAAGCCGACTTGACACGCCACAATTTGAGCAGTCAGCCTACAAGGGTGTCTTCTCAGATGCCGAAAAAGACCAACTACGTGAAACCGGAACATTAGGAGCCACCAAAGAAATGAAAGACTCCTTCACCGGAAAGGTATGTAATTGTTACGTCAGTTTCCACGAAGCGACCAATCGTATTATCACCATGCCCGTAGATGCTATTAAGATACCTGATTATATCTACGGCAAACGATTGGATGATACCCAAAAGCAAACGTTAGCCAATGGTGGTCAGGTTCCTATCAATGACATCCAACGGAAAAACGATACGATGCTCTCCGGTGTAGCCTTTGTGGATGCTGCATCAAGAGATATCACATTCAAACAATCGGATGAAAAACTGCGAATCAGTGATACCATTCTCGGAGCGAAAGTAACACCCGAACAGAAGAAGATGCTAGAAAAGCACGAGATGGTTTTCATTGAGAATATGCGTAACCCCAGAACCAAACAGTTATTCTCCGATGACGTCCGTTTCAGTAACAAAAGTAACAATTTACTGATAGGCAAGAACGCCCGTGAATATAAACCGCAACTCACTGAAGGAAAGGAAAAGAAAACTCAGCAGAAAACAGCCCGTCACGTGGCCCCGTTCAAGGCGAAAACCAGCAAAAGCAAGCTCTCCATCGGTTAATCCGCAAAGACTATTCATTAGATATGCCCGGTTGGTTTCAAACAAATCGGGTATATCATTATTAATCATTCATTTTAAACTCATCAAACAACGATACACGTATGGACAAAGAAAGAAACGATATAGGAGAACTGTCATATTTTGAGGCGGCTCTCTTTCTTTTTTTAAAGGAGAGTCACCCAGTGTTAGCAGCAAATAAGAATCTAATCATGGCACGCGCCGATAGCGCAGCCGAGATCTACGAGCGTATGATACGCCACGGTCTTCCCATTGTACAGGCTTTGGAACTGGCAAACGCTGTTCTTTATCAAGACTTACGATTCTCAAAATTCGATACTATTTTCGAAGTTGTCTCGGAATGGTTTCCTGAAGTAGTACCCCGTCAGCGTACTTCATTCTGCCTAAAGATACTGCCACTTTCCGAAGCCGTTTTTGATAAATATCCCATAAACGATGACTTCGAGACATCACCTTTATACCATACCCTCACGAACTGACAGGTTTCATCCAAATTTATATCGAACAACATGGCCTATAATAAACGAAAACATCTGGCGGACAATATCGCAGCGCTAGAGTGTCTCTTCATGCGTCCCGATGCCTGCGCCACCGAAAAGGGGCGCAATATACTGAAAGCCTATTCCGGCTTCGGAGGATTAAAGTGTATTCTCAATCCGGCGGAAAGTGATACGGATATAGAGAAATGAAGGACGGAGAAGGAGTTATTCCCGCAGGTTCGCTTATTGCACGGGTTATTACAGGAATATTCCGCAAACGAACAGGAATACAAACAATATGTCCAAAGTCTAAAAAACTCAGTACTGACTGCCTTTTATACACCGGATGAAGTGGTAAAGGCTATCAGCGAGTCTTTGCAGGAAAGTGGAGTCACTCCGCAGCGGTTCCTCGACCCGTCAGCAGGTATGGGCATTTTTGCGGAACGGTTCAGAGAGGGTACGGAAGCGATGGAAATCCATAGTTTTGAGAAAGATAAGTTGACGGGAAGACTTCTTTCGACCCTCTGCCCGCAGGATAACGTGATGATTGACAGTTTCCAGTCTATCCAACCACACTATATAAATTATTTCGATGTTATATCTTCCAATATCCCATTCGGAGACACCAAAGTCTATGACCGTGATTTTGATAAGAGTAATGACGAGGTACGAAGATTCGCTCTCGGTGCAGTGCATAATTATTTCTTCTTGAAAGGTGTAGATGCACTCCGTGAAGGGGGAATATTGGCTTACATTACCAGTACCGGTGTAATGGATTCCGTGCGTAACCGTCCCGTCCGTGAATGGTTGATGCAGCATACCCGTCTTATTTCCACCGTCCGTCTGCCGGATAATCTTTTTGCCAATGCGGGAACACAGGTAGGTAGCGACCTGATTATCCTACAAAAGGATACTGGAAAACAGGGATTGACGGAAGCGGAACGAAATTTTATAGAGACACGAACTTTGTCTGATGGCATCAACATTAACAATGCTTATAAAGAACTGGACCATGTAATTTATACGTCCGTCAAAAAGGGAATAAACATGTACGGCCAACCCGCCATGAATTTCATTCACGATGGGGGCTTGGAAAAAATTGGTAATACTTTAAAGGCAATGCTCGTAAAGGATATAAACCAAAATTTAGACCTTCAACTTTATGGAAGTAACCGGATACAACAAAAGCAAGAGGAAACTAAACAGACAGAATTCATTCCTCAGGAAGAGAAACAGCTTTCTCCTTTTCGGTCCTATGAACCTGCGCTCAACCTGTTCGAGGCTTTTCAGAATGAAGAGACGGAACGGCAACAACCCGAACCACAACGTATCATGCCCCGAAAATCCCGCTCCAAGGAGAATCAACCAGAAATGTTTGACCTGTTCTCTCAAGGAAATCTTTTTGAAGAAGCACAGGAGGAAACCTTTTCGGATGAAATAAAATCCGAAGAAGAAAAACGATGGGAAGACCGGAGGCAAGTAATAGAGGAAGAAAGAAAGAGGCAAATGGAACCTCATCCGTTTACAGGAGACATATTGCCGGAATACAAGAATGGCTCATTGGTGAAAGAAGGTGAGCAGTATGGCTATATGCGCGGATTAAATACTCCGGTGGTAAGTTTCCATCCCTTGAAGCTGACCGTCACCCAGCAATATCGTGCCGCTTATTATATTCCTTTGCGGGAGGCCTACCACAAGCTTTATAATAAGGAAGCGGAAACAGAAGCCGAACAGCCGGAACTTCGGGAAGAACTGAACAAACAGTACGACCGTTTTTCCCGTATGTTCGGTTCCATCAATGGTAAAGACAACTCCAAATTTATTCTTATGGATGCAGGAGGGCGGGAAATGCTGGCTTTGGAACGGTTTGTAAATGGAAAAAGTCAGAAAGCCGATATATTCTCCGTACCCGTTTCTTTCAACCCGAACGAGACGGTTCATGTAGACACCGCAGAGGAAGCACTTGTCGCCTCGCTCAACAAATTCGGTGAAGTAAATCTGGACTATATGAAAGACTTGTCGGATATTGAAAAGGATGATTTGCTGCATCAACTCAGGAACCGCCTGTTCTATAATCCCATGATGAAGAATTATGAAATTAAGGACCGCTTTGTATCAGGAAATGTGGTGGCCAAAGCAGATTGGATAGAGGAGTATCTCAGAACCCATCCCGAAGACGAGGAGAGCCGGACTTCCTTAGAGGTATTAAAGGAGTCATTCCCCGAACCCATCATTTTTGACCTGATTGATTTCAACCTCGGAGAAAGGTGGCTTCCGACCGCTATCTATGAAGAATTTGCCGAATACCTGTTCCAGACAAAAGTGTCAATTCATTATACGGAAAGTATAGATGAGTTTAGTGTCAGTTGCAAAGAAGCCAATGCCAATATTACGGACAAGTATTTCGTAAAAGGCGAAGGCCGTAACTTTTATGGAAACGACTTGCTAAAGCATGCACTTCACAATACCGTTCCGGACATTACCAAAACAGTGGAAGACGAGGAAGGCAACAAGAGAAAAGAACGTGATGCCGATGCCATACAGCTTGCCGACGCAAAAATCAATGAGATACGCGGTGCTTTTACCGGTTGGTTGAATGAGCAACTTCCCCAATTCAAGCAGGAACTTGCGGACAGGTATAACCATAAGTTCAATTGCTTTGTGCGTCCCGCCTACGACGGTTCACACCAGACATTCCCGTTCCTTGACCTCAAAGGTTTGGGTATTCAATCATTGTACAATAGCCAGAAGAATGCCGCATGGATGTTGATACAAAACGGTGGTGGTATCATCGACCATGCCGTAGGAACGGGGAAAACGCTCATCATGTGTATCAGTGCTTTTGAAATGAAACGCCTCGGATTAGCCAACAAGCCAATGATAATTGGGTTGAAGAGCAATGTGCATGAAATAGCGGACACATTCAAACAAGCTTATCCGAATGCAAAGGTCCTGTATCCGGGCAAGGAAGATTTTACGCCGGAGAACCGTGTCCGTATTTTCCATGACATCAAAAATAACAATTGGGATTGCATCATCCTGACGCATGACCAATTCGGAAAGATACCGCAGTCTCCCGAAATACAGCAGCAGATTTACGGACAAGAAATCGACAATATCGAAGAGAACCTCACCGTGTTTGAGAAGGAAGGGAACGAAGTGAGCGGCTGGGTAAAACGCGGACTTGAGAAAAGAAAAGAAAATCTGGAAGCAAAGCTCGAAAAACTGGACCAAACTATCAAGGAGCGGACGGACAATGTGATTGATTTCAGGCAAATGGGCATCGACCACCTATTCATTGATGAATCGCACAATTTTAAAAACCTAATGTTTAACACCCGTCACGCAAGGGTTTCGGGTCTCGGAAATCCCGAAGGAAGTCAAAAAGCTATGAACCTGTTATTCGCCATCCGCACCATACAGGAACGAACGGGCAAAGATTTGGGAGCTACTTTTTTATCAGGAACTACTATTTCCAACTCCCTTACGGAGCTTTATCTTCTGTTCAAATACTTGCGCCCGAAAGAGATGGAACGGCAAGGCATCACCTGTTTCGATGGCTGGGCGGCTGTATTTGCCAAAAAGACAACCGATTTTGAGTTTTCGGTAACGAACAAGATTGTACAGAAAGAACGGTTCAGGTACTTCATCAAAGTTCCGGAACTCGCCAATTTTTATGCGGAGATAACCGATTATAAAACGGCCGAGGATGTAGGGGTGGATAAACCGAGACTAAATGAGCAACTCGTCAGTATTCCGCCGACGCCCGACCAGGAGATGTATATTGAAAAACTAATGCAGTTTGCCGAAACAGGAGATGCTACCTATATTGACAGACCACCTTTGTCGGACTCGGAAGAGAGCGCAAAAATGCTGATAGCTACAACCTGTGCCAGTAAAATGTCACTTGATATGCGCCTGATAGATACAGGGTACGGAGATAATCCCGGAAACAAGGCATCCCATTGTGCGGAAAAGATAGCTGAATATTATTATAAATATCTCGAACAAAAAGGAACGCAGTTTGTCTTTTCTGATTTAGGTACTTATAAATCAGACCGATGGAACGTATATAGTGAGATAAAACGCAAGTTGATGGAAGACCATAATATTCCCCGGCATCAGATACGTTTCATTCAGGAGGCAACTACCGACAAGACGCGAAAAGAGATGTTTGATGATATGAACAGTGGGAAGATACGTGTTCTGTTCGGCTCCACCCAGAAATTGGGAACCGGTGTAAATGCGCAGGTCCGTGCCGTGGCAAGCCATCATCTTGACATCCCCTGAAGGCCATCCGATTTAGAGCAGCGTAACGGCAGGGCGGCCCGAAAAGGAAATATTATCGCAAAGGAATATGCCGACAATACAGTGGACAGCTTTATTTATGCGGTTAAGAGGTCATTGGATAGTTATCGCTTCAACACGCTCCAAAATAAATCAGTGTTCATCCATCAGATGAAATCCTGCAATCTGGCAACACGAACCCTTGATGAAGGGGGAATAGACGAAAACAGTGGGGCTAATTACAGTGAGTATGTAGCCATGCTCTCCGGTAATGAGGATTTGTTGGAGAAGGCAAAGCTGGAAAAAAAGCAGGTCGTTCTCGAAAGTGAGAAGCAAGCCTTCCAACGCAGTAAAGGAAATGCCAGAGGAAAACTCAAGGAGTTTACCGAAGAGATAGAGAAGAACAATACTTTCATTGAACGCTTTACCAAAGACTGGGAGTGCCTGAACCAGAAAGCCCCGAAAGACAGCGAAACCGGACTGCGCTCCAATCCGTTAAAGTTGGATGGCGTGGCAAGTGGTGATATTGATGCACTTGGTAGGAAACTGTCCGTTATCAATGAAAAAGCGAGGACAGAAAATGACTACATGAAAATCGGTACGTTGTTCGACTTTCGTATATTGGTGCGCACCGAGAAGCAATGGGATGGAGGATTGGAGTTTTTGCAAAACAAGTTTATGATTGAAGGATTGGACGGTCTGAAATATACCTATAATAATGGTAACATCGCCAAAGACCCGAAGCTGGCAGTAGCTAATTTCATCAGCGCATTGGAGCGTATTCCCGACTTGATTGTCAAACGCCGGGAGAAAAATGTGGAAATGGAGAAAAGTCTCCCCGTATTGCGAGAGATTGTTGCGGCTACATGGCCTAAAGAAAAAGAACTGAAACAGCTCAATGAAGACATACTCGCACTTAACAGGCAGATTCAGTTAACCATTCAGCCAAAAAAGCAACATGAGGATACGGATAATGATGAACTTGTCATTGGCAATGATGTGGCGGCAGCCAGACATATACCTTCTCAGAAGGTTATTGTTCCTCATGCAGGGTTGAAGAAAATATCTTAAATGTTTTCCACGGCACATTGCGGAAACCCCGGAAGCTACGTAAACTTCACTTCCGCAGGTTTTCGCAAAGAGCCGTTTCCAGAAAGTGACAAAGGCACGGCAGGCAGCCCGGATAAATCCGACTCTGCCTGCCGCACCCTTGTCTGTTAGTTTGGTCCGACCCATATTATTCTTCCTCAAAAGAAAGACTTTCCACCTGTTTGGCTATCGCTTTACCGTCAATGGAATCCTTCAGATTGATAATATCTACGATAGAATAATGTCTTGTACCATTCTCTTCTTCAGCAAAACGGAGACGACCGTTTAACCGTTGTTTCTCGATTTCCGCAGGGTCGAGGTTTATCAACTCGCAAACCTCATCCGGTAGCATGGATAGTTCCACATTATTGTCCTGACAGATATGTTGCATCACGGCCAACATATTCAACGTTTTTTTGTGATTTCTCACAAGAGCAGCAAACGAATTGCTCTCAATTTTAATCATTCTCTTCATAACGTTTTCTTTTTGAGTTTTCTTCTTTTTCAAGTAATACAGCTTTCAGAACATCCGTCCGGAGATAGTAAATCTTTCCCTTGTCCCGGTAAAAGGGAAGTGAGCCGTCATTACGCCTTCTTAGTAGTGTCCTGTCCGACATCTTGGTCAGCAAGCGCACACCTTTCGAGTCCAGTATCTCGCTATCAGGCATACTGGGAATGACGGGTGAAAGCAGCTTCTCGATGGAATTCACTTTTGAGAGAATGGTGCTGAGCAGGTGGGTAATCTGTCCGTCCCCTTTGGTTCTTCTTTTATTCATAATCGCCTGTATTTATTGTTTTATGGTGCAATATTACAGTGTTCTTATGAGGCCATCGGTTAATCAACCGTTGAGCAACCGTCAAAAAGTGACATTTACCGCCAAAAAATAGTCAGAGAGCTTTCTTCCGACTATTCTAATTACCAAAGATATATTTTTTATCCGTTATGATTGAATTTTATATTATTCCATTGGATTTTTATATTCCTAGTTCATTGATTCTGCAATGTAAGAGAAAGAATGGCATGATAAAGCATTCTGTGAAAGTATTCTTCTTTATTCATAAGAGCAAATTATAAAAAATAGCGAAGTACCAATTCTCCTTGTGTAAAAATTAGTAGACAGTGGTTATATTCAACATTCCGTACTAATCAAATTCTAATAATTTTAGATGGTGGTAGTAAAAAAGATTATTTGTCTACAAAAAAAACTTTTTGATGCAATAATTCTTCTACTTCAAATTTATCACTATTTTTGTAACATTATGGATATCTGGGATAAAAAAACGTTCCGCCGTTATGGCAAAGATCAGGAGCAAGGATACGAAGCCTGAGTGTATTGTTCGTCGATACTTGTATTCCCGTGGTTACCGCTACCGTAAGAATGTAAAAAAGCTACCGGGTACCCCTGATATTGTATTATACAAATATGGTATTGTGATATTCATTCATGGTTGTTTTTGGCATGGGCATGAGATTGATGGTCATATTCCTCATTCAAATATTGATTTTTGGAAGAAAAAAATAGAACGAAACAAACAGCGCGATGAACATAATAAGAAAGCTTTAATAAGATTAGGATGGAAAGTCATGACTGTGTGGGAATGTCAACTAAAATCAGCCATTCGAGAACAGAGCCTGTTGGAGATGGAATATTGGATTAATCATTCTTATTTGGAATATTTCAGGAAGAAATCATCTAAGTTTTATAGAGTTGATGAAGCTAATTTATCTGTTTTTGCTGAAGAATATATAAAATAGGGGAAGCCCCAATAACGATACGTTTGGAAGCACAACAATTATCTATAGTTTTCTAGATGATGTAAAATACTAGATACCATACATGTTTGGGCAATTTATTTTCTTATCCATATTCATAACTGTAATATAGATCATTCAAAAATATTTAGTAGAGTTTTTTTGATAACTTAAAAGTTGCGGCAAAGTCCTAAAATTTCTAATATCTTTCCAAACTTTGATAAGGATGTTTACTGAATATTCCTAATTATTGATTTAAAAATATTCCTCCGATGTAAAAATGCTGATTTTAAGTTTAGTAGAATATTTCATGGTATAAAATTCACCGATAACTTATGTTGATTTTACTCAATTTTTATGAATATTAGTCTTAGGTAATTCATATACTATAGTACGATCCGTTTTTTTGTATATACCATCTACAGGCTGCAAAACATTTGTGAAAGCAAAGCGCTTTCCTATTAAATCAAGTTGATATAAATCAGTCCATTTACTGATGGATATTGCTTCACCATATAAATCCCTAAGTAATAGAACTCCTCTATTAGAGCATTCTATAACATCTCCAATGACAAAATATTTTTCTCGTAAATTGCTATTAATATAAGCATCGCATAAATGTCTTATTTCACAATACTTGCAATGCTCATGTAATATCTGAATATTCTCAATCGTATTATTAAGGATATGTTTGTTTATAGCTGATACTTTATTCTTGATTTGATCAATCATTGAAATATAGTCATCTCTCAAAATAGGTACATCGTATTCAGTCATTGTATCAGTCTGAACAATCGTGAGTTTGACTACTTTACGATTAAAAGAATTTTCATAACAGATAGCATATAAGTTCAACTGATTAATATATATTTCCTTTATATTATTATTATCATCTAGAATACTGCCGGACTTATAATCAATAATCTCACTATCCTCATGGATAAATGCTACTTTATCTATATAACCGAGGATTAGATCTTCATAAGAGACCTTTACTTCAGTACACTTATGAATTCCTGTATGCTGTTGATTACCTATTTCTATAGGCTTTATATTCATTGCAGACAAACATGAAGAGTACATCTTATTATAGTCTGTTAAATCAAAGAAAGATAATGAAGGGTATAACTCCAAAATTTCCTTTTCCTTCTTTGTTATGAGTTCTGACCACATAGAAAGATAGGTAGCCTTATCCGGTACTAATCCATGAACTCTCCTTTCGAAGAGTTCATGGATTATAGTACCAAGATATTGATGACGAGATAAGGATGGGATGAGAAGCTTACGGTACTCATCGCCAAATTTACTTTGAGCAAATCGACGAAACACAAAGGGATACCAGCATATATTATTATATGCACTAGGCGATATTGCCCCCACCTTGCTATCTGGAAAGGAAATATGAATGTCAGGGATTTTATTGATAATCATAATATTTTCTCAGATATGATGCACAAGCTCCAAGCCTCCTCACCAAATTAAATGTATCAATTGTAGCAACATCATTAGAACTAATACCAAAATGTTCATTACATATTTCTGAAAGCAAATGGTTACGGCTATTAGAATAGTCACCGATTGCACCTGGAAGATTTGTTTCCCAAAGTGGATGTATGGCAAACAGGTACTTATTATTTAAGGATTTGATAAATGGTATATTATTGATTACTCCAACTTTATATCGACCACTAAAAAAGCACTTGTTTAAATCAACCAAGAGCCTCTCAGACATAATAGTCCAACCTTGAAGTTCTGGATAATTAAAATTACCATCCAAGCCGACTTTATACTCTTTATCGGTCAACAAACGTAATAATGAGATGCCTAATCTCCAATCTAAAAGACCATGATATGGCATATTATTGTATGTAGATAAACATTCATAACATGTTGATTCACAAACTTCCATATGATGAACAGAGAACATCTTTTCAAAAAACATCTCTTTTCCTTCAAGTATACGCTTTGTATAATCATCAAAATGCTCAAAGAAATCTACTACAAAACCAGATCCGCTAACCTGTTCATCAGCTAAAACGATCTGACCAAATAGTTCTACTTTCACAGGATCAACTATATCAATTTCGCGAGGATCAACATCCAATTGAGCCGCAATAGCTCTTTGAAGGATAAACGATAAAGAGTAATATGCTGCTCTTACACCTTGTCCTGCAAAATGCAATTTGCCGGTGCCTTGGTCGAACAAAAGTGGATTCAACTGAACTCCTTTTATAGGATGCTTAGGAGTAAGTTTTATCACATTTGTAATTTTTTGAGCTGCAAGATAAATGGATTCCTCGTTGCTATCATTTTCTATCTTAATGGAGATGCTATCATTACCTTCATTTCTCTTGATAGTGGTAGTTCTTCCAGACTCAAGTAGTTTTAAAGTGTCCCCATCAGGAACCTGCGTTACGATCCATTGCTGGAAATCCGAATTTACATGTGTAGAGCGGGTACGATAAGAAACATTCGCTAATTTACCTATCAGTTTTTCATCATTCAATCGCCATGTCCAATCTTTGGGAAATAATTCTAGAATACAATTATTAGATTCTTTTACTATACCATCAGAGTTTTGGCTTTCTGCTATCACGCCCTTACGATTAACAAAAATGCCTCTATCTGTACTCCTATTATCACCCGGAGTCATGTCTGTTATAAAAGCATTAGGGGTTCGAAGGTTTAATATCTCCAATCCTGATCCACATTCCGGACATATATTGGATATTAAATGTAACTCATTTTTCTCGTCAAATTTTCTCGTAGAAAAATACGTGCAAGCTTGACTAGTGCATTTACGCATTGTTGTTTGTAATGAAAATATATCATTTCCAGAAATAGATTTTAGCAATTTAATCCCTCCAGGTCTTAGGCTATCATAAAATTCAATAGATGATGGTACAAAACCAATAGCTGTCACAACTCTCTTGTCTTTGGTAACCTGAGATTTTGGAGCGAAAGAAGTGACAGCCATTTCAATATCTCTACTAACAGATGAAAGATCGGGTGAAATAGTATGATCTTCCCAATTAAAACCGGTATATAAGTTTCTTATTCTTGTAGGCATACCATACATGGGAAGCAAACCAAATTCAGCTAATGTTTCAGCTATATCATTACTAGCTATTTGTTCATTTGACAATGCCATATTGATTTCGTCATATAGTCTTCCATCAGTAGCCCATTTAACAAGGTCATTTTTTCTTGACAAAAAAAGCAAGGATGCTATTTCATCTATGATGCCAACATTAGCCTCATTTGACAGCCATGATTTTATAGCGGAAGCATACTTGCTCCAATCCTTCTTCATGCCAAATTCACCATGTGTACTTCCGGGTAAATTGTCAGTAGGTGACGATAAGCCCTTGAAAGCATAATAAAGTACTTCCTTATTGAATAGCCTTTGTACTATGTCAAAGCTATTCATAGACAAGAAAGGGGTAGGAGGCTGATCTCCTGTAATTTGATGTGGATTGTAAAAATAATGTTCATCATGGCTTCTACCTCTACAAAGTGTGAGAATCATAGAGTATGATTGCCCTCTACGACCGCCACGACCTACTCGCTGTTGGTAATTATAACGCTGAGGAGGCATATTCGCTAACATGACGGCTTGCAAAGAGCCAATATCAACACCTACCTCCATTGTAGTCGTGACGCATAATATATCAATAGACTTAACTTTCTTATATATATCTGCAAGGTTGGTATTATTAGTGATAATAAAGTCTTTAAAATTTCTTTGGCGCTCAGCTTGATTGTCTGTTTGACCTGTCAGCTCCTCACAGTGAATTTTAATTGGATCTCGACCTATTCTTTGGTTTAGAACAATATAATTGTCTTTCTGTATGTCGGATATCAAAATTTTATCACTATCTTGCAAATGAGTCAAACAATTACAACAGACATCAGCAGACTTGTGCAAGTGTATGCGCTTGCATTGTGGACATATGTATCCAAAGGAATCTGGTTCAATGATACGAATAATAATATTTGAAATATCGAGAAGAAGATTTTTGTGTCCCTTCACGTGTAAATATTCGTATACGGCGTTTCCTAATCCCTCTTTTTCAATGCCAAATTTAATAGCACATTTATTAATATAGTTTTTAAGAGCCTTGGGAGCATCCTTAAATCCAGTCGCAGTATTAGTTTCTTCCAAACCAAAGGGATTTGGGCTATATCTAAACTTATCGCCCAATATGCGCATTGAAGAAGATATAAGTTGGTGGAATGATTGAACATCAATGGCGGATATATTAAACCTCATCAATAACTCTCTTGTTTCCTGATAATTATATTTAATAGTAACATATCCAATGCCAGCCGACTCTATATTATAAAATAATCTTCCAAATAAAATTTTTGATAGAATTTCTTTTATAGATTTGGATGCTTTATCTTGGTAACGAGCTACAGCTTCTTCACCAAATTCATCATTGATTTCATACCATGGATATTTTCTACTGTTCTGGATATAAATTTGTTGCTCCCAATCGCAGCCAGCGGGGTTTACACCTAATTTATACATCGCGCTGTATAATTTAGAGTCTTTAAGGTGCTTTGAGTGAATCAAATCAATTATACTAACATATTGTTTACTATCTTTTGAAAAAGCAATCTCATTTTTAAGTACTTTGGTTTGGTTTAGAAGGTACTCAGATAGTGCTTCGTTATTTCTGTTTTGATTATAGAAGTTTTCAACACTCACCAATTCTTCTTCTTTTTTAGTAATGTGATTCTGAGATTCTGAGATAGTATCATTACATAACGAAATGAAAACATCTCTCAATAGGTCTGTAAATTGTTCTCTTTCTATGCCATTGGCAACACTTGCAGCATCTTCCCTACTATCTGAAAAAGACACCAATTTGGGTTTATTCAATGTGGGAAGGTGATAAAATAGCTCACGCGCAAAAGTCTGAGTCGTTTTGGAGAAACCTGTCCTAAAACCTCGAAGAGGAGATAATCTACGTTTTGAATAGTGATGATCGGCACCACAAAAGGGGCAATGAGAGGGTAAAGCTGGCGCTGACTTTTCTTCATCACTAGTCAGTTCTGCCCTGTAGTATAAGCCGTCAATAAACTCAGCACCAGCACTAAAATGTCTTCTATTGGTAATTATTTCTCCGGACAGGGCATTAATTTGTGCAGGAATCCAATCGCAATCTGCAACAGTGAAATTCTCTGAATGCAAACTCTTCCTATGCTTTTTAATAATCCCATTGTGGTCTTCTTTGAGATAAGCTATTCTTTGATAATCATTACTATTCTTATCAACAGGCCAAAAGATGGCATATTCGTTATAAGTACGCTTATCTACAATAACTTGGGTTGATTGTTCAGGTAAGCTCTCAATACTAGAAGATGTAGGTAATAAGTAGATTGTTCCATCTTCGTCAATATGTCTTTTACCCCCATAAAAAATGCTACCGCAATCCTCACAATAGAGTAACTCAAGAATACGATGATTGTCACGTTTCTCATCAATAATTGTAGGAGAAGCATGTAACCGACCAACAGGTTTGTTTTCTGTCCAATTACAAGTATCAATAGTCGCCCACAAACCGCCAATATTTTTAAAGAAGAAGTGGAATCTTAAACGTGGAATTAGCATCTTGGAATCACCACTTAGTGTATTTCCAAACATATCAAATAAGCCACGTGCTATAATTAATCCTTCAGCAGCTTGGTATCTATCAGGATCCACCTCCCCAAATAATTGGTAAAAGTACTTGCCTAGCTTATTATTGTCGTCTTCGTCTATACTATTATGGTCTGCAAATGGGATTGCTCTATTTTTTCCATATTCGATGCCACAATCAAAGAGATCATAAAATCTTTGAGTAAGAGCTAATTTATCAGAAATAAGTAAGTATAACAGCTTCTGAATAACGTTTTCACCAATGGCGTTAATGCCAGTGAAAGAGGATAGTTCGTCAACAATTTGTTGTAATACTTTAAGAACAGATTTACTAGAGGAAGACAAAACTTTTCCAGGAATTAACTCTTCTTGAAGAGAATCAAAGCATGTGTCATTTTGTTGATAAAGGTCTTTGATTCTTTTGAATGGACTTGTGGGAAGTATTGAATTGTATTGCTGATATACCTCCACGCGAGGTCCTGTGATAATATTATCAGCGCTGAAATCACGATTAAAAAAGTCTTTGAGATACTGTATACTCTTTGAATCCGAAGGATCTAAAGAGGCGGAAGAAGCCAATATACGCAACTGTTTGCTATCTGGTGATAGACCAAGACGGTGTATTAGTAAACGTAAAAGATAAGCAATTTCGGTGCCAGATGTTCCTCTGTTAAGATGTAGCTCATCAATCACCAAATGAAAAATTCTAGTTGGATTTTCTTTGTTAGATTCGCCTTCCAACCATTCTCTGGTTTTTTCAATCATAGATGATTCAACTGCTCTCATCAGCATAATAGCCAACATTGAGTAATTGGTAATTAAAATATCAGGAGGAGTTTGCTGCATATCAAATCTCGAACGCATTTCCGATGAAATACGACCGCCTTTTCCTTTAAGTCTTTGGAAGGTATATTTGAGTGCTTTTCGTCTTTTTTGTTCTGTGGAATCAGCCTCGGCTTCATTAATCCAATTATCAATTTGAATAGACTGATTCTCAATATCTTTGAGAACATCCTTCAATTTATCAAGTTTTAGTTTACGCTGTCTTTTGAGCTTAATCTCTGTTTCGGTATCATTAGCCCTTTTGAATTGTCCGGAAACAGGGGTAGCACTGTTGTATCTCCCGAAGAAAATGCGGTTACCATGAAACTGAGAATCCATGAGTTCTTGTATTTCATCGCTATCAAGTGCTTCACGTAAACGCGCCATCTGATCTTCTACCAAAGCATTCATCGGATATACTACGATTGCTCTAATGGCTGCAGGACGTATCTCATTGGGACGTTGCATTGCGTCAATCGAAAAAACGCCATTATTTCCTTCGAAAGATAGAATAGTTCTTTCATCAATGCGTCTATTCCACCAATCGTTGAGAGGATATGGGGAGTTATCCTTGCTAGGCCAAGATACAGCTTCTTTGATAATATCTGCAAAGAGTGGTAGCAAGAATGATTCTGTCTTACCAGAGCCTGTACCTGAAGTGATGATACAATCTTTACTCTCCAATCCATGTCTCAACATTTCATATTGGTGGTTGTACATGGGATAGTTCATTAAACCCGTGTTAACAAATTGTTTAAAGAGAGTTATTGCATTGATAGGCATATTTGGAAGATCTGTATTTTCCAAATCTGTTATTTTTAGCTTATTGCCATTGCGTTCCTTATGGGGATAAGCTGGCAATGGTTCTATCCATGGTTCTCTACTAAGAACTTGATCTTTATAGAGTAAATCTTCACGTTCAGATTCAAAACTTTCTTCTCCTTCTTTGAATCGGGTACCGAATGCTGTCTTAATATACGAAATATAGTTCTCTCGTATCTCTCTGAACGATTTTATCGGGTCTAATAGATATTTTGCCATATTTTATTGACCTATTTTATTTAGTATATAATCGATGTTTACTGAAAGAGTGTAAGGGTTCTCGCATATGTGATATGATCTCTCAAAATTTTTTACTTTAGGAATTTCTCCTGTAACCATAGTTAATGCTCTGGCATATAAAAGAGGAAGCTGTAAAACTTGCGGTAGACAAATAGTAGAATTATTTTCATTGTATTTTACTATCTTAGCATCATCAAAACGCATTCCTAACAAATGCCCCCAATACTTATCCACTTTATATTGTTTCTCATCTATCCACATAATGGTTTGGTTCCGGAAGCTAGAAGGGAAGTATGTTGCGATAGCTTTTCCCTTAGAAAATGAATGTACTTTCTTATATTTTCCTGATGCAGCCAATGTTTTATAATCAACCACTTCGAAATTCCTAATGTCATCATAATAGTCTTCTGATTCTTTGAGCATAACATGATCTTGGTATTCTATAATGCTAGCTATTTGATTAAGAAGAGCATTTGAATATATGCTTTTAAAGAAAGTAATACCTAAATTTGAGGCAAGATTTTGAATGTCATCTAAATTGTCTGCTTTGATAAATATTGTTTCTGGCATTATCCCATCTGAACTAGGTCTTACTTCTATTGAAAAGAGTTTGCTATTGGCTGTACGCTTTATGAGCTCCTCCATCAATTGGGGAGTCCTAGCACCGGTTAAAATAGCTGTCCAATAGTTTTCGGTTTGCTTAATGACTTTTAAGCTGTTTATGTATTCCTTTCGAATTTTTGGTGGAAGAAGAATTAGTGTAGGCTTGTTAACTGCTATAAGATGTTCTCCTTTGGTATAGACATAGTTTATATACCCCATTCTAAAATAGTTGTTTATCATATCCAATACAGCCCATCTGTTTTCTCTATTAACTTCTATTTTGCCATTGAATTGAAGAGTATTAATCATAGACTCCAAATCATATTTATTGCATTTAGGTCTACTCGAAATGGCATACAGCAAGTAATCCGCATAAGAATATTCACCTGACGAAAAAGGCTTGATATTGCCCTCAGTCATCATTCTTTTGGTCAATTCTCCATAATTTACATCATTAGAAACAGATATATTGAGTCCCTTAAAGTCTCCTAATGGAGCATATTCACCAAATTGATTGAATGATAACTCTGCGTATTCATCTAGTTGTAACACTTTAAAGTCAATCAATCGATAATTATTACCAGATATCTTTTCATTATTGCAGAAAATTTGGAATGATTTACCCAGAGTGAAGCGGTGGGTGACTTTGTGTAAAGCCCACAATCCACATGCCTCAATAAAATCTAATTCAACTTCTTCAACTCTACCCTCTGAATTGAATACAGCCTTGGGCTTGTCCAAAGTAATATTAATACCAGTTATGTTAAAAAATGCATCGAGCCCTTTGTATATGCCTATTTCATTGACTTCTGTAGGTATAGTGAGAGTATTAACTAGATTAACTGAAATATTTGATTGAAAGTGAAACTTGTCTATTTCATTATCTTTCAAGTCTTTCTTCATACAAGCGATAGTAAACAATCTATAGGATTCAGACAAATCATGTCTCTCAATCTCAGATGCGTCATTCTCATTTAGCCAATTGGAATACTTTTCATATACTTCTTTTTTTAGCAAAACCAAATACTTCCCACCAGCAATAATCTTTTTGCAGGAAAGAAAGCCTAATTTATTAACAGATAGCAACTCACATTCTTGCGGTTTAAAAATTAATTCAACTTGGGACTGGTCAACTCTATTAAATGCTATCGTGGTTCCAATATTAATGGCATTTGCGATACTATCATTCCATATTGGGACATCAGCTAAACTATCCTTATTGTCAATAATAAAAGAATAATTACCGTATAGTTCTGATTCATAATCAAATTCTTCTGCAAATGATGCATCAGGAATTGATGCAAGCAAATTAAATTCATAGTGCCCACGGAATGGAGAAACCTGCATAATTAAAGCCTGTCTAGTACCACTATATTCCTGGCGTTTAATATTACCTTGCTTGTTTATAGTTATAGCAGTACCATCCCACTTGGCGTACTCTTTTCTAAAGGTCGAAACAATTAGATTACCATATTTTTCTATGGCATCTTTCCATTTTACATCATCAAAATCGATTTCCCGATGGTATCGATTAAGAATTTGTTTTATTTCAGCATTGGTAAGATCATTCTCTGGGGCCAATCCTGCCTTATAAAAAATCATTTTAAATTTCTCTTTGCGAGTCGCAGTGAATAAACATTCGGCTAGAAAAGGAGCTACATATTCATTCTTATCGCTAAATTGATATTTCAATTGATATTTGTAGCCATTATTTTGAGCCCATTCTTCCAAAGTAAGCCATAATTTCTTGAGCGGTGGAATTAATGAAGCCATATCTGTTGTGCCAATTTTATCACTATCCTTAATGAGGCCATTTTCTATTAAAAATTCTCTAAGTCTACTATAGAAATTGCTTGCATGAAGATCTGGTTGATTAGCCAAAGGCATTGTGAAGAGAGCAAAATAGGGAAACAACATATATAGTTTATCCTTGCTGTCACACATAGTAATCCTCTCCGTCATCCGATTAAAAAAAGATGCTTTATCTGTTTTTTCAGTACGGAACAGACGAATAAAAGACACCCAAATATACTCTTCACTACTTTGGGGTACTACTCCTCTCATACGTTGATGATTTTGAATTTTCTCAATCTCATCATCTAGTAGACCAATCCTTTTAATATAATCAATGAAAGAATCCTTATCTATACTGAGGTATATATCATTAGAAGAATCTGTTCCAAAAAAATAATTCTTAATAGCGTAATTCCAATCTTCATATTTCATGATTTTTTTTTTTGCAGAGTGGCATTCCTGTGAATTGCTCAAATAATCTGATCGTTTTGCATTCTCATTTGAATTCGCAATAAGGTCAATTTCGTTATGTTTTAGACCATACTTCCCTTCCACAATAGCTGCATGGAGCTGTATCCCTTTTAATATTTCCGCTTTAATGGCTTCTTTTGTAATAGCATTTTCAGAATTAACTCTATTAAGAATAGCTTCGATTCCATAGGAAGATATATATGGTTGGAATTTTAATCCAAAAATTATGCTTGCAAGTTCTTTTGTTTCTCTCTTGAATAAATCATTTAAAACATCAGCTATTTCATCGATGCTCAAAGTTAGGTCTTGAGCTAAAGTTATGGATAAAGAAGAATGTTGTAATGCTTCCTCAGAAGCTAAACTACGAAGTTCTTCTATCTTTGTCCATATACCAATTTCACCAATAGTATGTTTCTCTTCTGGAATCCATACTAAATGTTTCTGTTTGCTTATCTTGCAAGTATAAAACTCGCTAGTATAAGCTAATAATGATTCAAAACCAGATCTCCAATTACCTGAGGCATTAACTAAAGCGTCTATACTAAATGGAACCAATTCATAAATATTAGGAATGATTCTGTCTAGATTGATATGTGAAACTGTCCTTTTATTTCCTGATGAAGTATAAAAGAAAGAGTCACCAATAAATCCTTTTACTTTTAAGACTCCATGGGTTGTAGGGTTTATATATTTATACGAGCTTTTAGTGTCTAACTGCTCCAACAAATACTTAATATGCTCAAAAGATATACATGCCATATTACAACAAGTTAGTGGTGAATATAATCATATATGTTGGATGCAACACCTAAGGCTGCTAAGTATGGAACACCATTGCCAATAACCTTGAATGCATCTGAAAGAGTAGTATCAAAAGGTAAAACGTAATTAGCAGGAAGCGATTGAATAGCCAAAGCTTCTGATACTGATATACGGCGAGGTAGATATGGATGTATATGCACTTCATTGTTTCCATATGCGGCTGTAGGAGAATACCTCCATCGGTGAAGTCTTTTATAGCATTTCTTCATTACGTCACCTTCATCTTTAGTCTGAAAACGTATAAGACCGGCTTTGGGACGAAAGTACATATTAGCATTGGGGTGATGGGAAACATCATTCATTTGCCACCAATGTTCAACTGTAAGATCCTCAATAACGTCTTCTGGTATAGGAGTCGCTATCCCTTCTTGATAAGGTGTAACAGTAGGCCATTGCCCAGTCAATACGTCACGGTGATATCTTTTGTTTGCCTCCCAATCAAATCCTATCAGCTGGTTACCATTTGACTGAATATGCAATTGGTTTCTTATTCCTTCATGGAATCCTATCAATATGATACGGTCTCTATCCTGTGGTGCACCAAATTCGATTGAATTAATAAGCTGTTCTGTCATGGCGTAACCTGCGTGAGTAAGTTGCTGCTTTAATTCTTCAAAGAACGCTCTGTGGCGTGCGGTTCGGTATAGGCCTTTTACGTTTTCAAAAACAAAGAAATCGGGTAAAGAATTGCAGATTAGGTCCACGTAGGTTTGTGATAACCTACCATTGTCACCTTCACTACCTCTATTTTTTCCAGCAACAGAAAAGTCTGGGCAAGGAGGCCCACCAATAAAACCAACCATATTAATATCTTCACGTTGGCGTGCTTGATTTATATAACCATGGAGCTCAGCATTACATTGCTCATTATTTAGCCACTGAGATATATCTCCAACATGATGGCCGAATTGAGGTACCGCTATGCCCATATTACGTCTGGCAAATTGATATATATCATTGAAGGATTGCTTGAATTCATTGACAAAAAGAGTTTCGAAACGGTGTGTCATCTCAAAACCTAAATCAAGAAAGCCAGCTCCTGCAAAAAATGAAAATATTCCGATCATATTTTTTCTACAAATATTAAATCAAGCGGTCCCACTGAAGAGACACTTGGTTTCATTATTAAAATAGTGAAATAGCATTTATGCTATTCATTATATGGTTCAAGCAAGTATTTCAGCGGAGCTTCAATATCTTTTAAGTTTCAATTAGTTGAAAAGTAGAAAACTGGATTTTATTAATAGTCCAGCCAGACATTGATATATCTGCTACTCCAAGATTTCTTTGTCAGCCAACGATTGGTGATTCGTTTTTCTGCCAAAATTACTCGAGTCCTATTCAGATACATGTTCCTCTGCATATTATAATTCTCTTGTTTTGTACAAAGTTAAGTATTTTTGCTTAATTCACAAAGCCCCGAAGAGAATAGAGTTAAAATAAATTGGTTTTATTATCATCTAAACCAACAATAGTTGGAAATAGAGCTAATATTTCAAATGATAATTTGCCAATATAAAGAAACAGGTTGATATAGAATATATAAAACAATGGGGCAAATGTTTCTTATAGTTATATCCGTAAATTATACAAACGTGATTTTTTGATATAATTAACGTATTTATATTAGTGAGAAATAAGTATTTATTTTTATACTCTTGTAACCTCACGCGATTAAATCTAACGTAATTCAGACTTGATAGCCGATGAGCCTTTAAGCCCGTCATCCATTACTGCTTACTATAAACATATTAATTGTTTTGCGTTCAACTTCAATATTAATGTCGTTGAAGTACTGTTTATTAGCATTTGGCACAAATTTATTGGTAATAGCTAAAAATTAAATAAGAATTATCATTTATCTTTGATTTGAGGAAAATCCAACTATTTCCATTTCGGATTCCATTCGGTTCGCATACCGTCTTCCGTCGAATAATTTCCCAAAGAATGTTCTTTTGATTGAATAACCATATAAATCATCTGTTCGTCGGAAGAATTTCTCATACCTCTTGATGGCATAGGGGCGAGACGGATAACTGAACCCTCACAGATAGGAAAGCAATCATCATCAATCTGGAAATCACCAGAGCCTTTCAGAATAATATAAGTTTCTTCATTATCGATATGTCGGTGGAAATAGGAAATTTCTGTTTGAGGTGACAGGGTATTGAATGATATTTCCGTTCCGGTAGCCTCGGTAGCATCTTTAAGGAACAACTTCCCAAATATCTCTGTATTCAATTTAGGATGAATAAGAGAATATTCGCCTACCTTATCCAGGACACCTATATTGATGGCTGTATAGCCTTCTCCTTTTGTTATTTGTTCTACATTTTTCATTGCTGTCATTTTACTTACTATTACATATCGTCCATTGAAAACAAACGACTCTCTATTTCATACTTAAAGAGGACTTTTTTTCTCAAAGAGTCTATTTTGAGTGCAAATAAGTCCGGTTTAAAGTTTTTGGATTGCCGCTTTACTTCGGCAACTAAAGCTTTCTTTTCTTCGGCGTATAAACCCACGATATCAATTTCATCCTGTTCTTTATTATTCTTGCCTTGCCACCACGAACCGATTTCTGCAAATTCTTTACTTTCTATCATTTGTTGACGGAAATACATTTCAAGCGCTAAACCTGAGAATGTAGGATAGTCCTTTTTTATAATGTCCGCCAAGCGTTCGTAATTTTGTATCTCAATATAATTTTGATATTTGATGAAATATCTGAACCAGAAACGCAAAAAGAGATCGGAAACATCGTAGCGAACCGTTTGTGAATTCTCTTTAGAGAGTATGGGGCGTTTCTTCTTTATCAAATCGTAATCTTCTTCCAACCGCTTTAATTGTCCCCCCAAACTTATTCCTCCCATAGCAGCTTCCATCTCCGGCAATGTATTCTTGCCATTCGATATAGCGGACAGGATTGAAAAGTAATTGCCATATTTCTTTCCAAACTCTTGTATCAACAAGGCTGTTCCTTCTGTGAGAAAGGAAGAGTCCGGTTGCAACATCAAATCAACCATACTTTCCATATCGGTACATCCTCTGTCCATGAACTGCTCTATATATTTAGGAACTCCTCCGGTAAATGTATAAAGGGCCAAAAGATCTTCCTTAGTATAGTTAGGTTTGTGGTCTGCCAGGATTTTTTTTAAGACGGATGTAGTGAAGGGGAATAGCTTCATTATCATGTCTGCACGCCCATACAACGGTTCTTTTGAATCTCTGAATATTTGATTCATGAGTGTATAAACTGATCCGCTGACTACAAGATTGACATGGCTCTGTTTCCTGTATCGGTCCCAAGTATCTTGCATCAGACTATAAACAACCGGATTAATATAATAGAATTCTTGGAACTCATCAATAATCAAGTTGTATTTCATACGTGTACCCAAATCCATCAGAAAACGAAATAGCTCGCTAAAGTTTGTAAATTCGGGAACATAAATATTCAACGATTGTCGTATCTCGACAGTGAAACTGGAACAGAGATCTGCCTCATTACTCCGGCTCACAAAAAGATAAATGGTAGGCGTATCCTCGCAACTTTTGAAAATAAGGCTTGTTTTGCCAATACGCCTGCGACCAGTAAGTACTGTCATCTGAGAATGAACAGAAAAAGATACTTGCCGTACTTTTTCCAACGAGGCTAATTCCTTTTCTCTATTATAAAATCTCATAAGTTCATCTTTTACAATTAAACTTTCATTCTCTGTAAAGTTTACCCTCGTAAAGTTTACGGCGGTAAATTTTCATCGAACATCTGCAAAAGTAACAAAAAATTTGGAGAGTAGAAACAATAGATACCTTTAAATTGACGAGACAAAATGGATTTAACAGTATAGTCTTCCTAATAACAATCCCAAAAAAGTATTATACGTTTGCATCAGATTTGTTCAATTAACAATAAAATAGTTATTGTTCCAGTTGCAAATCCCAACAAAAACAGCTATTTTTGTATCACTATTGAAAGTTGCTGTGGGCCCCACAGCAAAACGCAGAAAATAATCTGTGGTGAAATAGGTGGACTAAAAAAGGAAAACTTTATAATCGTCTATATATCAATGAGATATAGATTAATAGTGAGCCCCAGGCGGATCACTGAAAACAAGATAAAAAACGAATAATTCCCTGATAGTCAACCACTATCGGGGATTTATTTTTTCTCCCAAATAGCAAAAAGAGGTACTTTAAAGCATATTCTAAGTGTGCAAATCGTGGTACATAAACCGAATTGAAAATCACCACACAATTTAGGTTTTTTCTCGCTGATTCATAGTTTTTTTTGCATAGTCGTATTTTGGAAGAGAATACATCGTTTTGTAACTCTAAAAACGATGTAAAAATGGCTGGAAAAACCTTCAATGTACTATTCTTTAATAAAGAAGGCTAGATTATTAAAGAATGGAGAAGCACCTGTATGTATAAGAATTACTGTAAACGGTTATAGGAGTGGATTTTCCAAGAATGTCATTGAAAAGCTAACCTCTTGTTTGCAGCCCGTCAACATACCGAAAAAGACAATACTGATTGGTCCCGATAAAAAGATACAAATGTCTATTTTATTTAGAAAGGTATCGCCCGCGCCTATAATCTAGTTGAAGGCAAGAAAGTTACTCTTTGGTTTAGTAAAGAAGGAGAACTTGTCTATTTGACCAACAGCTTTTACAGTAAAACCCAAGGAGACGAAAATGAAGCGGTGCAAGTGCTCGAAAACTCCCTGTTCTACTATATTCCGATAGCGAAACTCGAAAACCTGTATTCAAATGATGCCGACATCGCAAATTGGTTGCGCATACTACACCAAAACGCATTTATGGATATGGAAAGGAGACTCATTTATCACCTGCATATTTCGGCAGAGGAGAGTTACAAAGATTTCGTGGAGAAGCTCCCTAACCTGTTTCAGCGTGTCAATTTAGGCCACATAGCTTCTTATCTCGGAATGTCACATGTAACATTGTGTGCATTAAGAAAATGAACGAGTTTTCTTTAAGTAGTTAAAAAAGTCGAGAAAAGCAATTCTGTACCTTTGCGGATATTTATCACATAAGTAACAAAATATGCTGCAAAAACCTCACTTTATCCAACCGCCTAGAATCGTTTGGGTGGATGTACTTCGATTTATCGCCATCTTTATGGTGATCTGTATTCATTGTTCCGACCCTTTTAATGTCTCCCCCGAAGCTCGTTCGAATCTTGAGTTCAACTTCTGGGGTTCCCTCTACGGTTCATTTCTCCGCCCTTGCGTTCCGTTATTTGTTATGATTACAGGATTGCTGCTATTGCCCGTAAATCTATCCATAGGCGATTTCTACAAAAAACGGCTTCTCAGAATTGCAGTGCCTTTTTTGGTATGGTCTGTCTTGTACAACCTTTTCCCGTGGGTAACCGGTCTGTTGGGATTGTCACCAAGGATTATCTCGGATGTTTTTGCGTATGCTTCACCCGATGCTTCACAATCATTGGGCGACGCGATGAAGAACATAGCGCTTATTCCTTTCCAATTTAATGTCTATACCGTACCGATGTGGTATCTTTATATGCTCATCGGGCTCTATCTGTATATGCCCTTCTTCTCGGCTTGGGTTGAGAAAGCGACCGTTTCGCAGAAAAAGATATTCCTTTCCATTTGGGCGGTTACTCTCTTTATGCCTTATGCTTACACCTTCTTTTCGCACGAACTATTCGGGCTCAGTGCATGGAATACGTTCGGGACATTCTACTACTTTGCAGGATTTAACGGCTATCTGCTGCTAGGGCATTATCTGGCAAAAGACGTAAAACTGTGGAGCCGGAGTAAAACAATTGCCGTTGCGCTCCCACTATTTGCCATAGGTTATATTGCCACCTATATCGGTTTTAAGTTTATGACTGCCAATCCCGACTGCATGGAACAGGACATGGAACTCTTCTTTCTGTATTGCTCCCCCAATGTGGTACTGATGACCGTTGCGCTGTTTCTATTGGTTCGCCAAGTGAAATTCAGCTCCGCGAGATACGTTGCCTTATTTGCGAATATCACCAAATGCGGGCTCGGCATTTATTTGGTACACTATTTTGTTGTCGGACTCGGTTATGCCATTGCCAATGCGCTGTCTATACCTATTTCGATAAAGATTCCGGTGACGGCAGTAATGGTATTTGCTATATCGTGGGGGGGTGTCGCACTCTTCTACCGGATAGTGCCCAAGGCTTCCAAATGGATATTCGGATAATCAGGAGATTTTTCGCAATTGGTCTTTAGTTCATATCGGAAACAGTTGTATTGGGTTGTAGAATTCAGATTACAAACTAAAAAATAAAATAAATGAAAAAAATTGTATCACTTCTTGCACTCTCATTAGTGGGATGCACACAAATCAAAGAAAATGTTATGATAGATACTCAAAATTGTAATGCGGGAATGTTTACACAATGCCTAAACACACCGGAATACACTATGCGAAATGACACTATAACCATTAGCAGCGGAGCAAAATCAGACTTCTTTAATGCACCGAACGGTACGCTATCGGTAGCCAATGCACCGCTACTGCTCAAAGAGATAGACAATACAAAACCTTTTACTTTTACTGCAAAAGTAGAACCGGAGTTCTCAACCACGTATGATGCCGGTGCAATATATCTTTTTTACAACAAGGACCTTTGGCAAAAATTTGCCTTTGAAATGGACGAAAGAGGGGTAACAAGACTCGTTACAGTCCGCACTATCAACACTTCTGATGATAACAACCACAATTCAATCACTGAAGGCCAAGTGTATATGAAAATTTCTTCAGACACTCAAACCGTAGGTTTCTACTATTCTATTGATGGTCAGACTTGGCACCTTGCACGGCTTTATCGCAATGAGTACCCACAGAAGATATATTTAGCTCTAAGCTCTCAGTCACCAATAGGCAAGGGTATTAACTCTCATTTTACAGAAATAGCGTTAAAGGATAGTAGTATCACTGATTTTAGGTTAGGATTATGACCGAACGAGAGAAGATGCTTACAAGCCAAATCTATGATTGTGTAGATGCTCAGCTAATTGAACGTTGGCATTTGGCGAAACGTTTGCAGCAAGAATACAACTCTACCGATAGTCGCGACAGAGATGCTCTCAATACCATTTTGGATCAGCTACTAGGTTCGTGTTGTGAAAATGTATGGATAGCAGCACCATTTTTTGTCGATTACGGCGAAAACATACATATAGGTTCTAATGTGGAAATAAATATGAATTGTGTGTGTTTAGGCTGGTAGCGTAGTCATTAAATCCATCCCTGATAATTGCGTGGCGGCAGGTAACCCCTGTAGAGTAATTCGTATGATTGAATAATAAATTCGATTTTCTACAATTCAATGAAGCGATCTCGGTTCTACCGGAATAGAAATCTCCCTCCTATTTATCCTTGTATACCTACTTTTTCCCAGTAGCTGTTATCGAATAGATGCCGACGTTACCTTCCTTGTATTTTCGGATGGTTTCCTCATTCAAATGCGCACCCTGCACCTCATCGGGCATAGTGACAGTCTTTGTTCGCTCCATGGGGACATTCCCAAAATCAATTCAAGGCATTTTGCAGAATATAAGTGGTAAATTCAAGAATCAAGTAATACGTTATTGGTTCAAATACCCTAATTTATCATTTATTGTTTGCTTTCGGCCATTATAAGTTTATGAAACAAACTATCTTTGTACCTTAATAGACAGATTACGAGGAAGAAACAAATCAATAAAAACATAAATAAGAAAGCTATGGAACATATTAATGGCCAGGGCAATGAAATCACACTCATTTTCCCAGAAAGTAGATTAGACTGTATATCTTCCGGAAATGAACGGTTTAACCGGATTATCAATCAAGCCAACATTTCAGTCACAGGGAATAATAATCACATCACTATGTGCTTCGACTCTGAGGATAGTGCTGAAGAGTTGCTGCTTAGTCAAGGATTTCTTCTGATTGTAAAAGGAGACAACAATGTTGTAAATATGGGAACGATTCTCTTACGCTGCTCTACGATATTGGGCATGACGGGACTAAAACTTATCATCGGACAGTTGCCGGGATTGGGCGCAGGAGTTTCGAGGGTAGCTAACAACTGCCGGGTGGATATTGGAAACCGTGTGATAATCAATGGTGTCACTTTGTATCTGCAAGAAGACAATTCCCACGTAAGTATTGGAGACGATAGCCAGTTAAGTTGGGGCATTGATATATGGTGCACCGATGCACATACGATAACGAATCTGGAAGGTGATCCGATAAACTATGCAAAGAGTATAGAAATCGGTAAACACGTATGGGTAGGAAAAGACGTAAAGATTGGCAAGGACGTAAAGATTGCCGATAACAGTATTGTAGGATGGGGAAGTATTGTCACTAAAGAGTTTGATGAACCGAATGTAATTATAGCAGGCGTTCCGGCCAAAATCGTAAAGCGGGGAATCAATTGGGATCGCAGGTGTATCAATAAGTATCTGAAAGAATAGTTGCCATCTCTTTTATCCTTCACAAAAGTTACCACGGAAAATATAGAGAAAACTCCTGATGAAGAATTGTCTATGAGATAAAAGAATTCTTCATCAAGAGCTTGTCCTAAACAGTAAGGAATCTGATTATAGGAGAATAATCTCAAATTTTATGATAAACATCTTCAAACGGCAGTCTGCATCGCTCTCCCCAAATTCCTTTATTTCCATCCCGTATTCCGCAGGAGACTACCATGTTTATTTCTGCACCATAAGGCAGCTTCAGCACTTTTTTGAGCCGACGACTGTCCAGCCCTTCCAAGGGACAAGTATCATACCCTTCGTTTGCCATTGCAATCATAAATGTCTGAGCGGCAAGCGCACAGGACTTATGTGCAACCACACGCATATCATTCTCCGAAACTTCGAGCATCATTGGACGGAAAATGCTTATGACATTAGCCAGCAGTTTTCGAAACAGCCCTAAAAGACCGAAGAACCGGGCATAAATAAACGGCATGATGATTCCATAATATAATTCCCGGTCTTTGATGCGTTTTGCCTGACGCTCTTTCGGACTGTTACGCTCGATATTTGCACGCTCAAAGTCGAGTACAAAACGCGCGTGTTTTCTGTAAACATCACGCCGCGCTACGAAAACAACGACTTGCGAAGCGGTGGAAGTAGCCTTCTGGTCGAGGCACGCATGCGATACTTTCGCCAATAATCCGGGATCGGTGATGTGGTAAAATTCCCACAACTGCATGTTCGAACTGTTGGGTGCCAGAGTTGCCAACTCCAGGCAATGCTTTACTTTTTCCGTATCTATCGGCTTTGCTTTATCATACACCCGCACGGAGCGGCGGTAATTGAGAACTTCGTATAAATTCATATCTTGAACAATTTAATTAAAATACTTTTTATGGATTAAATGACTGCCGGAACTGTGCCGGAGAAACAGATGTCTGATTCTTGAACAAACGATGGAAAGATTGGGGATGTTCAAAGCCCAACTGATAGGCAATCTCGGAAACCGACAATCCGGTAGTGGATAGCAATTCCTTTGCTTTATCTATCAGCTTGTTCTGTATATGCTGCTGTGTCGTTTGCCCCGTATGGGTACGTAGCATATCACTCAGGTAATTGGGACTGAGATTGAGTTCTTGTGCAATAAACTGAACCGTAGGTATCCCGTCCGCAGACAGTTTGTCACTCTTGAAATAATTATCCAGCAGACTCTCCAGCTTGCTCAGCAGGTCATTGCTCGCTTTTTTGCGGGTGAGAAACTGGCGATTATAGAAACGGTCGCAATACTTCAACAGCAGGTCGATGTTCGACACGAGCAAATCCTGCGTGAAAGCATCTATATTCGCTTCGGTTTCCCGCCTGATATTGTCGAGTATTTCCAAAATCATTTTCTCTTCCCGTTCCGAAAGATGCAGGGCTTCGTTGCTCGAATAAGAGAAGTAACCATAATCTTTTATCGCAGCAGCCAACGGATAGCCTTGCAGAAAATCGGGATGTATAATCAATGCCATTCCTTTCACCTTAGACAGCACGACATCCTCGAACTGGAATACTTGATTGGGCGCAATGAAATACATGATTCCTTCCTCAAAATCATAATACTGCTGCCCGTACTTGCATTTACCTGCACAATCTTTCTTCAGGGCGATTACATAAAAGCCGGTATACACGGCACTCAGTATCGTGTCCGGTATGATATTTATAGCGGAAAGGTCGAACACGCTTATCAGCGGATGAAGCGGCTTGGGTAGTTTGAACAGGTTATGTAGTGTCGTTATAGACGATATTTTATCAGGTACTTTCATTCGTTCTTATTTTTTAGGTTGAGTGACACATTACATAAATCGCTTGATCCATTTGAGTTTTTCTTCGGAATATGGAGGATATTTGAAGTTGGGTTCTCCCCAGTTACTCTTTTCTAAAATCGATTTACAGTGAGTAAACGTTCTGAAGCCGGCTTCACCATGATAACTCCCCATTCCTGAATTACCGACTCCCCCGAATGGCAGGCTGTCGCCCGTGAGGTGCATCACCGTGTCATTGATGCAACCGCCACCAAAGGAAACGGTCTTCAAGAACCGATTCTTTTGTTCCTCATTCTTTGTGAAAAGATAGGCTGCCAGTGGTTTCTCCCGCTTGATGATTTCACTGAGGGTTCCATCGAAATCGGTAAAAGACAGGACAGGCAGCACCGGACCGAATATTTCTTCCTGCATCACCGGATCGTTCCAGGTGACATTGTCGAGTATGGTAGGTTGGATGTAAAGGGTGTTTTCGTTGTATGCTCCCCCATAGCAGACCTTGGATGCATCTATCAGCCCTACGATACGGTCGAAATTCCTTTTATTGATGATACTGACATAGTGTTCAGCACCATCTTTGTAATTGAAAGCATCCAATTTTTGCTTTAGCAACTCCATCAGCATTGGTTTGACGGGCTCTTCTACCAGCAAATAATCGGGTGCTACGCATGTTTGCCCGGCATTGAGGAATTTGCCCCAAACGATGCGTTTCGCGGCAGTTTCGAGATCGGCACCGGAAGTTACGATTGCCGGAGATTTCCCTCCCAACTCCAAAGTTACCGGAGTCAGGTTTTTCGCAGCGGCTTCATAGACGATCCGCCCTACCCGTGGACTTCCGGTGAAGAATATTTTGTCATAAGGCAGTTTCAATATCTCAGTAGTTTCGGGGACGCCACCTTCTACCACGTATAAGTAATCGGAAGGGAAATTCGTATTGATAAGTTCGGCCATCACGTGCATGGTAGTTGCAGGCAATTCACTCGGTTTTACCATAGCCGTATTTCCTGCCGCCATAGCGCTGACCAAAGGAATCAATGTGAGGGAATAAGGATAATTCCATGCCCCGATGATTAGGGTGCATCCCAGAGGCTCTTTATAGATATAACTTTTTCCGGGTTGCAATGCGATGCCTGTCTTTACCTTTTCCGGTTTGCTCAGGCGATTGAGGTTCTTTAGGAAATAATCTATCTCCAGATAAATTAGATTGAGTTCATTGACAAAGGTATCAAACTCCGATTTCCGGAAGTCTTTATAGATAGCTTCAAAAAGCAGAGGTTCATTCGCTTTCAGAATGCTTTTCAACTTTGAAAGATTCTCTTTTCTGAAAGCAATGTCCATGGTTGTCCGGGAATTGAAAAACTCCTTTTGTGACTGAAAAATGGGATTATAATTCATAAGCTATGATTCATTTCATAATGATGCAAAGTTAGAACATTCCCACAAGTAAATTGTATCTGAATCAATTAAACTTTTAACGTAATCTCTGTTGGTTCAATAAATAATATTGCCCCTATACAATATTAAAGCC
>JAEXAJ010000059.1 GCA_023458215.1 Bacteroidota bacterium
GTATTACCCTTGTCGAACTTGTCGTAGTTCTTGATGTATCCCGTGTAGCGTTCCCACATGGTGAGGTCTTCTTTCTTGGCTTTCTTGTCGTAGTCCCACCAGCCGAAAACCTGCATCATGGTAGACTCGAAGCGATGTCCGTAGCTCTCCATGGCACAAGCCAGGTCACGTTCATAGTTCAGCCCCATGATGCTGAGCAGCTCGGTGCACGAGGGATTGGCGTTGGGTTCGGAGTTGATCCAAAAAGCATCCTTACCCATCATGTGCGACTCCCACATGCCACCATAAGGGAATGACCACACCCATACTTCATGTATCTCGCCGTTGTCGCGCATCTTGTCGAAGCCATAGTATTTCACCATAGCGTTATAATCGTAGGAGGTTCCTATCTCCTTGAGGGTTTTCCAGTCGGGTTCGGCCAGCAGTTGGGCTATCTCATCGGCAGTCAAGGGTCTCTTCAAGGGGTCATTCTTTAAATAGGTAAAAAAACGGTCGGCCTGTATCTCCTTTACGATTTCATAATTCAGTACCTGGCCCGATACCTCTTCCAAGGTCTTCTCATAATCCACTGAAAGCTGTACCGGATCGTTCCATATGCGCGTCTTTACCGATGGCGTGCGAAAACATTCGTGCATCTTCTTGTTCCCGTAAGCCGGCAATACCGGATCTTCATACACCACAACAACCTTGACGGTAAGCGGCTGGGCGGCACGGTTCTTCTTGGCGAAGGTGAGAAGGGGAAGGGAGAAGATAAATAAAAATAGTATTGAATAGAATTTCATGGTTGTCGTATTTTTAAGTTTTAAATTAATAGGGATGTGTCAAAAGTCGGTAGTAATATCAGTTCTCCTCCCAAGTAGAGGAGAATAGATAATAGAACCAATTTTTGACACACTTTCATATTGTATTTATAAATCACCTTACTACTTTGATTCCAAAATAAGCCATTGATAAGTAGTACCACTATTCATCAAAAGATATCTCGTCAAGTCACTTTTCATAAAATTACCTTTATAAACTTTCAAGTAATAAATGCCTTTGACCGCTTCCGGACCTTTGTTCAGTTTATCAAAATCAGCCAAAGAAAATAAGGCTTCTCCTTTATCATTTGTTGTCTTTGAAAGATAGATATTTGTGCCATTGTCACGATCTTCTTTCGTCAAATACACTTCGGCAGTAGCCCCACTGACAACATTAGTATGAGCATCGTCTGTAACTGCTATCACACAAAAATTCCAGGGAATCTCTTTATCAAACTCTTCAAAGATGCCACTTCTATCACACGAAGTAAGCAATAGTACCATTAATAGTACAAACAGGCTGTTAATATATGCTTTCATAAGATTAGAATTTATATTTGTCATTTTTGTCAGGTTCACCACCAAATGTATAACTATCAAGATTATAGAACTTCAATTCGATAACCGGCATCGGAAGTTGTCTGAAAGACCGGGTCGTAAGTTGGAACTTATCAATAGGAGTTCTTCTTCTGTCGTAGAACGATGTTCCTGCATAAGCAAATCCACATTCAACAAAACGCTCATAATAGATTGCCTCCAAGATTTGAGCTTCGGTAGAAGTAGTCGTTATATCTTTCATATTACCACGTCCTGTTCTAGTAATATTAATTAAAGGAACTGCTTCTTCCTTTTTGTCTGTATTCAATAAAGCCTCAGCTTTCAACAAATCAGATTCGGCTTTCATAAACAAGTACAAATCACCGGCACCACTTGGTTGTCCTGATTCTGTAAAGCGTTTCAAAACATAAGAACTATAAAATTGATATCCTGCATAAGATAAACCACCTGAAGGAGTCGCAGCAGAAGGATAATAAATAAAGTCGGTCTTTATTCTATTGTCAGGCGAATTTGTTACTTCGGGCAAAACATCGCTGTTCAAAAAATCGGCAGGGAGAGGCCAAGGAGCGCTTGCGTCATTATTTGCCATCATATTAATGATACGCATGCCAACTCTTACCCACTGGTTTCCTTCCGGATAACCAGCAACAGCTGCAGACCAAATATCAAAACCTTGCAAAGGCAATGTGGCTTTGATATCTTCGGATAGTCCATTGTTTATATAAGATAATACTTTAGTCCAGTTAACTGTTTCTCCATTAGTTCTGGGAAAATAGGCAATAGCTCGTGCAGCCATAAAGTTTGCCATTTGTTCCAGCTTCTTATTATCACCAACAACATTCAAAGGCAATAACCCTTCAAAATTGCCAAACTCATGCTCTTTACAAATACTAATGCATTTATCCAAATAGGCTAATGCCAATGCTTGTACATCTTTAGCCTCAGCAATATTATCAACTGTTACGTTTTGAATATCGGTATCTTCGGTAAGAATAAAACATTTATCAAATAGCAGAGCCAATTCGGTATAATATGCTCCCATCAAGAAATAATTATTCGCTAAAATTTTATAAGTTGCATCTTGTCCTCCTTCTTTATAAACTAACTCTTTTTCTTTCATCATTGCAAGCATGTTACGTACAGTGTTTATCATGCTATAATAATTATACCACAACCTTTTTGGAAATCCTGCATTTTGATCAGTATTAGCAATTTCTGCCTTCTCACAATTGGCATAATACATATGCTCACGCAAACCAAAGTTTCCTGCACCACCAGCATATACATCCGCATTTACAGCCAAACGCCAAGTATCACCGTCACCAGCTTCCAGCGAGTATTTCCACCAATTAGCATATCCACCACCGATCAATGCAGGATATTGATTGATATCCCCCATTACAGTTTCAATGTCAGGGTCGTATTCATTCTTAATATCCATTCCTGAGAAATATCCATCGCAGGAGGTCAACAAAACTGTCAATAAAGACAATATATATATCTTAGTTTTCATATTACACTCGATTAAAATTCAACAGAAATTGTTCCAGTTAATGTCCTTATGTCTGAAGGATATTTAGGAGTATCAGAACCGTTCAAAACTCCACTCTCTATAGTACGGGTTTCCGGGTCTGGTCCCGAGTATTTTGTTAGAGTAAACAAGTTACGACCTATCACTCCAACTTTAATCCCATTCACAAAATTAAGTCCTATTTTAGACAATTGGCTCTTAGTAAAGCTATAATTAAGGGCTATCTCACGAAGTTTTAAGAAGGTAGCATCCTCAATAAATCCAGATCCTCTTGAGAATTGGTTGCTATATCCCATTGGCTTTCTGTTAGTCCAAGGTCTTTCTGACATATCCCAAAATTTTGCATTATGACCCGCAAATGCCATATAAACTTTTGTGTTATTATACAAAAGACCTCCTTCTTGGTAAGATAAAGTAAAATATAACATAAAGTTCTTCCAAGTCAGTGTATTCATTAAGTTCATATTAAAATCGGGATTCATATTACCAACATACTGTTCATTATCTGTATTTCCCTGTGCATCTAAAATTGACATGTGTGCTTCATCACGTGTACCTATAAGATCCTTACGAACCACATATCCATAGTTATTGATCGTAAATACATCTTCAACAGACTGTCCCGGTTTAATTAGTTTGCTTGTTTTCACTTGATCAAGCGAAGTGGCAAATTTTGATGAGTACATCTTTCCATAAGGTTTATTGGAAGCAACATTTAAATAACCAACTTTAAAATCGGGACGTCCCAATTCTCCTACAGATTGATCCAACTTATCCCATGTTATAGTAACATCCCACATAAAGTCTTTCTTTTTTAAGACATTAGCTTTCAGCATTATTTCATAGCTATTTGTGAAGAACTCACCAATATTCACATTCTGATATTGAAAACCTGTAACGCCTGAAACGGTCATTATATAAGGCAAATCGGTATTACGCTTACGAGAGAAAGTCAAACCTAGATCGAAACGATTTAAGAATCTCATATCCAAACCTGCTTCAATCTCTTGTGATAAAGCAGGTTTCAATTTTTTATTACCTAATTGAGATCCACCGGAAAGAACTCCATTACCCAAACTGAATGTCTCATATTTAGCCCCATAAGCAGGAAGAATACCAGCTGTTCCGTAAGAGATACGAGGCTTGAGGAGTTCAACATGGGGTATTTTAAATGATTTAGCGATATTCCATGCACCGGATATTCTATAATATGTCTGCCACATATTATCATCGCCAATAACAGATGCCCCATCTCTGCGAACTAATGCGTCAAACATATAAGTATCTTTATAGTCTCCATTGAAAACAGCGGTGTAACTATTAGAAACAATTCTGCTACCCCATGAAGAGTGATCTCTTGTCTCCGGGTCAGCTTGCTCTAAAGATATAATGTCCATTCCTGCAACCGCCAGTTTAGAACCACTTCCCCATAGTCCTTCATTTTTTGTATCTTCATACAGATATTGAAGTCTTAGAGATGTATTAAAGTTTCCAAATGATTTAGTCAGAAGAGCACTAATTTCAGCATTATGCTTAAAGGTGTTACCTGAACCTGCATATACATAACCTTCATCTCTTATGCTACCATCAGGAGAGGTTGGTTGTAAACGACCTTTAGGAGTCAAGTCAAAATCACTATAATGAAAAAAGTCTATACTGTAATTGGCATTCATACTAAGCCACTCAGTCGGAACATATCTTAAAACATAGTTTCCTAGAAATCTATTTGCAGTACCTTCTTGGCGCTTATTTGTGATATCATATAGAGGATTTATATTATTTCTTGTTGATACGATATTAGCACTTACAATATAATCCGTGCCATCTTGATTCTTTGCTAAGAAATTTGCATTTGGATCTGCATAGTAGATATCATCAAAGTTTATACTACGTCTATCGTTTATTGTCCTAACATACAGATTAGATGTAGACAAGGTTACTTTATCAGAAAGCTTTGCATCCAAATTTGTGCGAAAACTTGTTCGTCCAACACCATTCAACATTTTAATTACACCCGGATTTTTTGTCTGTTGCACTGAAGCATAATAATTTACTTCTCCACTTTTAGAACGCCCTCCAACACTAAGTGTATTAGAAGTAAATACTCTTGGAGTAAAGAAGTCCTCATATGGGTCAGAAGTCATCTTGTACTTATTATCCCAAATCTGATCTTCTTCCATTATTCTTGTCGGATAACCATTTGCATCTAATGTATGCCCATGAGCGGTTGTTCTTTCCGGAGTAAAACCAATCCAGTTAGCTCCAACTTCCGACTTAAAAGTCACATTTACTTTTCCATTTTCTAATCCAGAGCCACGCTTAGTAATAATTTGAATTACACCACCTGCAGCTTTAGCACCATAGAAAGAGGCTGCGGCAGCTCCTTTAATTACCTCAATATTCTCAACGTCTTCCATATTGATGTCTTTCAGTACACCAGAAGTAACAATACCATCAACAATTATCAAAGGCTGATCTGTACTAGCAAATGATGTTGCACCACGTAATTGAATAATAGGTTCGTCCATAGGATTTCCAGAAGTTGCCAAAATTTTGATACCTGGCATTTTACCAGATAAGGTTGATGCAACTGTAGTACCAGTAACTTCTTTTAAAGCAGCATCACCTATTTTTTCAACGGTGAATGACAACTTTGCTTTAGATGTTCCTCTAGCTACACCAGTTACCACCACCTCTGAAAGTAGTTCAGTATCTTCAGCCAAAATAATTTCAAGGCTGCTTTTAGCTTTCACCGTTTGAGAAGCATAGCCAACATAGGTTACAACTAAAAGAGAACCAGCTGGAGCATTCAACTGAAATTTTCCATCTGCATCAGTTATGGCGCCGATAGTTGTTCCTTTGACAAGCACATTTACACCAGGCAATGATTCTCCATTGCTGTCTTTTATGACACCCGAGATTCGCATGGTTTGTTGTTGTACCTCCGTAATGGAGGACACGTGTGGATTCGCATAAACTGTGGTTGCTAATGTAGATAGCCCCATCATGGTCAGTACACATGCTTTTCCGAAAAAATAATTTTTCCTCATCATAATAAATAATAAGCATTAAGGTTAAACAAATACTAATTAAGACCAACACAGATTAAATTCTCTGCCACACAAAGATGTGCTATGATTTAATAGTAGTGCTATGATTTTTGTCTCAAAAAAGAAGAAAATCAAATCAAAAGGCAATATGAGACGATTTTGCGATTTCAAATATATCTATTTTTCACTTTTCTGAAAACACCATCACAAGCCCTCCTCCCTTAACCATTTTTATATAAAGTGAGTCTTTACAGCCAACAGCTTCTTTCTCAATAGAAACGTGCTGGGGATGTAGATCCGAATCCATTGGATCTTTAACAATCAAAGCTTGATATTTTTTTCCTTCTTGAAGAAAGTGAAGTGGAATAGCTACAGTTCTCTCTTCGTTTCCATTCATACCACCCAAAAACCACTCATTCTTGCTACGTCTCGCAAGAACAATATATTTACCTATCTCTCCTTCTAATGGCAATGTTTCACTCCAGGTAGAAGGTATTCTTTTCAAGAACTCAGTAGTAGCTTGTCCTCTATACGACGCTGGATGATCAGATAGCATTTGTAGGGGACTTTCATACACTACATACATAGCCAATTGATGTGCTCTTGTCCCCATACTCGAGGGAGAAGAATAACTGGGAACAAAATCTTTCTCTGTTCTATTATCCATTGCTCCAGGAGTGTAATCCATAGGACCTACCAACATACGTGTGAAAGGTATAGTAACATTATGCTCAGGAGTGATACGCTTACTCCACTTACAATGCTCTAATCCCAAAACACCTTCATAGGTCATCACATTAGGATAGGTACGACTCAATCCAGTAGGTTTATATGCTCCATGAAAATCTACCAGCAACTTATTACGTGCGGCACATTCGGCTGTCTTATAATAGAAATCCACTATAGGCTGCAAATCGCCATCCATATAATCTATTTTCAAGCCTTTAACTCCCCATTCAGAATAAATCTTAAAAGCCTCCTCTAACTGATTACGAGTATTTATCCAGTTAGTCCAAAGTATAATACCTACATTTTTCTCTTGCCCGTAAGCTACTAATTCCTTTATACTAATTTCTGGAATACATTTGGTTATATCAGCAATGGTATCATCAGCAGTTCCATACCATCCGGCATCAATCAACATATACTCCAAGCCTGTTTCAGCGGCAAAGTCAATAAAATATTTCATTGTTGCATTATTCATTCCTTTCTTAAAAGACTGATCAGACACATTCTGATCGTTCCACCAATCCCATGCTACTTTACCAGGTCTTATCCAATCGGTATTTTTAATTTTACAAGGAGTAGAAAGGTTATAAACAAGATTCGACTTTACTAAATCTACTGCATTATTAGCAAGCATAATCAACCTCCATGGAGTGATGATTGAATCTGTTAACCTAACTGGTATATCTTCTTCCCTAACACGAGACAGTGTTGCGACTAATGAAGTGTCTTGTAAAGTACTTTTCTGCAAGTAAAGTCCAGCATAATCTTTCAAATCAGCTTCACTTATGGCACCTGCGTATCGCGATCCTTCAAAGACCAAAGGCAGTTGCATTATAGTTCCTGCAGGTATGCTATCAAACATTACGGGTTTGTAAGGGTGTTCGTAATGATTCTTATAGAACTTGGAAACGACTTGTGACCATATCCTATTTTTTCCCACAAGTGAGAATTGCGACAGCTCTGCTAACAAATTATACGAACGCATTGTCGGTTGATTAGGCACAATATAACGAAAAGCAACCCCATCGTTATAAGCCCGAAGCACTAGATTTAACTTTCTCTTGGATCCTTGCTTTTCTACCAATTGAACAATGATTTCAACACAATGATTTTGAATAGAATCACATTTTCCTGCAAAAACGGGGTAGGTATCATCCAAAATCTTACTTTGAACTTTTACAATCTCCAAATGTTTTCCCAACGTATCTCCACTTTCCAAAACCAAACCGAGTAATGCGTCCTTTACTACCAAAGATCCTTTATAAGTAACATCATATTTCACAGTTCCCTGACTCGTTAGTTGTAAACCAATACGCACATTTTTATTAGGCGAAATAGCTTCTGGTGACGAACTACATGCTGTAATAACCAACAATAGCATACTAATTAAACTCATTTGCATTTTCATATCTAATTCTTTTAAAATTAACGTATGCAAAGATGAGAAAGTAAGCATAGATGCAACAGTAAGGTTTTCTCAAAAAAAAGGAATATCATATCAAAATACTTGATTTAGATTACTAATCTAAATCAAGTATGTCTCAACCTAAATTCATACCCTCTACCACCTGATATTTTATAAACCTTAATGCCACCGGCTTCTACTCGTACGGGAACCGATTGAATCTTCTCTCTGCCATCCAACCAGAGTTCCGCATCCACCCCTTTTGGAAGAGTTATCTTCAAAACCCTCTTTCCTACTTTACCGGTCGATTGAAAGCGAATAGCCCCTTTGGCTGTCTGCACATCGAATGCCGTACTTGATAAATCTCCCGGTTGAGGAAAGATACGAACCATATCCGAACCCGGTGTTAAAGGATAAATGCCAGCCACTCCCTGATGCAAAGCGAGTAGTGGGGCAACGGCGCAATGGCTCCATTGTGATCCTTCGTCGGGACGGGCAACCCAGAACTCCTGCAAGGTATTGTTTGCCCATACCGATGACATCTTTCCCCATCTATTTCTGAGATCATTCAGCACCACATCCATCCGACGGTACTTGATAAGTGCCCATAAACGCCAAACGGCGTTACAGGGATAAGAAAGCCCCATTTCCGAAGGAGAACTAACCAATACCTCCAATCCACGCCGGATGTCGCCATCGGGACACAGATCGTAAAGCAAAGCTGTAGCAAGCGAACGGTCGCAATAACGTGTCTCGCCTTCCTGTTCACGCCAAGGAAGGTTGTTCACAAATATTTTGTCCTGTTTATCCCAAAACTTGGCTATACAGCCTTCATGAATACGTTTTCCGTAAGATTCTACTTCCATGGCTTTGGCCTCATCACCAAACAGGTGGCATAAGGGTGCCAGTGCATTACGGCACATAGCTGCAATATAAAGATTCAGGGCCAGTTGCTTGTGTTTTGTCTTTTTAAAAGCCTCATGGTCAATATAAACAGAGCACATGCCTAAGTTCTCGGCTGGAACCAGATATTCACCGGTATCCGTCAGCGAAACCAAATAAGTAAAGAACTTCAGCAAGCGGGGATATACTTCTACCAGCCCCTCTTTATCGCCGGAATACATATAGTAATGGTAAGAATCAAAGCAAAAGCCAATACTATGGTCTATGATAGGTCCCCAACTGGTCAGTTGCATCTGCCGTTCTACAGTACGAGCAAGCCTATCCCAAGCTGGCCAACTATCCATAAAGTAGCCGTCAATGGAAGAGCCTTGACTAAAGGTATTGACAAAACGATACGGCAACGAACTGTCTCCAAACGTTTGAAAAACAGATTGTAACTGATGGCTACCATCGCCACTGTATTGCTGACGTTCACGCGCCATTCCATCGACCATGGTTTCCTGAGCACAGTTGTAGAGCGTGTTTACAGTAGCATTCATCACATGCTGGATGGTATCGTCAGACAATGTAATTTGAGGAACTACTTTCCAAGGATAGACTCGGCGACGCATTCCAACGGAGGATATTTCTATCGGCCGATTGAAATTGCGAATGTGTAGCTGCATCCAACGGAAGCTTTCAAAATCAAATGTCTCGAAACGGTTGATGCCCTCTTTGCAAACAAAACGCGTCCAAGCATTGAAATGAGAGTTTATGATAGCCGGACCACCTTTTTTATGCGCTTCGTGCACTAGCAATTCTATGATAGTTCCTTCGGGAGCATCTATAGTAAAGTAAGGCCACCCCACCCCTTGTTCGGCAAACTCGAATGTCAATGCTGCTGCATGGTCATGATTAGGCTTAACTATCCAAGAATCTTTTGTATTGTGTGTTGTTACCGGTTCACGAATTACATCGAACGCATCGGGCACAATCATATCAAAATAATCCTCGGGCGAACGTTTCCAGTCTATCCACATCGATTCAGATAGTTTGGAAACCGGCACATCGAACTCTTTCATCATGGGGATGCTACGCTGACGAATTTCGGATACTTCCCTACTTCCGAATATCTCCCACACATACTCTGAAGACCAGTTACACACAGCCGGATAGGCTCCCGAATTGCTGACCAAAGCAGGCTTTACCCAATTATCATCCATGACAAAGCTTGCAGAATCCCATCCATACGGATAGAGCCTAGCATCAAAGTCTTCTTGTAATGCCCTCAGAAACCAACGTTTGTATTTGCCCGGCTGCCAACTATGAGGCAGATAACAGCGCCACGAATCGTCTGTCAGCACCGTTTGTCCATCTATGTCCAGATTTACAATGAGTCCCGGTTTTCCCATGGGGTGAGTTCCGTCGCCAGTACCAAAGAAGCATACTTCCACCGCAATCACATTCTTACCCGGTTGCAGGTAAGCAGCTAAATCCAATGGGTCGGCTTCCTGCCAACGCGGATCGGAAGGAGCAGGTCCCCACTGCACTCGTTTGCCATTGACAAACAATCGGTACCGGCTATCCGCTAGAATCCATCCTAGCGCCTTTTGAGGTTGTTGTTTTAACTCTATCTCTTTGCGAAACAGGATAAATGTGTTTTGTAACGTCCTACCCGAAGGATACCAAATCCAGCGTGCCGGAGATAAATCCAATGCAACATTGCGGGGATTCTCCGCACTCCAACAAATAGAGCTGAATAGTACCAGTAACAGCAGTGTGTATCTTTTTATCATCATACCAGGGTTTTAAGGATTCAACAATCAGGGGTGTACAGCAGACATATTAAACTCTAACACTCCCCCACTCATAATCATATCGTGTGTAATAAAAGGCTCCTGTAATTGTTTTCCATTGTAAGATACCGATTCTACAAAAAGTGCATCTTCGGATTGGTTCCGCACAACTACCTCAAACCGCTTGCCATTGGGCAGAAGAATGGCGGCCTTATCCAATACCGGAGAACCGAGGGCATACGTACCCGAAACTGGATTCACCGGATAGAAACCCATCATGGAAAATACCAGCCAAGCACTGGTTTGCCCCATATCATCATTTCCACTAATACCGGTATGAGAGTCATCGTATTGTTCACGGATGATTCGCCGCACCAGTTGTTGCGTCTTCCAGGGTTTATCCACATAATTGTAAAGGTAGGCATCGTGATGCGAAGGCTCATTGCCATGTGCATATTGACCTATAAATCCGGAGGCATTCTCATTAATCTCGCTTTGTGGAGAAGCGGTTGTGAAAAGCTCGTCCAGTCTTTTCTCCATTCCTTCTTTTCCGCCCATCAATTCCATGATACCCTCCACATTGTGTTGAACGGCAAATAAGTATTGCCAGGCATTCGCTTCACAATAGTAGCGTTTACGTCCATCGCCATCGTAACGGAAGGGATCAAAAGGTTCCGCCCAGGAGCCATCGCTCATACGAGGACGGAAGAAGCCTGTTTCTTTATCATAAATATTCTTGTAGGTCAAGCAACGCTTCTTAAAGAAATCGGCATCTTCTTTCTTACCCATTTTATCGGCCATGACAAAAGCACACCAATCGTTGTAAGAGTTTTCGAGGTGTATAGAGGCCGGCTCGTGGGCTTTATCGTGTGGATAGTAGCCATATTGTTCTACCAACGAGAAGAACGATGTGTTAGCATGGTCGCGGGTTAATGTCTTTTTGACAATGTCGTAAGCTCTTTCCCAGTCAACTCCTTTCAGTCCTTTAACATAAGCTTCAGCTATCACCGATACCGCATGGTTGCCTATCATGCAATAGTTATCGACTCCCCAAAGGCCCCAAATGGGCAAGTAGCCATAGACTTCCCCCTGCTTAATCAAAGAGTTTATAATAGCCGGTAGTCGTTCTTGTTGGGTGAGTAACAGCAACGGATGAGTTGCCCGATAGGTATCCCATAATGAAAAGTTGGAATAGTAAGCGCCACCCTTACCTATGTTTTCCTGAGTAAAGTCGGGTAAGAGAATGTCTCCGTTCACATCCGAAAGATCGTTGGGATGCAAATAGTTTCTATAAATAGCAGAATAAAACATCTTCTTGTACTTCTCGCTTCCTTCCACCACAATCTTGGATAGCTCACCGTTCCACAAGGCTGTTGCATTGTTGCGAATGGTTTCAAAAGTTTTGTCTTGGGTTTGTTCCAGTAGGTTCTCGCGAGCATTCCGGGTGCTGACGGCAGAGATTGCGACCCTGACTTCCAACGGTTCTTCGCTGCTCTCAAAAGAGAATACGCCTTGAGGTGATTTGTTATCAACCCCGCAAACCCAATCCGTAGACGGATAATAGCGACCCGCACGGAACAACCAGCTATCCGCAATAGGACGTGAGAATTTCATGCAGAAATAAACCTTCCGTAAGCGTGCCCACCCTGTTACAATCCGGTAGCCTTCAATAATATGCGGGTCGACTACCTTTAACTGGGCATCAATCAGCTTAAACGGAAGCCAGCCCCGCTTCTTGGAAAGAGAATGTCCCAAGTCAACCAGCAATCGGGGTACCTCCGAAGAGGGATATTGATAGCGATGCAGCCCCACATTGCGTGTAGTAGTCAGTTCAACGTTTACACCATTGTCTAGAAGTACCCGGTAGTATCCTGGAGAGGCTTGCTCATGTTCGTGAGAAAAAGTGGCATACAACCTGCTCTCCTCGCCTGCTCCGAGCCTTGTTACAATAGAATCTTTCCCGCCCTTGAAAGGCAGAAGCAGTATGTCAAACAAATCGGCAATACCCGTACCACTTAGGTGGGTGTGACTGAACCCGTAAATCTGCGAATCTTTCCATTGATACCCCGAACAGGTATTCATAATATCATCCTGCGTGTCGGGGCTTAGTTGCACCATGCCGAAAGGAACAGTTGCTCCCGGAAAAGTATTCGATGGCAGTGACAGGGAATCTAAGGCTCCCGAACCGATAAATGGGTCTACCCACACGGTCAAGTCTTCTTTCTGCACAGGCTGTGTTGTGCAAGAAGTGAGTAGAAGTGTACTCAGCAAGACGCAATTCAGAACTGTTCTCATAAGCAACGTATTAGATTTCAAGAATAACTATCAGTCAATAACCTTTATCGGTATATTCAGAAGAAAGGCTACTTTCTCCAATTCGGACACTTTATGCCCCACTCCTACCGCACAATGATGCGAAGGGCCGGCTTTGCTCCACTTCTCCATAAACCGACGCACCCCTGAGGCAAACCGATAACGGCTATTTGTATTGCCGATGTGTAAAGTTTCGCCTTCAACCGCTTCACCTTGTGCTGCCAGTAGAAATACACCATCCATTCCTTCGCAGACAGAAAGTAAAGTGACTGGCCCTTTTTTCACACTCATCTGAATGGACAATCCTTTGCCAGGCTTCCCATGATAAAGAGGCAAAGGAACCAATTTTACTTTTTCCTGAGCTATCTCAAAGTGAGCCGGGCCATCATGCCCCAACAGTACAACATCATCCTGAAAGTCCATTGCATAGAACTCGGAAAAAGAACCGCCCGCATTCAGCAACGAGAGTATCTTCATGGCTTGTGCATTTTTCACCTCACACTCTCCGGCCACCGGAATTCCGGCACCAGTCAAAAGGGTATTTCCGGCAATGACCGAGGTGGCTATGTCTTCATAATCGTTGCCTGCATAGCCCTCGTAATAATAAGCCATCGCACCTAGTTGGTGTATGTCAACCAGTTTGTCCAGTGCCACCGAAGTTCTGGCTGCCCGTTCCAGTTCCTCTTGCTCACAAGTGGCAATTACTTCAAACTTTTCTTGGAACTCCCCGATTTTGGTTACCGTCTCCTCGTCTGTTACTTTGTCGCGTAAAGCTTTCAGTTCACACATTTCCAATAGCTCGACATGAGTACCAAACGTCATACTTTGTCGGGCGACATCCGTGTAAACATCGAGCATGCCGCCGTAGTAATGCCCCAGTATACCTAACCTGTTGTTGTACATTCCATTTACTACACGTGCCGCTTCTATCCATGCACCAATCTCTTTCCAAACATATTCTTCGGAAAGATAACCCGAAACAATGTCATACCGGATGCCTGCACGATTAAAAACTCCTGCAAACTCGGGCACCGAACATGCTTGACAATGAGCCAACCACTCACCGGTCATTTTTCCTCTGTCGCCCATTGCATTCAAAAACTGATAATCAATAGCAGGTACCGGCTGAACGTTTAAAATTACCACCGGCTTAGCTACCTGCTGTACTAAAGGCAACACCGTAGAAGAAAGCGCATAGGTGGAAATAAACAGAAAAACCAACTCTACATCTGCCTGTTTTAAAGCAATGGCACACGCCGTTGCTTTCTGTGGGGTATCTATCATGCCCACGTTAACCACTTCGGCATTCATTTGCTCCATTTGGGTGCCTATCTCGTGCTGATAGCCCAAAAGTCGGGGAAGCAATCCTTCAAACTGAGCCCAGTATGCGTCCAGGCCAACTCCTGTCAATCCAATCTTTACCTTATTTTGTATCATATATTCTGTTCAATTATAAATCATGTTACAAAAATAGGTTGTGTAAAACTAGAAGGAATATGATTATTGCCAAAAGGCTATAACTATTTGATATCAATTTCCTCCCGATATTCTGTCGGAGATTTCCCTGTTTGCTTCTTAAACTGAGCCGAAAAGTAGGCAGGAGTTTCAAAGTTCAGCCGGTAGGCTATCTCTTTTATCGGAATAGTAGTGGTAGTAAGCAATTCAATGGCCTTCTGAATCTTCATATTCTGGAAGTATTGCGCCGGAGCGTAATTCATTCGTTCTTTAAATAGTTTGCGGAACAAGGAGTAACCCATACCGGACTTCCTCGCAATATCCTGCATAGAAACCGGCTGGTCTATCAACTCTTGCATCAGCACACAGGCGTGTTCTATTTTGGAAGAGAAGTCGTCGCTCTTTACGCTGATATTCTTATCAATGCTACACATCAACCCTATCAGATAATTGACCAATCCCCCAAGTACCCGTTGGTACAGGTCTTGTTCTTCATTGGCTACCTCTATGGCTTTCCTAAACAAAGAAACAATCTCGTTATTGATGCCCACTCTAAATACGGGTTTCTCTTTGGAACAATACTCACTAATCATCCAACTCTCGATATCGGCTCCGTTAAAGCCGATCCAATATTGATTCCATCCCGTCTTATAGTTGGGGTAATAAGTGTGCCACTCCCCGGGAAAGAGTACAAACATCATTCCCCGTTTAATGGAAAAGATTCCACCGCTTCTGGTTTCCAGTACCCCCTCGCCCTCAATGATATACACCAACTGAAACTCTTTCAGAATACGCCCCTTTTCAGGATTAAAGTAATATCCCTCAGAGTGGTTTAAAGTAGGATATCGGCTATTGGATGAGATCTCTTCAAAACCGACAGATGATATAAAGAGATTCCGGCCTGCCTTATGATCGTTATTCACAAAGTATTTAATAGAAGTACGTTCCATAATATGTAGTTTTTCAAAGTCAGCACTAAACCAGATGATATAAAAATGCGACCAAAAGTAGGAAAAATCATCCATATTGCGAATCCGTAGCGAGATTTAACGCTTGCTAAATTCGTATTGTATAGTTTTATGAACCAAAGAGGGGCTATTCCCAATTGCTGGAAATATCCCCTCTTTCTACAATTATGCAAGTGACAAGGAAGCTACAATTCCGGATTCCAAATACTTTCCCGATAAGGTATGGGGAAAGTAAGGCGGGCTGCGGTAACATTGTATGCGGCAGCAGGCAGATACTCATACAACCTCTTCATTTCAACTCCGTGGGCATTCATCACTTCTACAGCCTGACCGGTACGCACCAAATCGTGCCAGCGATGATTCTCGAATGCAAGTTCTACCCTACGCTCATGGGCTATCAGTGAACGAAGCGCAGTTTGGTCGCTGACATCAGAAGTAGACAAGCCTGCACGGGTTCTCACCTCTTTTAAATAACCCAACGCTTTACCTGCATCTCGTTTGGTAGATGATTCATTATAACACTCTGCCAGCATCAACAATACATCTGCATATCGAAATACGGGCCAATCGTCGCCACACTGATTAAGCACCGCATGCGGATTCATATACTTTGCACACATGTAACGGTAAGCAACTCCCTCTTGTGGCTGATAGTTCAAAGGAGAGACTACTCTCTCGCTAACAAAATCATCGTCCTTAATGCTTCCTTCAACCACTTTGACGGAAGCCTCAAAACGTTTGTCTCCTGATTCATAGCTTCTCAACAAGTCGGGTGTGGGTACATTCAGACCGCCATGCTTGATATTCTCCGATTTATCAAGACCCAGGATAGCTACATGGTTTGTCGATTTGGGCAGCATACGATACAGATAATCGGAATAGTGTCCTTCGGGTCCCTCTTTAAACTGTACTTCAAAGATAGATTCCTTGCTGTTTTTATTGCCGGTCTTAAATACGTCGGCATATTCCGTCAAAAGTCCATAGCCTTCTTTGGTCACCTCTTCGAGCAAAGGGATAGCCGCATCGTATTTCTTCTGATAAAGATAAACGGATGCCAACAGTGTTTCGGCCGCTCCCTTGGTAGCTCTTCCCGACTGTGGAAAACCACTCACCTTAGGAAGGGCAGCAACCGCATTTATCAAATCGTCCTCAATGGCTGCAAATATTTCGGTAACAGGAGATTTTCCTTTGGAAGCCTCAGTTGCCGAGGTAACTTCCTTCAAGTGCAAAGGCACTTCACCGAAAAAGCGAACCAAGTTATAGTAATAAAGTGCACGCAAGAAATAAGCCTCACTCAGAATTTGCGTTCTCGCACCTTCGGGAATACCATTGTGCATTCGCGAGATTATGACATTGGTTTTTGATACTCCATTGAAAGCATCATTAAACAACCCGTTGGAGTAGTTATTCAGATCACCATCCATAAAGTTGCAGATGTCCTGCCGGTGTCCCGACTCATCACCGCCGAATTTGGGATAATATTCGTAATGCGTATTATCCGAGCGCATTTCGCCACATATAAAGTTATTCCAACCATAAACGGCACGCAGCGGTTGATAGGCTCCTACAACAAGGTTCTCAAAATCAGCCTGAGTCTTGAAGTAGTTATTAGAACTAGGCTCATGTTCCTTGGGCAAATCAAGGAAACTATCACAAGAAGCCAACAGGCTTGCAGAGAGTAAAAGAACTACTATTTTTTTCATGATTTACATTCGTTTAGTAAATTAAAACTTGATGTTAACCCCCAATGAGTAAGTACGTGGAATGGGGTATGAGTTATCGTCGATACCACCATAACGTGCACTCGTACCATTGGCGCTCGATTCGGGGTTAGGACCGGGATAGCTGGTAATATATCCCAGGTTTTGGAAACTGGCATAGACACGAATCTGTTCCATCCAACCCATCTTGGGGAAAGTATATCCTATCGTGAGGTTCTTGAAAGCCAAGTACGAACCGTCATAAACCATCATCGAACTTCTGTCACGAGCCAGGTAAGTTACTCCGGCATTACCAGCCGCACGGGGTATTCTTCCATTGCCCGGATTCTCTTCCGAACGCCAGCAGTCCAGCAATTCTCTGCTCATATTAAAAGAACCATCGAGGTTATGGGAGTATTCCATAGTGCGAATCACTAAATCACCTCCGATAGAACCCGAAATAGTCAATCCTAAATCAAAGTTCTTATATTTGAATGTATTGGTCATACCAAACATCATATCAGGAAGCGGATCACCAATCATCGTACGGTCCGCGCGAGTAATAATTCCATCGGGCTTCCCATCAGGGCCACTTATATCTTTCATTCTGGGAGAGCCTACCACCGATTTTCTAGAAGTATCGGAATCGGCATATACCGGTCCTTTGGCTAACTCTTCTTCGTTCATAAAGACACCATCGTATACATAACCATACAAGAAGCCAAGCGGCTTACCTACCTCTGTGCGGTTCCACGAACCACCGTAATCGCCATCGCCACCCAAGTGGTCGGTTCCTTCACCCAGCGAGAGAACTTTATTTTTGCTGAACGAGAGGTTCAGGTTGGTAGACCATTTGAATGCTCCCACCAAGTTGCGGGTTTCAATATCCACATCGGCACCCCAGAAGCGCACCTTTCCTACATTGGTCTGAATGGAACCATATCCGCTGGAATAAGGCAAAGTCATCTGATACAGCATATCACTGGTAGTCTTCCGCCAGTAGTCGGTCTGCACATAAATGCGGTCATTAAACAATCCGAAATCAATACCGAAATCCAATTGCTTAGTGATTTCCCATCCCAGCAGTTTGTTTTCAAGTCCCGATAGATATGTACCGCTTTGAATACCACCGTTAAATACATAGTTAATGTTAGCTACATTGGCTGCATAGGTATAGTCGCCAATGTTATTATTACCAGTCAGACCGTAGCTGACACGTAACTTCAGGTAGTTCAGCACATTCGATGCCTTCTTCATGAAACTCTCTTCCGACACAATCCATCCGGCAGATAAAGAAGGGAACAAACCCCAACGGTTATCGGCTCCGAAACGTGAGCAACCGTCTTCGCGCAAGGCTACCTGCAATAAGTATTTTTCTTTGTAGTTGTAGTTGGCACGCGCCAGGAAAGAGGCCATTGCCCAGGCTGTAGGGGTGTTTGAACCACTCATTTTGGTAATCTCGGCTTGATTGAGCCACGGGTAGTCATCGGCAAAGTTCTCACCATAAAGACCTGAACCTTCCCAACGGTACTTCTGTGCCGAAAAACCGCCTAACAGATCGAAGTTATGCTCTCCAATCTTACCGTTATAGGTCAGTGTATGTTCTGTAACCCAAGAACTCTGGAATCCGGTCTGGTAGGTACCGGTCGATTTGGTTCCCACTGCATTAATCTCGCCCGATGCCTCGATAGGTTTATAAATCCTATGATTAGACGACTCTGCATCGATACTGAAGGTAGACTTCCATGTCAGCCCTTTCCAAACATCTACTTCCAGAAAAGCATTACCTAAGATGCGAGTTCCTTTATAAACGTTTGTTTGTCTGGTCAACATCAGGTAGGGATTAGGTTGTTTCAGTGAGCCAACGGCAGAAAGTACCTCGGGCATAGAGCCATCGGCATTATAAAAGGGAATAACGGGGGGTGCATAAAGTGCACAAGCGATGGTGCTCCAGCCTCCATCTGTATTCTGATTTTCGTGTTTGCGGTAAGAGGGAGCCAGGTTTACTCCCAAGCGAATCTTCTCTGTCGGAGTGTAAAGCGTATTGACGCGGAAATTAAAACGTTCGTAACCTGTATTAATTAACATGCCTTCTTGATTAGCGTAGGAGGCTACTACGGTAGATTTCAATTTATCATTGCCCGAACTGATTGTTACGCCATAGTTCTGTATCAAAGCATCACGGGTAATCTTATCAAACCAGTTGGTGCCTTCGCCATATTGTTCCGGGTTACGATATGCTGCCGGAACTTCGGACTTACCGGTCTGCGGATCTTTCCAGTCGGTATATTTAATCATATCTTCATAATAGTTCTTCTTCCATTGAGCATACTCCGTACCATTCATCATATCGGGCAGACGGCTCTCGTTAATAGTTTGCAAACCTACATTAGCCGAAAACTCAACGGACGTTTTACCCTTCTGTGCTTTTTTTGTGGTAATAAGAATCACACCATTTGCGGCTCTCGAACCATAAAGCGAACTAGCCGAAGCATCTTTCAATACCGAAAAAGATTCGATTTCATCGGGACTGATGTTGCTGATTTCCGTTGTAATGGGCATACCATCCACTACAAACAAGGGGGTGTTACCGGAGTTCAACGAACCGGCTCCGCGAATACGGAAAGACATACCTTCGCCGGGCTTTCCCGAAGATTGGTAAATCTGTACACCCGACACCTTTCCCTGCAATCCTTGGGCAAATTGGGTTACCGGCAATCCTTTTGTCTCTTCAGCCTTCACACTGGTCACGGCTCCGGTCATCGTTCTTTTCTTCTGGGTACCAAAGCTGACTACCACTACTTCATCAAGTCCTACACTGTTCTCCTTCAAGGCAACAGTAATCTGCCGTTGATTGCCAACAGTTATCACCTGTGTTTCGAAACCAATAAACGAGAATTCCAAGATCGACTTAGGACTATTGACTACAATTTCGTACTTGCCATCCACATCGGAGATGACTCCATTTGTCGTACCTTTTTCCATCACATTGACAGCTGGTAAAGGCTCTCCCAGATTGTCCCTGGTGAAACCAGAAATCTTGATTTGTGCATAAGCACCAACCAACGCCAATAAGAGAAGGCACGAGGTTAACAAAAATCTCTTTTTCATAATATACGTATTAATGGGGTTGTTTTTATCCAAGGCAAAAATAGAGCAAATAGAAAAGAGACTATTTTAATATATGACATTTGAGATATGAAAAGTGATATATAGAAAACTCTTTTACCCGTGGGTGGGATTTGTTCATTACCATGCGGAAATAGACCAGATTAAAAGTTATTGATTATTTGTGCGTGGCACTGATGCACTAATTATAGTGCACTGATAATCAATTGTATTGTACTGTACATCTTTTTATTTAAAGTACAGTGTTACTGTATTAAGGATAAAGTAGTACTGTATCACTGATAAAGTATTACTGTACTACTGATAAAGCGACACTGTACTTATAGATAAAGTAACACTGTATCCATAATAAAGTAATACTGTACATTCAGCAAAGTGGTTGTACAGTGTTTATAAACTGATAATTAATAGGTTGAGTTTCTTTGTATACATTGAGTAGTATTTGGCTCAACTTTACAAAAGCTTATGATTTATGCCGTTCAAAGTCCTTTGGCAACACTCCAAACTGCTTATAGAAGCACTTGGAGAAATATGAGGATGAGCTAAAGCCTACAATGAAAGCAATCTCATTGATGCGGTATTCCTTCTCACGCAAGAGTTCTGCTGCTTTTTTCAAACGAATCAGGCGGATAAAGTCGTTGGGAGTCAGTTCGGAGATGCTCTTTACTTTGCGGTAAAGGGTGGCACGGCTCATATTGAGCATGACGGCCAAGGCATCTACATCGAGATTTATCTCGTCCAGACGGGAATGAATGGCTTCCACCAGTTTATTAAGAAAGTCTTCGTCCGCTTTGGAATGAGCTATGACATCTACTGTCGATTCGGGTGATTGCCTGTATGATTCGCGTATCTTCTTTCTGTTTTCAAGAAGATTTTCAATACGCGCTTTCAGATAATCAATGGAATAGGGTTTGGCTATATATTCATCGGCGCCAATCTTCAGTCCGTCCAATTGTGCCTGCAAACCGGTTTTAGCTGTTAAAAGAATGACGGGTATATGGCTGTAGCGGATGTTTTCCTTGATCTCTTTGCACAAAGTCATCCCATCCATTACCGGCATCATCACGTCGCTGATTATCAAATCAACACTTTGTTCACTTAATATCCGCAATGCCTCTTCACCATTACCGGCCTTTAGAATCAGATAGTCGCCTTTGAGTTGATTAGCCATAAAGTTCTGGAATTCTTCATTGTCTTCTACTGAAAGCACTACTCTCCGATGTTCCATATCGAGCAAAGAAACTGCATCTGTAAGCTTTCCGGTATTTTCTGCTACTACTTCTTCATTATCTTCCTTTAAAGTAATAGACATTTCCTGCCGGATAGGTAGAATGATGACGAAAGCCACATCCCGCTGATCAGTATCTACAAATATCTGACCTTTGTGTGCTTCAATCAATGTGCGGGCCAAAGGCAGACCGATACCAGTGCCAATACTGTTTTCATCCAACTTCACAAACGGATCGAAAATACGTTCAATTTGCTCCGATGGAATGCGATCACCGTCATTTATCACCGCCAATCTGAAGCTGTCGGCGTGGCTCTCCAGACTAATCTTTATAAAAGTATCGGCATGCTTCAATGCATTATTAAGAAGGTTGCTCAGTATCTTTGTAAACATTTCCACATCTACATCAGCAATCAGCTCTTCATGAAGCATATCTTCCTGAAAAATAATATTCTTCACTTTAGCCGCCGGAGTAAAACGTTTGATGGTTTCCCGAATAACAGCAACTACATCGGCATGTACAAAGTTTAGTTGCAAGCCTTTGGCTTCGGCTTTACGGAAGTCCAGCAACTCATTGACCAGCTTCAATAGCCGGTTGGTATTTCGTTGAATAATAGAAAGATTATCATAGTACACATCCGATGTTTTTATTTCTTTCATCACTTCTTCCAGCGGAGCCTTTATCAAACTTAGCGGCGTTCTTATTTCGTGAGTTATATTGGTGAAGAAGTTGATTTTGGCATTATATAATTCTTTCTCTTTGCTGCGTTGCAATAGTTCCATAGCTTCCACATTGCGTTTCTGCAACCGATTGGTATAGCTCCTTACCATATAATATATAACCCATACGAAAATAATGGCGTATGTAATATAAGCCCAAACTGTCAAATAGAAAGGAGGAAGAATACGAATGTTCATAGATGTTCCGGCTTCATTCCACGTACCGTCACTATTGGCTACTTTCACACGGAAGGTATATCTTCCGGGAGAAAGATTAGAATACGTTACTTGATGTGCCTGGCCTACATAAATCCAGTCTTGATCCCATCCTTCCAATTTATAGGCATACTGCGTTCCCTGTGGGGAAGCATAACTTAATGCCGCAAAACCAATACTGAAAATAGACTGGTCGTGAGGCAATGTAATTTGCTTAGTATAGGTAATGGAATATTTAAGCAGAGCATCCTCTCCGCCTACGGGAACTTCGACATTATCAATCTGGAAGCTATTGAAAATCACATTGGTTGGTGCCAAGGACGAAAGCAATTTATCTGCTTCAAAAGCAACGAATCCTTTTACTCCTCCAAAATACATCTTGCCCGACTTACTTACAAAACCGGACTTATAGTTAAACTGATCCCCCAACAGACCATCAGAATGAGTATAAGTCTTTATTCTGCCCGATGGTAATTCCAGCCGGAACAAACCTTTGTTGGTACTTCCCCAAATGCATCCGTTGGCATCTTCTTGCAACTGATAAATGACATTATTGGGCAATCCTTTATCCATGGAGAAATGATCGGTAAAAGAACCTGTCTGCTTATTGTAACGGATCAATCCCGCTCCCTCCGTCCCTATCCATAGTCGATGGCTTTTATCTTCCAAAAGGCAAACCAGCATCTTGCCTCGAGTGGCGTCTTCTTTCACAACGACCGGATAATGCTCCCATTTATCCTGCTTTCTGTCATACGAAAATAGCCCTTGTCCTAAGGTAGCAAACCACATTACACCGTCAAAATCTTCCAGTATATCATTAACCTGTGAGGATATCTCATTTTCACAAACACGTATAAAGCTGTCTGTCTGGGGCGCATAGCGATGCAATCCCGTCATGGTTCCAATCCAAATTGTACCGGTATAGTCCTTATAGATAGAATAAATATTATCGTCATCCAACGTTTCTTTAGACAACGAACTCCGGTAATTCTTCAATCTCTTATTCTTCAGATTCAACACAAACAGACCTTCGGAGAAAGAACCTATCCAAAGATTATCATCCGCACACAACAGAGCATGTATGTTATCGGCAGAAACATAACCTTGCGTAAAGGTCTTATTGACCGGATCAAAACAATTCAATCCCCCGTCCTCAGTACCAATCCAAATGTTACCCTTCTCATCCTCACAAAATTCACTAATGCTTTTACCACTAATAAAATGGCTACCGGTCACCGGATAGTACTTCTCAAACCGGGCATAAGATTCCGCAAAATAATTCACCCCACCAAAGAAGGTTCCTAACCACATCCCTCCTTCCCTATCTTGATAAATGGAATGAATGGCATTATCCGAGAGTGAATAAGGGTCATTGAACACATGCTGAAAATGCTCGATAGTGCCTGTTTGAGAAGAATAGATATAGAGTCCGCTCTCTGTGCCCAACCATAGGTTCGCATTTTTATCCATATAGATATGGCGTACAAACAGGGACTTTCCATCTTCACCCTTATTCAGTAATTCACTAAACTTCCCGTCACGCAGATTAAGCTTCAGCAATCCGTGGCTAACAGTACCTACAAGCATGGTTTCGGAGTCAAGCATACATAGATGGTTAACATCATTGCCCGAAGTATTCTTTTCGGCATTATTAATGAGGAGCTGAGTTACTTCCCCTGTAGAAACATTCAATTTTAGAACTCCTTGCTGATAAGTGGCAATCCAAAGGTGACCATCCATATCGAAACAACAGTCGCGTATTCCCTGCCCCTTTGTCAAATAACGATCCAATGAATAAAAACGTACCTCTTTTTGAGGAGTCACACAAAAGATACCTTTATCTGAGACACCCAACCACATATTCCCTTCTTTATCGCGCACTATAGCGCGCACAATACCATTAATAGACAAGCCCTTTTCAGCCTTAACAGACAAGTCGGTAAAGCTATCAAAAACCGGATTATACAAGAATACACCGATGTCAGTACCTATCCATAGCATTCCATCCACATCTTCGGCTAAAGAGAAAATAGCGTCACTCTTCAAACTCTTATCATCTGAAATCCCCCGTTTATATACTTTAAAAGAATTGCCATCATAACGGTTCAATCCATTTTGTGTACCAAACCACATGAAACCTTGGCGGTCTTGCAAAATGGCATATACCATATTTTGGGACAGACCATCTTCCACTCCTAAGTTTTTGAAGTAAAAGTTGGAGTATTGAGATGCAGCACATATAGAGGATAAAAGAAAAAGTGGCATCAATAAGGTAAAAAATAGCCGGAGTTTTTGCATGTTTTCATCGTATTTATTGGGCAAAGATAATTGTTTAGATGAAACGTGAAAGTCTTATAATTGCTAATTAACAAGCCTCAAATAAGATTGAGCCGATATTCTTATTTAATGAGATGATATTCTTAATCAAACTTCAAAATGTGCCCTACTTTTGCACAAAACCCAAAACTAATTAAGTTATGAAACACTTTTTATCGCTCTATCTAGGCATCTTATTAGTAATAGCCACGCCTGTTTCCGTATATAGCTCAAGCAAAACGGTGACAATTGAAAGCTTGCTACAAGAAATGGTAGACCGTAACAGTCTGCCACAATATCCCAATCCCTACTACACTTGCAAGCAGTTCAGCAGCTATGATCGTGCTACCACAGCCCCCGGTCATAAAAGCTGGTTTGCCAACTGGGACCGTTCCATGTTCATACGTACCGACAGCCTTCATGGAAGGAAAGAGTATGTTATGATGGATACAGAAGGTCCGGGAGCCATCGTCCGCTTCTGGATGACATTTTCAGGACCGGATTCAGGCAAAGGTATTCTGCGCGTCTATTTTGATAACAATCCTAAACCCGCCATTGAAGGAAGCGCTTTCGATGTAATAAGTGGTGGACTATTAGCGGGTACTCCGCTTTCCACTTCTGTTTCCGACTTAACTAACTACGGTATGCGGGGACACAATCTTTATCTGCCACTACCCTACGGCAAACATTGCAAAGTGACTTACGAAAGTAAAAACATTAAAGATCCCGGAGCTAAAACCGGAGGAGAGGCAGTTTATTATAATATCAACTACCGCACGTATGAAACCGGAACCCCGGTAACCACTTTCTCTGTTAAAGAGTTAAGTAAAAACCAAGCATTATTGGCAAAAGTGCAAAAGCAGTTGGAACAGCGTACAGTAGTAATGCCCGAAAAGACACAAGTAACCCATCTGACAGGTGAAATACAGCCCGGACGATCTATCTCGGAAAAGTTAGAAGCGACAGATGCCGCCATCCGGAAATTAATGTTCCGTGTTCTTGCCACTAATCAGGAACAAGCATTAAGAAGTACCATTCTAACCATCAGTTTCGATGGAAATCGAACGATAGAGTGTCCTATAGGAGACTTCTTCGGCACAGGTTATCAGATACGTCCTTCGAGCACCTGGTACACGCACGTAGATGCCGAAGGTATGATGTCGTGCTTTTGGATAATGCCTTATAAAAAGGCTTGCACCGTATCCATTGAGAACCGCGGCAACCAGCCCGTCACTATCAAAACAGGAGAAATTGTCACTGCTCCCTACGCCTTGGATTCCAACACCCTATACTTCGGATCTTCCTGGAAACAATTCACGCATCTGACTACCGGCGAGTTCAAGAGTAACGAAGGAGACGGAGATCCATTCGACATAAACTATGTCACCCTCAAAGGCAAAGGTCTCTATGTGGGAGACGGACTGACTCTGTTCAATACCGTTGACGCTTGGTGGGGAGAAGGTGACGAGAAAGTATTTGTAGATGGAGAAGACTTTCCTTCCCACATAGGTACCGGCACCGAAGATTACTATGGATATGCCTGGTGTCGCCCCGAACGCTTCTCAAACCATCCTTTCATAGCTCAACCCGATGGTAGTGGGAATTTTCATCCCGGATATACAGTAAACCTCCGCTTCCGCAGCTTGGATGCCATACCATTCAATAGTTCTTTGAAATTTGATATGGAAATGTGGCACTGGGTAAAGGCTACTATCAACTTTGCACCCGTCACTTACTGGTATATCAGCCCGGAAAGCGCTCCACAAACTACTTCCGATTTGAAAGATGCCGAAGAACCGGTAGCTCTCAGCTTAAAGGATTTGGAGATTCCCGACCAATGGTTTAAAGGGAATACCCATGCTCACAGCAACTATTCGGATGGAGATTCTCCTGCTACAGAAGTTATCCAATGGTACAAAGAACATGACTATAACTTCTTATTCGTAACAGACCATAACTATGCATTATTGCCGGATTCTATCTATCCTCAACGGGAAGCTGCATTCCTTCTCATTCCCGGTAACGAAATAAGTGATGTCAGGGCCATTCATTGCAGTGCATTGAATGTACGCAATGCTTTCGAAGTCAATCCTGCGCTTCAAAGCACCGCCGATATACTAAACTGGCACACCGCCCAGATACAAAAGAATGGTGGCGTTGCGGTATTGAATCATCCTAATTTTCTTGCGGGTGTACAAGTGCAGGACGTACTGCCAGTTAAAAATCTGAAGCATCTTGAGATCTTTAACGGACATCCATTAGTCTATAATGACGGTAACGAGAAGCACTCTCCTGTTGAAGTAAAATGGGATTCCATACTTGTCCATCATCAATTACTCTACGGATTAGCATCGGACGATACGCACAACCTCAAAAAATGGGCAGCCGACAAAGCCAATCCGGGCAGAGGTTGGATCATGGTCAGGACCCAAAAGCTCACGACTGAGAATGTGATGCAAGCCATCCGAAGTGGCAATTTCTATGCTTCCTCTGGAGTCTATTTGTCCGAATATGACTACGATAAGGACACTAAAACCTTATCTGTAAAGATAGACCTCGCTAAAACACGCAAAGAAATGCAAGCTGACAAAAAGGATACTTTCTTTAAATTTAAAATCCAATTCATTGGATACAACGGAAAGGTATTATATGAATCGGAAGGAACACAAGCTCGATATAAAGGAAACGATGGCGATAAGTATATGAGAGTAAAAGTAACTTGTTCTACTCCCGAAAGAACCGGTTACGCTTGGGGACAACCTATAGAACTTGAAAGGAACTTCTTCAATCAATAAGAACATGAAAAACAAGAAATACATATTACTCATTGCACTGCTAATGATAGGATACCAGCTTTGTTTCTCCCAAAAGCTAACACGGATAGACATCCATACATCAGATAAAGAAGGTATAAAGATAGAGCACTTCAACGGTTTTCAACAGCCGGGTTATCCATTGCCATTACTTTCTTTCCGAATGGATCAAAAAGTATTGAATACGCTCAGTGGTAAAAAGGTATCAGAAAATGAAATCTCTATTGAAAACAAGATAGGTATTAGTTTCAGCAATCCCTCCCTATTACAAGAGGGAGGATTTGCTTTAAATGTCACTTTCCGCAATATCTCTAAAGATACGCTGAAGATTGGGAGTGTCGTACCTTTCGGAGAATCGGGCAAGCACGTCTATCTGACGGCTGGTGAGAAAGGACAACCCTTGTCCAGAAGTTATCTCTATCGTCCCGGTTATGCTCCGGTAAACGTTACATTGCCCGATAACCTTTGGGAACTGGGAATGGGAATCATTGATATAGACAATGGCAGCAGCATAGTTGCCATAGCCCGCAGAGACAGAACAAACTCCAGCAATTTCCGGGCCGGACGCTTTGAAACCACTCTCTATCCGGGAGGAATACTCTCTTATAATCTCTATATGGATTCCTACATAGGACGTTGGCAAGAGGGACTAAGATTAATGTTCAATGACCGAAAACTCTACGATTTGCCGGCAGGTAAGGAATTCGACAACACCCTCTATGAACGTGAAGACTTGAAATGGGTGCGCCACATGTATGTAGGTCACTTCACACAATATTGGAATAACTATGTATATGACACCGTAAAAGAAAAATATACTTTAGATGACTTTGATTCCCTCACCCGAAAATACTTCGGTGGAAACGATCATTATATGGTGTGGTGCGGATGGCCGGTCATCGGACTCGATCAGCGAAATCAATTTGATCTGACTCGTGCTCTGCCCGGTGGGATAGCCAGGCAAAAGGAGATGACAGACAGATACAAGAAAATGGGAACCAGAGTTTTCACTCACTTCAATCCTTGGGATTTACCTGCTGCTAAAGAAGCCCTCTTGGGAAGTACAAACTATGAGAATTCACCTGAAACCGTTTCTAAAATATGCTCGGAAGCCGGATATTCGGGACTGATGTTCGATACTCGTAGTGAGGCAGGCAAATGGTTTCAAGATATGCTGGATAAGCACAACACCGGAGTTACCATATTTCCTGAAGGTATGGCTA
>JAEXAJ010000060.1 GCA_023458215.1 Bacteroidota bacterium
TAGTGGGATAATACTCTGTGGCACATAGCGCAGCTACCTTATCACCTTATCACTTTATTACCCTATCACCATTTTTGCTTCATTTCTATCAGCGAAACGAATATTATTTTGATGCGGTTGCCCTGAATAGAACATTAAAACAGAATTTTGGAAAACAAAAAGAGGAGATATTTTGTTGTAATTTGAGCAACAAAAACTAACTTTGCCCCCATAGTTTTCTAATAGAAATGAGCACAAAACTGACTAGATGCATATTTTGGGTATCGTTGCTGATAACAGAGACTGCTATTCATGCACAGGATTCTTTAGTGATAAACACTCAGATTGATTCTACATGCATATCTGAAGCACATTCACTTCCTAAAAAAGAGAATCTTTTTAAGAAGTTCCTCAATTATTTTAATGATGCTAATAAGGAAAAAGAGAACAAAAAATTTGATTTCAGTGTCATTGGAGGACCTCACTATTCAAGTGATACCAAGTTCGGACTGGGATTGGTAGCCGCAGGACTCTACAGAACCGACAGAAATGATACGACTCTTCCGCCATCTAATGTCTCATTATATGGCGATGTATCAACGGTCGGATTCTATTTATTAGGGATACGAGGAAACCATCTTTTTCCACAAGACAAATACCGTTTGAACTATAACTTATATTTTTATTCATTCCCAAGCTATTATTGGGGGAAAGGGTATGATAATGGTGCAAATGATGATAATAAAAGTGAGTATAATCGTTTTCAGGCACAAGTCAAAGTAGACTTTATGTTTCGTTTAGTAGAGAATTTTTATATTGGTCCGATGGCTGTATTCGATTATGTATATGGACATAATTTTGAGAAACCTGAATTGTGGGAAGGCATGAGTGCACGCACTACGAATACCAGCCTTGGATTTTCGTTACTATACGATTCGCGTGACTTCCTAACAAATGCTTACAAAGGATATTATTTAAGGATTGACCAGCGTTTCAGTCCGGCGTTCTTAGGAAATAAATATGCGTTCAGTAGCACCGAACTGACTACAAATTACTACCGCACTGTTTGGAAAGGTGGAGTGCTGGCCGGTCAGTTTCATACACTGCTGAACTATGGAAACCCACCGTGGGGATTAATGGCGACGTTAGGTAGTTCATATTCCATGCGCGGATATTATGAAGGACGTTTTCGTGATAAATGTGCCATGGATGCCCAATTGGAATTACGTCAGCACGTATGGAAAAGAAATGGAGTAGCCTTTTGGGTGGGTGTAGGAACTATATTCCCGAAATTCTCTGAATTTGAAACCAAACATATTCTTCCCAATTATGGATTTGGCTATCGTTGGGAATTTAAAAAAAGAGTAAATGTACGTTTAGACTTAGGTTTCGGCAAACACCAAACCGGATTTATATTTAATATCAATGAAGCTTTTTAAAGACATAAAAAAATGGTTTGATAATCAGGAACATCTATTTTATTTGTTTCTTGTTATCCTGATAGTACCTAATATCGTACTCTGTTTTACAGAACCGATGCCATTGGTAGCAAAAGTATGCAACCTATTGCTACCATTTTCCCTATATTATGTAGTAATGACTTGGTCAAGGAATTGCGGGAAGACTTTTTGGATTTTATTCCCGTTTATTTTCTTGGGGGCATTCCAAATAGTATTGCTTTATCTGTTCGGACAGTCTATCATTGCCGTGGATATGTTCCTGAATTTGGTAACTACCAATTCGAGTGAAGCTTTGGAGTTGCTTGATAACTTAATACCAGCTATTGTTATTGTGGTAATACTATATATACCGGCTTTGATTTTAGCAATGATTTCTATCGTTCGCAAACGGAAATTGCCTGATGCTTTTATTCACCGCCAAAGAAAGCGGGCATGGTTTGCTCTTGCTTTAGGCATACTGTCATTAGGATCAGCCTACTTGTTTGATAAACGTTACGAGATGGAATCGGACTTATATCCTGCCAATGTGTGCTACAATATTGCCCTCGCAGTTCAAAGAACTGCCCTGACACAAGATTATTATAATACATCACAAGATTTTACGTATCATGCCAAAGCCACCCATCCGGCAGATAAAAAAGAAATTTATGTGATGGTAGTAGGAGAGACTTCACGTGCAAAGAACTGGTCGATCTATGGTTATGAACGTGAAACTAATCCTGAACTTTCAAAAATAAAGGATCTGACCGCGTTTTGCCATGTACTGACAGAATCCAATACTACACATAAAAGTGTACCTATGTTGCTATCTTCGGTCAGTGCTAACGACTTCGATTCTATCTATTATAAGAAAGGAATTATTACAGCGTTCAAAGAGGCTGGATATCAAACTGCTTTCTTTTCAAATCAACGTTATAATCATTCGTTTATAGATTTCTTTGGCAAGGAAGCCGATACGTCTGATTTTATAAAAGAGGATGTAGTTGATCCCGGTTATAACCCTTCGGATAACGAACTTCTGAAAATGGTAGCCAAAGAATTGGAAAAAGGAGCTACCAAGCAGTTTATAGTTCTCCACACTTACGGTTCCCACTTCAATTACCGGGAGCGTTATCCTGCCGAAAGTGCCTTTTTTCTTCCGGACTCACCTGCCGACGCCGAAGTGAAATATAAAGATAATTTAGTAAATGCTTACGATAATACAATTCGTCATACAGATTCTTTCTTGGCACGCCTTATCGGGATGTTACAAAATAAAAATGTTGATGCTGCAATGATTTATACTTCCGATCATGGAGAAGATATTTTTGACGACAATAGAAGACTATTCTTGCACGCCTCTCCGGTACCATCGTATTATCAGATGCATGTACCTTTCCTGGTTTGGATGTCAGAAAGTTACCAAGAAGCATATCCTTCTTTATTAAAGGGTGCAAAGAAGAACCGACAAAAGAATGTATCTTCAAGTGTTTCCTTCTTTCAGACTATGCTTGAGTTGAGTGGTATAAAGACACCGTATAGAAATGGCTCGCTATCTGTAACCAATGCTTTGTATACCGAGAAGCCCAGAGTTTATTTGGATGACCACAACGAGGCTCGTCCATTAGACGATATTGGTTTGCGTGAAGAGGATTTCAGGATGTTTACTGAAAAAGGTATCAGTTACTCGAATGTGTCCCACTAAAAGTTAATATCGTGTTTACACGATATATGAAACGTGTAAGCACGATATTAATTCCTTGTAATACACGATATTAATTTCTTATATAACAGAATGTTAATATCATGCGCCAATGTATTAGAAGTTGAGATTTATCCCACCCATAAAGGTTGCTTTGGGCATAGGATAACCTATATTTATTTCATAACGCTGCGCCAACAGGTTTTCACCTTTTACGAAAAGTTGGGCGTATTTGCACAAACGATAATTGCCTCTAATATTCCAAAGGACAAAATCTTCCTGCTTTTCATTATTTGCTGTGGTCGAAGTATATAGACCCTTTACATATTGTATGCCCGAGGAGAATCCCCAACGCCCTTTGGTATAATCCACTCCTAAGAATAATTTATGCTCCGGAGCTGCTACAACCGGGTGTTCCATGTGTAGCCAACTATAATTGGCAGACAAGTTCCATGTTGAATTGACGCGGTATGCAATGGCAGCTTCCGCTCCCCAATTCTCAATTTTTCCGGTATTCATATTCCGGCGACGACCATTTTCATCCGATACGACCGTAATTAGGTTATCACCATTCATATAATACAAGTTTGCGCTATAAGAAAACGCGCCGTCTAATAGAAACTGAGAAAATGAAAGTTCGTAATTTATTAGTTTTTCAGGAGATAATTCCGGATTAGGGGTAAACATATACAGTTCCCTGATAGTAGGATTACGGTAGCCTTTGCTCACCATCGCTTTCAGTTCCGACCTTTCGGGCAAATGAAAAGCTAAACCACCCTGCGGTATGAACTCAGTTCCTACATGCGAATGATGATCTACCCGAACCCCGGCATCCAATGAAAGCCAATTACTGATATCCTGACGAAAATCAACGTAACCGGCAAATTCATCCATTTGTTTATCTACACCGGGCTTACGCTCACCGGTAGCCACAACACGGTTCCAGGACTCACCACCGAAATGCTGATAGTCCAAACCAACAGTCAATCGATTTCCGGTAAATAGGGTTGCACTCTGGTACCAAGAAATTCCCAACATTTTGTCTTTAGAATTAAAATGTGATGCCTGCGGCTCCTTTCCGGGAGCATATCCATCATTAATCTTATGCCGTCCCCAGTTATAAAAGAAGCTAAGAGTCCCTGATGTGCTCTCATAATGATTTTCGAGTGCAAATGAGGTCATACCGCGAGTGATTCGTGAGTCATTGTCAATGAGAGGAGCAGTTGTCAAACCTGGATTCGAGGCATTATATTGAGTAACATTTACGTCTCCCCATACCTTCCAATTATTCGTAATATCATATCCCAACTTGGCATATCCGCCGTATTGCTCAAAGCCCATATCGGGGCGATGTCCGTCTGTGCGATTGTATGAACCGGTAACCACACTGCTGAAACGTCCTTTTCTAATCCGGTTGGAAATTTCAGTTTGTAGGGTACCGTATGAACCAGCACCGATATTTATCCCTGTATTTACGCCATCTTCCGGTTGTTTGCGGGTTACAATATTGATAACTCCACCCATTGCGTTTGATCCATATAGTACGGAAGCCGGGCCACGAAGCACTTCTACACGCTCGGCAAGCATGGATTGGTAAGCATCGGCAATAGGATGCCCCATCAATCCCATATACTGGGGATGTCCGTCAATCAACACCAGCAAACCGGTAGTGGGACTTCCACCTATACCACGCAAGCTCATTCCTCCGGCCGCGCCTGTAGACACTCCATATCCCATAATTCCTCTGGCTGTTGTAAAAAGTCCGGGAACTTGTTCTGTAAGGGTAGGGAGGAGAGAGGGTTCATAACGTTTTTCTATCTGAGGACGACCTACTACCGAAACAGTCATTGGTAAATGGCGGATATCTGTTTCATTTCGCGTACCGGTCACTACCACTTCGCCTATGTTTACATTACGGGAAACTCTCATGGTGTCACTCTGTGCTTTTGCCTGTAAAGCGCTTCCACCTAATAAACAAGCTAATAAAATACAAGAAAGGTTCTTCTTCGACCGTATATTAGTTATGAAATTTTGTATTACCGGATACATTTCCGTCACCGATTTCAGTTTATTGCAAGCTGTTTCCAGTGGACACCAGCCTGTTTTATCACGATTTATAATATGCGGAACCTCTTGGGCAAAAGTTGTATCTATGCCGGCATCACGAAGTAAAGTCAGCGCCGGAGTACTAATAATATCTGCATAAACCGTTTTAATCCCTCCAAGCACCATCATTGCAGCAGCACCTTTGCCTATAACTTTGTCGGCAATAGATGCACCTTTCATGAAAGAGGGGTCAGACTGATATAAATCATATAAATCGGCTACTCCGCGTTGGGTGAAAGTGCGAATCTCCGTTTCGTTCTTAAGCACACAGGAATATCCTCCGGTGTGTAATAAGTCTATTATATTCTCCATTTATAATTTTATGAGTTTAGTTCAATATCATTCAGCATGTTGTTCCTCTACGAGAAACACTCTGTTCATCGTAGAGGAACGAGGTGTTTCTCGTAGAGGAACAAATATGGTACTTACTAAGTATTCTCCTTTCCTAATGTCTCTTGCTTCAATTGCTCCACAAACTTGTCAATGCGTTGTAATTCTTGAGGGATTTTAATGGTTTGCGGACAATGAGGCGTACACTGGTTGCAGCCAATGCAATGGCTGGCTTGCCTTAATTTGGGTACACTTCTATCGTAACCTACAAGAAATGCCCGACGGGCTTCCCGATAATTATCATCCTGGCTGCTCTTGGGCACATTGCCTTCATTGACACATTTATTATAATGTACCAAGATAGCCGGAATATCTATTCCGTACGGGCAAGGCATACAATACTTGCAGTCATTACACGGAATGGTAGGGTATTGTACTAACAAGTCCGCCGTATCGTATAAGAATTTAGTTTCTTCTTCAGTCAATGGCACGAGAGGAGAGTAGGTACGAACATTATCTTGAAGATGTTCCATATAGGTCATACCACTCAATACCGTAAGTACTAATTTGGGAGTTCCGGCATACCGGAATGCCCAAGATGCAACGCTACTGTCAGGTTCTTGTTGTTTAAGTCGTGCCACAATATGATCGGGCACTTTGGAAAGACGCCCTCCCAACAAAGGCTCCATGATTACAGCAGGGATACCACGTTTTTCCAATTCTCCATATAGGTATTCGGCATCAATATTGCTGCCCGAAGCATGCTTCCAATCCACATAATTAAGCTGTATCTGCACGAAATCCCAATGTACTTCACCTTGATCGTGCATTTGCAGGGCATAGTCGAATACCTCTATGTCTCCATGAAATGACCAGCCCAACCGACGGATACGCCCGGCCTCACGTTCTTTCTTCAAAAAGTCGAGCATACCGTTGTCTATATAACGCGCTTTGAGATTGGGTATGCCACCGCCGCCAATAGCATGTAACAAATAATAGTCCAAATAATCGACCTGCAAATCTTCAAATGACTTGCGGTACATGGCAAGAGAATTATCATGCGTCCAATTACTAAAATTAGAAAGCTTTGTTGCCAGATAGTACGATTCACGAGGATGGCGTTTGAGAGCGATGCCTGTTGCCTTTTCGCTCCATCCCTGAACGTAAACCGGAGATGTGTCGAAGTAGTTCACACCGTGGGCAATGGCATAATCCACTAATTCATTCACAGCATCCTGGTCTATCATATCTCCTTTGCCATCGGGTGAAGGGACGGTAGGCCAGCGCATACAACCATATCCTAAAAGAGAAACTTTATCATCGCCTAAGTTGGAGAAACTTCGGTAAGTCATTTTATCGGTGGGCACAGGTCCCAAGGCATTGTTAGCGGAGCTGTTGTCCTTCGAACCACACCCATAAAGTGCGGCGGTAGATGTGGCAGCAGTGATCCCTACTATTTTTAGGAAATCACGACGATTTATATTTTTAGAATGTTCTTCCATATATGTAGTAATTTGTCTCTAGGTGTTATACAATCCGATGTCTTTCGTGTCCTTCAACGTAGATGGCACTGAAAGGACGAGCAGGGCAGAGGTTCTCACAAGCGCCACAGCCGATGCAACGTTCTACATTCACAACCGGAACTTTAGGCGAATCCTTATCGGTAGATACACTAGGTACCATTTGTATAGCTCCTACCGGGCAGTGACGTTCACAGTTTCCACAATCCATCCCATCTGTTAGTGGTATGCAGTTCTTCTTGATCCATACGGCATGACCGATTTGAGTAGAAGACTTATCAGCTTTGGTTATCGGGTGAATGGCACCCGTAGGGCATACATCAGAACACTTGGTACATTCCGGGCGGCAATAGCCACGTTCATAGGACACTTCGGGCTGCATTAATTTTCTCAGATCGGTTGAAGGACGTAGAACTTGATTAGGGCAAGCCGAAATGCAGAGTTGGCAAGCGGTACAGTGGTTTGCCATATTGCGGGCACTCAATGAACCCGGAGGAGTGATGGAAGTGTTGCGTTTCGGAATTTTCTTGTCTTCTATGGTTGCCAGTCCGCCGTCTACCTTCATTTCCTGAGCTTTCAGTACCGAAGTGGCAGCTACCAAGGTTATTGCGGACAAGAAACCACGGCGGGTTTCGCTTGGCTGCGCCGGAGTATCTACTGATGCGGTATCCTTAACAGCATCTACCGTATGAACCGTTTTCGAAGACTTGCTGATGGGATGGAATTGGTAGGAAATAGCACCATGTTTACATTTATCAATGCAGTTCATGCACGCCACGCAACGGCTATAGTCTATCTGATGTTCTTTTGAATTGATACAAGCAGCTTTGCAATTACGAGAGCAGAGACTGCAATTATTGCACTTTTCGGTATTAATTGCAATGCGGAATAGGGAAAAACGTGATAAAAATCCTAATACCGTTCCTACCGGGCAGATTGTGTTGCAATAAGTTCGTCCGTTACGTCCTGCCAACACAACAAGTACAATAAGAGTAACGATTGCTATGATAAATGTAGGCATGCTTTTAAGCCAAACATCTACTTCGTAAAAAGCATAGCTATCCGCGCGTTCGGCAAAATAGGCTAGCAGATTATTTCCCCATTGCCACAATGGTTGAAAAAGGTTATTGGCTATTCTACCGTATGAGCTGTAAGGAGCAAGTAGGGCAGCCAATGCTCCGGCTCCGGCAATCAGCGCAACAATAAATACTCCTAATACCCCATACCGTAACCAAGATAAAGCGGGAGAATAAGAGTAGGGGAGCTTTCTGCGTTTCTTCGGTCTTCGCCCCAACCACGCTATAAAATCCTGAAATACCCCCAAAGGACAAATTACAGAACAATAAACGCGTCCGCATACCCATGTAAGAATCACAAGCAGCAATACCACACCTACATTCAGTGCCAATACTGCCGGCAAAAACTGGATTTTAGCCAACCATCCGAACCACCCATGCAGCGTACCCGTAAAATCGAGGAACAGCAAGGTGATGAGTGTAAAGCAAATCATTGCAATAGTCAGTCTGATTTTTCGTAACATGACAAATTATTATTTTGAGTTTAATATTTAGTAGCCTGCTGTTAACCAAACTTTAAATTCAGCGGCTTTGTTTTTACTGATATAAATCCGTTCCGGTACTTCGGTAGCTACCGTTACCAAGAGTCGGCTATCAAACCATATCGTGATGTTAACCACACTTTCCCTTCTGATGACAAACTGCTTGTTTGCCCGAAAAAAGTTCTCCGGATCAAGAGTTATCATTATCTGATCTAATGTTTTAGAATAAGGATACCGAGTACCGTCATTCAGATATACAAAAGTGTTTTTATCACTGGTATAAAAGAAAGATATATCACACAAATTAACAGGAATCAGACTATCCTTATGCGGTATCAGCAATTTCCCTTTTCGTTTGGACGAAGGTGCCAGTTGCATCAACTGTGACAAATAATGCGTAATATCTGCACGATTGAGTCTGTTAAACTTTTCAATAGCATGCTTTACATCATTTACTTTAATGGGTTTTAGCAGATAGTCAATACTATTCACTTTGAATGCATCAATGGCATATTGATCGTAAGCTGTAGTAAACACAATCGGAGTTTCCACATTCATCTTGTCAAAGATAGCGAAAGCAGAATCATCGGAAAGGTGTATATCCATAAAAATCAAATCGGGTGCAGGGTTCGACTTCAACCAACTAACTGTTTGTACCACGCTTTCCGTATTTCCGGTAATAGTAATTTCAGGGTCGATTTCATGTAAGATTTCTCTCAGATTCTCGTACGACGATGTTTCGTCTTCAACTATCAGTACTCTCATCGTGGATTATTTTAGAGGTAGATAAACCATAAACTTCTCATCGGTAGTTTCTATCCTTATCTTGCGGTTGGTCAACAAAGCAAATCTATTCTCTAGATTTTTTAACCCTGTACCATTAGTAAGAGGCGGTGTCAGTTTGGGATATATGGGATTTGAAACTACCAGTTCATTTTTTTCGTTCAGACCGATGGAAATTTCCATTTTATGATCGGCATCTATCCTGTTATGGACTACTATATTATCCACCAATGGAAGCAGAGATAACACAGGTAATGTCAACGAATCTTTTGCTGCTTCATCTATTTGTATAGTAAAAGTCAGCTTATTGGCAAAGCGAACTTCGACCACAAACCGAAATGCTTCAATAAATTCCAATTCCTCGCGCAATGAAACGATACCTTTACGATCACTTTGCAAAATATAGCGAAACATATCCGATAGTTCATCGACATACTGCAAAGTCATTTTATCATCTTTCTTACGTATCAATGATGATATGCCGCTGAGTGAATTGAAAAAGAAATGAGGATTAATCTGATTTGTCAAAGCGTCACAACGACTCTGGAGATTCTCTGTTTTCAATCTTTCGATTTCCATTTCTTTTTCCTGTTGGGTAATGTACAGCATTATAATATGTCCAAGCAAGGTACTGACACCACAAATCACAAGAAACTGAAATATAAGTACGCTGCCAAGGAAGTCGTGTGCACCGCAAAATGAAAATATCAATGACAAAGGAACAAAAATAGCATAAGCTACTGCCGAAATCATAAAGTTATAATAAAATCGACGTTTTAATGGGTGTAATGCCGCTTTATGCAAATTGAATCGAATCAGTATTGAAAATAAAGCCCAGAAATAGACAAACCGGAATAAAAAGAAAAGGCAGTATACTGTTCTATACTCTATCGCCGCAGGACAATAGAGTTCCCACGGCAGACACACTATATTGGGGTATATAGTAAAGGCTGCCCCAATCAATCCAATCAGTAAAAATCTTCGAGAAATGTATGTTACAAACGTGTTCATGAGCTGCCTTGTATATTTCCAATGCAAAAATACACAAAAAAGGGAGTCTCCAAGTATCAGTTGCACTAAAACGAAAGAAAAGTATCTAAAAGCGAAAAAGAATAATATAACTATAAAAACAAAGAGACTTAACTATTTATTAGTTAAGTCTCTTTTATGTCGGGGTAGCGGGATTCGAACCCACGACCCCCTGCTCCCAAAGCAGGTGCGCTAACCGGACTGCGCTACACCCCGAAT
>JAEXAJ010000061.1 GCA_023458215.1 Bacteroidota bacterium
CAATCAGATAGAGTGGGCAGAAGGTAACTTGATAGCCAACGCCGATAATAGCGGTTGCGAAATAGGTGCGCCAACCGATGCCGGTTTGTACTTCCAGTTCGGTTCGCTCGTTGGTTGGAGCACGGAAGACCCCCTTACAATCGCTGTAAAACCGGACGGTTGCAACGTTACCGCTTGGAATTGGTCTTGGACAGGCGATCCTGCTACGGAAAATACAGTAACGGGCACAGGTGATCCGTGTAAATATTACTTAAAGGGCACTTGGCGATTGCCTACAAAAGACGAATATGTGTCATTGTTTAAAAATAGTGGCTATCCGTCTAACGGTCCTTGGAAATGGGAGAACTATTCTGCTACTAACAGCACATCAGGCTTAACGTTCCCGGCTTCGGGCTGTCGCTACGGCGGCGATGGCAGCCTCTACGCTGTTGGAGCTAACGGTTACTATTGGAGTGCATCGCCACTCAATGCCAGCAGTGGGTACAGCCTGATCTTCGACAGTTCCTACGTGAATCCGAGCGACAACTACGATCGGGCGATCGGTTTGTCTGTGCGTTGTGTCCGTGCGATCAACTAGTTTGCGACCATCCATTTCATTTGTTTTATTTTTCTGGTGGGCATTAAAAGCCCACCAGTCAATTACCGGCGAAGCCGGTCAAATATATCTATAAAATGACCTTGAAAGAGATAATCCGTCCCTTTCTTTTTCAACATTAAATAAGTATTAACCCTCCCTGCCCCCTTTTTCAGTCGGCATCGACCGAGAAAGAGGGGCAGGGATTTTAATTTTAACTAATTATGGCAGAAGACATCAAGTATCAAATCAACGGCCAGTTGGCCGACAACACCGTAACGGTGGACGACAAGGAGGACATGATTCTCATACCCGTATCCGTCGGCTCGGCCGACGAGAAGCGTATCATCGCCGAGATGAAAGCCGAAGACTCCGGCCTGCGGGAAGAAACCATCCAGCATGTGTTCGACCTCGAAAAGCGTGTCATCAAGCGCATGCTGATGAGCGGAATGAGCGTGAACACAGGGCTGTATTACGCCAGCGCGAGTTTCCGTGGCGTTATTGAGAACTCGGCATGGAATGCCGACAAGAACTCTATTGTAGTGAACTTCAACCCCGGAGCCGACTTGCGCGAGGCTATCAAGAAGACTACGGTAAACATCATCGGCGAGAAGGGCAGCGCCATCTACATAGGCGGCGTAACAGACGCTTCGACCCGTGCACAAGACGCCTCCGCCACCGCCGGACGTGCCTTCACCCTGACGGGCGCCAAGCTGAAAGTAGCGGGCACGCACGCTTCGGTGGGCATCACGCTGACCCCTGCTTCGGGCGGCAGTGCTACCAAAGTGACCGAAGACCTGTTTGTGGTGAACGATCCGTCGAAAGTGACCTTTATCATTCCTCCCACGCTTGCCAAGGGCACGTATCTGCTGAAGCTGACTACGCAATTTGGAAACAATGGCACCATATTGCTGAAAATGCCCCGCAGTGTGGAGAAGACAATCTATATCGGTACCGCACCGTCGGGCGGCGGCTCTACCGGTGGTGGAGACGAGAATGATAATCCGCTGGGATAAGAAATATCGGGTTTTCTGATAGATAGAGAGAGGGGTGACGTTGCCATGCAGGCGGGTCGCCCCTCTTTCGGTAAGGTGGGGCACCCTCACATGGTAAGGTGTGTCACCCTCACATGGTAAGGTGAGTTGGCCCCACGCACATCACACATGTGGCAGCTTCACGATAAACGTTGTGCCCTCGCCCAGATGCGAAAAAACTTCGATGGTGCCCCGATGCAGGGTGATTATCTTGTGGGTGAGCGTCATGCCGATGCCATAGCCTTGTACCGACTGCCGGTTGACGCCCCGGTAAAAGGGTTCGAATAGCTGATTCTTGTCTTCTTCCGAAAGACCGATCCCGTTATCGGAGAAACGGAGTATGGACGTCTCCTGCCAATAGGAGATGTGAATCTGCGAGAAGTGATTATCGGAATACTTGCAATTATTCTCGATGAGATTGACAAAGGAGGTAATCAGCAGATAGGAGTTGCCCAGAACGGTGAGCACCGAATCGTCATCGGCTTCTTGCTCAAAAATCAAATCTACTTTATAGGCGGGATTGGCACGGATAACCATCTCGCGTGCGTCCAGCAGCAATTCGTCCAGCCGCACTTCTTCCATCTTGATCTGTTCGGGCAGGTAGTCGGCTTTCATCAGGTTCAACAAGCCTTCTATCAGCTTCACGATGCGATGAGCGTCCTGCAACACATTGCGGATGGCTTCTTGGTAGCGTTGGGGGGTACGCTCTTTGAGCAACACAAGTTCCAGCTCGGCGGTGAGGGCAGCCATGGGGGTGCGCAGTTCGTGGGACACATTGCTGACGAACATCTTCTGCGAGGAAAAGGCTTTCTCCAACCTGTTCAGCAGAGCGTTGAAGGCTATGCTGAGTTCGCCCAGCTCGTCCGCCTCGTTCTCTACCGGGAGGCGCTTGTCTATGCGGGAGGCGGTAATCTCTTCCGCCTTCTTCACGATGGCGGACACCGGCGCCAAGGAACTGCGGGCAAGCAGGTATCCCACTATAATCAGCACACTGAGCACGATGAAAGAGAGGGCTATCAGGATTTCTTTCAATGCCGTCTGCGTGGAATATCCGTAACCGTCGTAGGCGGCGGCCGTCACTACGTAGTCTTTGCCTTGAAAGGTATATACGATGCCGATGGCCTGATAGTCGTTAATGTAAAATTCTATCGCTTTACGGGCGCTGATGCGGGCTATCATCTCGGGGCTCTCTTTCACGATGTCGCTCTGCATGGCGTCGTGGTAGAGCATTTCGAACCGGGGAGTGTAGACCGCCACTTCTACCTCGTCTATAAAGTTGCGATTGTTCCAATAGATGGATTGCATGGTCTTGGCGTCTACCTGATTGTTGAGAAACAGGTGGGCTTTAGTCACCGCCTCCTTACGCAAAGTACGAAAAAAGGCGTCGCTGCGGGCATGCTCGCTGAAGTAGCAGACGGCCAGCATGGAGAGCAGAAACAAGAGGGCGGTGACCGCCGTGTAGCGTATGGTTAGTTTGGTGCGTATTTTCATGGCTTGTCGGTCAAGATGAAGCCCATGCCGGTTTTGGTATGTATCAGCTTGGGGGCAAAGTCTTTATCAATCTTCTTGCGCAGGTAGTTGATGTAGACATCAATAAAATTAGTGCCCGTATCGAAATGGGTGTTCCATACTTTATCGGCTATCTCGATGCGGCTCAGTACTCTTTCGGCGTTCTCGACCATATAGAGCAGCAGGTTGTATTCTTTGGGAGAGAGCTTGATGAGTTGCCCGCTCCGAGATACGTTCTTGGCGCTGAGGTCTATCGTGAGGTCGGCGTAGGTGAGTTGCTCCGGCTGGTGGCGCAGCTCTTCTTTACTGCGCTTCAGCAGCACGTTGATACGGGCGTTGAGCTCGCGGAAGTCGAAAGGCTTTACCATGTAATCGTCGGCTCCGGCGTCAAAGCCTTCCAGCTTATCGTCCGTAGTGCCCAAGGCGGTGAGCATCAGAATGGGCACACCGGGATTGATTTTGCGTATCTCTTTGCTCATCTCAAACCCGTTGAGCTTAGGAAGGATAACATCGGAAATCACCAGGTCGAAATGACGGGACTTGAACAGGCGCAAGCCCAGCACGCCGTCGAATGCCACCTCTGCCTGATAACCGATTTCCTCCAGTCCCATTTTAATAAGGTGGGCTACTCTTTGTTCATCTTCTACCACTAATATCTGATACATAGCGTCTCCGGATTATTATTCGCGGCACAAATGTAGGAAAAAGCTCCTAAAAGAAGAGACTGAACCGCAGAAAACTTCCGCTATTCAGTCTCTTTCATTATATCGATGGTGGTTTATCAGAATATGTCGCAGCGTTGAATATAGGCTATCACCTCTCCTTTATCAACAACAGTGCCTTGCTGTGCACATATTTCGACAATACGGCCTGTAAATCCGGTGAACACCTTCTCATATTCGCCCCAAGGGGTAGAAATGTAGCAGAAAACATCGTCGTGCTCATACCGGCGTCCGATAAAAGGTGCAGTCGAAGGTCCTTCTACCGACACTTCCCACAGCACTTGTCCTTTAGAAGGAGCTATGATAGGATCCGCTTTAGCTCGTTTCAGTTTCTTGATTTCTTCTTCGGAATAGCCGTTCTTGACCATTGCGGCATCTTTGGCACGTTGCAGTTCGTCTTCGAAGCGTTGCTTGGCAACACCCGATTTATAATCACGGTACTGACGGTCGTGCATAGCCAGTTCGAAGAGTTCTTCGTCATCCTCTCCGTACTCCCAGTCATTGTCGTCCATCTCTTTGCGGAACTCGTCCAGTGCATCAGGGTAGTTGAGCTGGGGATCGGTATCCACAAATTCATATCCTTTAGCCTTGGCCAATTCTACGATTTCGGGTGCAAGCTCACCGGGCAGACGTCCGCTCTTGCCGATAATCATATCCCAAGTATGATTGTCTATCATGGTCCAGCGTTCCTCTCCTTTCACCAACTGCATGACGTTCATCAGCGCCACGTTCTTCACGTACTGGCTGAAAGGCGTCACCAAAGGCGGATAACCCAGCTTAGGCCATACATATTCTACTTCGTCGAAAAGCATAACGAGCAGGTCGTCAATACTGAGTTCAGGCTCATTCTTACCTCTCAATATCATATTGATACCGGCGTGAACGCCTTTCAAGTCTGCCATCATAGACCCCATCATACCACCGGGCAGGCCGCACTTTAATAAAAGCGAAGACATGTGTTTATTGGTGGAATCGATGAAGTAACCCAGGAAGTCATCTATAAATTCCTGCGTCATGGCACGGGCTTTCATATAGGCTTTCATGTTGATTTCGGGTACCTGGAAACCTTTATCTTTCAGCATGGCTTGCACAGAGATTACGTCCGGATGCACTTTGCCCCATGAAAGGGGCTCCATGGCTACGTCAATAATATCAGCACCATTTTCGCAAACTTCGAGGATAGAAGCCATAGAAAGACCGGGGCCGCTATGTCCATGATATTGTATCAATACTTCGGGGTGTTTTTCCTTGATTGCCTTGACTAATTGCCCCAACATCCCCGGACGGCCAATACCTGCCATATCTTTCAAACAGATTTCAGGTGCTCCGGCTTCAATCAACCGGTCGGCCACTTGGGTGTAATATTCTACGGTATGAACGGGTGAATAGGTGATGCAAAGTGTTGCCTGCGGTATCATACCTGCTTCGAGTGCATATTGGATGGAAGGAATGATGTTTCGGATCTCGTTCAGTCCACAGAAGATTCGAGTGATATCCACTCCTTGTGCATGCTTCACTTTATACATCAGCCGACGCACATCGGCCGGAACGGGATACATACGCAAGGCATTCAAACCTCGATCCAGCATGTGTGTCTGGATGCCTGCTTCATTGAAAGGTTTAGTAAAGGCTCGAACAGCTTTATTGGGGTTCTCGCCATACAACAGGTTCACTTGCTCGAATGCGCCTCCATTCGTTTCTACCCGAGCAAAACAGCCCATTTCAATAATCAGCGGAGCAATACGTTCTAGCTGGTCTACTCTAGGCTGATACTTACCGGAAGACTGCCACATGTCCCGGTAGACAAGACTGAATTTAATTTCCTTTTTCATCATAGTCAGTAATAAGTGATTTTTTCATTTCGGTTAACTTAACATATACAAATATAAAGGATTATTCTGACATATAGTCAAGAACAACCCTTAAATATTAGATATAAAAGATATGTTTTATATCATATTGACAAAAAAAACAGTAATTAGTGATTAGCTGCGCTATCATTCCGAATGAAAACATCAACCAATCACTAATCACTAATAACTAATCACTATTTTGTTTTATTTATCACATAACGAAGTCTTTCAATTCTTCCTGCAATTTTTGTCGAGTAAAGAAGATGCGACTTTTTACGGTTCCGAGAGGTAAATCAAGACGTTCGGCTATTTCGCGGTATTTAAAACCGGAAACATGCATAGAAAAAGGAACTTTATAATCACGGGGCAAAGAATTAACAATACGGTGCATCTCTTTTAAATCATAAGCACCTTCGGTAGTTGCCAAACCGGAATCTTGGGGCATACTCAAATGATACAAGTTATCAGTTTGATCAACAAATGTTTGTTCGCGAACTATTTTACGATAATTATTAATAAAGATATTGCGCATAATGGTATACATCCAACCCTTGAAATTTGTATCGGGTTCATATTTATCTTCATTATCCAAAGCCTTTAGAGACGTTTCCTGCAACAAATCATTCGCTTCTTCGCGGTCGGCGGTCAACTTGTATGCAAATCGAAGCAGTTCTTCTTGCACTGCAAGCAAATCTTTTCTAAAACTGTAAGTATTCATACTTGTCTCGTTTTTAAAATGGTTAATAATGGTTTAGGTTTCTCGGTTGCAAGTATAAGCAAGATTTCAATGACGAAGGGACGGACTACGGTTTTTCTTAAGGGCAAAAACTATCATTTGATAGATTTTACCCCTCATACTGATAGTTTTCGGGTCTTTTTAGAGACTAAAAGCCATCTTTTTCGAATCATTTGTGAAGTAGACAAAAGTACTTAATTTAATAAATTCAGCATAATTTAAACGAAAATCCCAAGCATTTGCTACTGAAATGCTTGGGATTTTCAATTAAAACGCCGGGGATTTCTGTTTGAAACACCAGGAGTTTCTGTTTGCAATGGCTGGGATTTATATTCGAAATAGCTGAAGTTTGAAATCAAGAGGAGGGTTCATCCTCATGCCCCGAAAGTATAGGCAAACATATGTTGTATTTTACAGCCAAAATACGTACTATAAACACCGATACTCCGCCAATAGTCTGGCACAGAAACGCTTCCATCCCTACAAAATCGCAGAACCAATAGACCGTGCCACCCACCACACATGCCATGGCATATATTTCCTTTCTGAAGATCAACGGAATTTCATTGATAAGAACGTCACGTATTACACCACCCGCAGCACCGGTAATACTACCCATAATGATAGCTACCCAAAACGGATATCCCAGTGCAATGCTCTTACCCACACCAACCACCGTAAACAGCGCCAAACCGATACTATCGAAAATAAAAAATGTATTATTCAAATGAATAAGATATTTGCCGAAGAGAATAACCCAAAGCAAAGCAAGCCCGGTACAAATAAGGTAAATAGGATCGGTCATCCAGCCGGGAGTAACATCCAGCAGTACATCACGTATCGTACCGCCACCTATAGCTACAACAAAACCTACAACATACGCTCCGAACCAATCGAAGCGTTTTGCCGAAGCCAAACGTATACCGCTGATAGCAAACGCAAACGTACCAATAAAATCGAGTATCTGAACAAATGTTGGCATGAAAAAATAGTGTTTAGTGATTAGTGATTAGTGATTTGTTTATAAGCTGATTATACCGTTATATTGTAGAAATGACGACAAACCACTAATCATTAATCACTAGTCACTAAAAAAATTCTTGGCAAAGTAACAAATAATTTCCTTAAGAAAACGTATTTTTGTCTCATCTTTTAAACCGTCAACAATGAAAATTACCATCGTATCGGGCGCACGCCCCAACTTTATGAAAATAGCCCCCATCTGCCGTGCCATCGATTTGGCCAAAGATGCAGGAAAAAATGTTTCTTACCGGCTGGTTTATACCGGCCCGGAAAATGATGCAAGTTTGGATGCTTCGCTCTTTTCCGATCTCTCTATGAGAAAGCCGGATGCTTATTTAGGTATAAGCGGACACGATCATTCGCAGGTAGCAGCTTCCATCATGCTTGCTTTCGAGAAAGAGCTGGATCATAATCCGGCACAAGTTGTGCTGGTGGTAGATGATATGACGGCAACTATGAGTTGTGCCATCGTAGCCAAAAAACGTGGTTTAAAAGTAGCGCATGTCATAGCCGGCACTCGTTCTTTTGATATGAATATGCCACGTGAAGTAAACCGCACCATCGTAGATGCCATATCCGATTATCTATTTACAGCCGGCATGGTAGCCAATCGTAACCTCAACCAAGAAGGTATGATACCGGAATATATACATTATGTAGGCAATATTTTGATAGATACGATCCGCTATAACCGTCATAGACTGATACAGCCGATGTGGTTTTCTACCCTAGGCCTACGCAAAGGCAACTATTTGTTGCTCACTCTCAACCGCCGTGACTTGCTGGAGAAGAAAGCAGTGCTGCACTCTCTGATGCAAACATTATTGGAAAAAGCGGAGGGTATGCCCATCGTCGCTCCTTTGCACCCGTATGTAGAAAAAGCTGTAAAATCGTTGGAACTGAATGCTCCCAACCTGCATATTCTGCCTCCTCAGAGCTATTTACATTTCGGATTTCTTATCAATCAGGCCAAAGGAATCGTTACCGACTCAGGTAACATTGCCGAAGAAGCCACTTTCCTCGATGTGCCTTGCATCACGCTCAACACTTATGCCGAACATCCGGAAACCTGGCGCATCGGTACCAACGAATTGGTAGGTGAAAATTCCTTCGCCCTTTCTGCCGCACTTGACAATCTATTCCAAGGCAGTTGGAAACACGCTACCCTACCCGACCGCTGGGATGGGCGGACGGCGGAGAGAATTGTGCAGACACTGATTAGTGATTAGTGTTTAGTGATTAGTGATTTGTTTGTACTCCGCATGGAAACACCAGCAAATCACTAATCATTAATCACTAATCACTACTAATAACTTCTTTTTGCTTCTTGATTTACAGTAATTTGTTAACTTTGCAACCTCATTTACGAATAATTTATGAAGCAACGACATATTACTCTCATTGTTTTACTGTTATCTCTTTTCGCCTCTCTCGGCGTATCTGCACAGATAAAAGGAGTCATTACAGACTCCCTCACTCACGAACCATTAATGTATATCACCGTACAGTACGAAGGTAAGGGGATTGGTGGTATTTCAAATGCAAAAGGAGAATATCAGGTAGAGACCCGTAAAGGATGGGATGAATTGACTTTTTCAGCTGTAGGTTATATTACCAAGAAGGTGAAATTCGCACCCGGAACTAAAGTGCTTAATGTAAAAATGATGTCCGACGATATTATGCTTTCCGAAGTCATAGTAAAGCCGCAAAAGGAAAAGTATTCACGCAAGAACAATCCTGCCGTGGAATTCATGAAAAAGGTCATCGAGAACAAGAAGGCACTCAAATTGCAGGAAAACGATTACTACCAATACCAGAAGTACGAAAAGATGAAGATGTCCATCAACGACGTAACTCCGGAGAAGATGGAAAAAGGTATCTACAAAAAATTCTCGTTCTTCAAAGACCAAGTGGAATTATCTCCCAAAACCAACAAGATGATTCTTCCCATCTCTATCAAAGAAACAGCCTCGAAGACTATCTATCGTAAAAATCCAAAAAGCGAAAAGACCATCATTGAAGGTATGAATTCTTCGGGTATAGAAGAGTTTTTCAGCACAGGTGATATGCTGGGTACTATCCTTACAGACGTATTCTCCGAGGTTAATATATACGACGACGACATCCGTCTCTTGCAGCGCCGTTTTGTCAGCCCCATCGGACGTGGAGCCATCAGCTTCTATAAATACTACCTCATGGATACATTGATGGTAGACAAGCAAGAGTGCGTGCACCTCACTTTCGTTCCTCAGAATCCGCAAGACTTCGGATTTACGGGGCACCTTTATGTTGTGAATGATTCTACATACGCCGTGAAGAAAGCCACGATGAACCTACCCAAAAAGACCGGAGTCAACTTCGTGGAAAACCTAGACATCATACAGCAGTACGAACAAATGCCCGATGGTAACTGGGTATTGACTGACGACGATATGACCGTAGAGCTAGCTTTAATGAAAGGCATCCAAGGATTGGAAGTGCAACGGACTACCAAATACACCGATTACCTGTTCGATGATATAGAGCCCCGGCTTTTCCGTCTGACCGGAAACGTCATTAAGGATGCAAACATGCTCAACAGAAGTGATGAATACTGGGCAAAAGTGCGCCAAGTGCCGCTAACCAAGAAAGAAAGTAATATGGACGTATTCATGAACCGTATCGAACAAATACCGGGTTTCAAATACGTTATCTTTGGTGCTAAGGCATTGATTGAAAACTTTGTAGAAACAGGTTCCAAGAAGCATCCAAGCAAGTTTGACTTCGGACCTATCAACACTGCCATTACCAGCAACTACGTCAATGGTACCCGCTTCCGCTTGAGTGGTATGACTACCGGTAATCTTGACCCGCACTGGAGCATGAGCGGTTATGGAGCTTACGGTACTAAGGACAAAAAATGGTTCTATTCGGGGCAGGTGGCTTATTCTTTCAACAAGCGTGAATACGTATTGTGGGAGTTCCCGAAGCATTATATCGCCTTTAAATACACCTACGACGTCATGTCGCCCATGGATAAGTATCTGGCTACGGACAAGGATAACTTATTTGTCGGCTGGAAATGGACTACGGTCGATCAGATGTCCTATATGCGCGACGCTACTCTTACTTACGAATTGGAAACCAATGCCGGATTCTCCGTTCAAGCTATGGCACGCCATCGTAACGATCAGCCTGCGGGCAAGTTGCAATACTGGAAGAATAATGGCACAACTCCCGGCGAATGGGGAGAAAAGAACACGTTAGTGCATGACATCACCACCACCGAGTTGGGAGTGACTTTGCGTTATGCTCCCGGCGAAACCTACGTCAACACCAAGCAACGCCGGGTACCGGTATCACTGGATGCACCGATATTCACACTTTCGCATACGGCCGGTTTCAAAGGCGTGTTGGGAGGAGAATACAATTTCAACCTGACGGAAGCCAGCGTACGCAAGCGTTTCTGGTTTGGCTCGTGGGGTAAACTGGATGTCACTGCACGTGCGGGTGCCCAGTGGAACACTGTACCTTTCCCCTTACTGAACCTGCCTATGGCGAATCTTTCGTATATCTCGCAGAACAACGAATCCTTCAACCTTATCAACAATATGGAGTTCCTCAACGACCGTTATGCCTCCCTCAACTTGAGCTACGACATGAACGGCAAGTTGTTCAACCGCATTCCGCTTATCAAGAAATTGAAATGGCGTGAAATGTTCCGCATTCGCGGCCTTTGGGGTACACTGACCGATAAGAACAATCCCTACAAGAGCAGCAATCCCGATTTGTTCCTCTTCCCCATGCGCGATGGCATGCCTACCAGTCACATCATGGGCAAGACACCCTATCTTGAAGCCAGCGTAGGTATCTACAACATCTTCAAACTATTGCACATCGAATATGTACGAAGACTGACCTACACCGATATCCCCGGTGTAAAGAATGACGGTATACGATTTATGATATTGATGATATTCTAAAATAGTGATTAGTGGTTAGTGATTAGTGATTTGTTATAAAGATGAAAGACAGTATACTAAAAGAAAAAGCGATGAACTTTGCTATTCGCATAGTTAATCTATATAACTTTTTATATAATAAAAATCAGGAAAAGGTTATGTCTAAGCAAATATTAAGATGCGGAACCTCCATAGGAGCTAATATCAGCGAAGGGGTATTTGCTGAATCTCCTGCAGACTTCATACATAAATATTCTATTTCCCAGAAAGAATGTTCAGAAACATTATACTGGCTTGAATTGTTATTCAGAACAGACTATATATCACTCCAGCAGTATACCTCCTTAAATACAGATTGCACAGATCTTATTAAGATGATAACCGCTTCAATTATTACCTGTAAAAAAAGCCTTCATCATCAACCCTAATAAACAAATCACTAATCACTAATAACTAATCACTAAAAAAATGCCTCCATTAGCAGAGCGGCTTCGGCCCAAGACATTAGATGAGTATATCGGTCAGAAACACTTGGTGGGACCGAATGCGGTGTTGCGCAAGATGATTGACGCAGGACGTATCTCGTCGTTCATTCTGTGGGGACCGCCGGGAGTGGGAAAGACAACATTGGCACAGATCATTGCCAACAAGTTGGAGACTCCTTTCTATACGCTTAGTGCAGTCACCAGTGGAGTGAAAGATGTACGCGATGTGATAGAGCGAGCAAAAAGCAACCGCTTCTTTTCGCAATCAAGCCCTATCATGTTTATCGATGAAATACACCGCTTCAGTAAGTCGCAACAAGACTCTTTGTTGGGAGCGGTAGAGCAAGGGGTAGTGACGTTGATAGGAGCTACTACCGAAAACCCTTCATTTGAAGTCATTCGACCCTTATTATCACGTTGCCAGCTTTATGTGCTGAAATCCTTGGAGAAAGAAGATTTGCTGGATTTGTTACAACGTGCTATTACTACCGACATTATATTAAAGGAGAGAAAGATAGAATTAAAAGAGACTACCGCTATGCTCCGCTTCAGTGGAGGAGACGCGCGAAAGTTGCTGAACATTCTCGAACTGGTGGTAGAGTCGGAAACAGAAAATACAGTGGTCATTACCGATGAAATAGTTACTGACCGTCTGCAGCAGAATCCCCTAGCCTACGATAAAGATGGAGAGATGCATTACGATATCATCTCCGCCTTTATCAAATCCATTCGAGGAAGTGATCCGGATGGTGCCATCTACTGGCTGGCCCGTATGGTAGAAGGTGGTGAAGACCCTGCTTTCATAGCTCGCCGTCTTGTGATCTCCGCCTCCGAAGACATCGGACTGGCAAATCCTAACGCCATGCTGATAGCCAATGCCTGCTTCGATACCCTGATGAAGGTTGGTTGGCCCGAAGGACGTATCCCTTTGGCAGAAGCAACTATTTATCTTGCTACGAGTCCTAAAAGCAATTCAGCATATCTTGCCATTGATAGTGCGTTGGCACTTGTACGCGAAACAGGCAATCTTCCTGTACCACTCCATTTGCGCAATTCTCCTACGAAGCTGATGAAACAATTGGGATATGGCGAGAATTACAAATATGCCCACGATTATCCGGGTCACTTCGTCAAGCAACAATTTCTGCCCGATGAAATAAAAGACCGACGAATTTGGGAACCTCAACAAAATGCAGCCGAACAGAAACATAAAGAACGGATGCAACAACTTTGGGGAAGAGAATAACTTTAAAAAAACAACTCATAACTAATAACTTACAACTGATGAAAATAGTAGTATTAGACGGTTACGCAGCCAACCCCGGCGACCTTCGTTGGGACGAACTGCAATCCATGGGCGAATGTGTCATTTACGACCGTACCGCTCCTGTAGAAGTGTTAGAACGCTCAGCAGGCGCAGAGATCCTGCTTACTAACAAGACTGTGCTTACAGCCGAACACATGGCTGCCTTGCCTGAACTGAAGTACATCGGTGTGCTGGCTACCGGATATAACATTGTTGATATTAACGCTGCCAAAGAACGTGGCATTGTTGTCACCAACATTCCTGCCTATAGCACAGACTCTGTAGCACAGATGGTTTTTGCCCATATATTGAACATCACCCAACAGGTACAACACCACTCCGAGGAAGTTCGCAAGGGACGCTGGTCCAGCAGTAAAGACTTCTGTTTCTGGGATACTCCGCTCATCGAACTGCGTGGCAAAAAAATTGGTATCGTAGGTTTAGGACATACCGGTTTTACTACTGCCCGTATCGCTATCGGTTTCGGTATGCAAGTTTGCGCCTACACTTCAAAGACCAACTTCCAGTTACCGCCCGAAGTTCGTAAAATGGAGTTGGACGAACTGTTCCGTGAATGTGATATCATCAGCCTTCACTGCCCTCTCACCGACTCTACCCGTGAACTGGTGAATGCCGAGCGCCTTAAAATGATGAAGCATACAGCTATCCTCATTAATACCGGACGTGGCCCGCTTATCAACGAACAAGATCTTGCCGATGCCTTAAACAATGGTGAGATCTATGCTGCCGGACTGGATGTACTCTCCCAAGAGCCTCCCCATACCGATAACCCGCTACTAAGCGCACGCAATTGCTACATTACTCCGCACATTGCTTGGGCAAGTACCGCTGCACGCGAACGCCTGATGCTCATCATGCTAGAAAACCTCAAAGCCTATCTGGGAGGAAAAACAGTCAATAATGTTGCCAAATAAAAGATATGGGAAAATCTGCAGTTAAAGGTCTGTTTCAGATTTGTTTGATAATTGCCACCTTCATTTTGGCAATTATCACCATAGTAGCAGCATTCTCAGGGAGCGTGGCACCACTTGATTCGGTCATAATGCCATTATTAGGATTGGCTGTGCCGGTATTATTAATCTGCAACCTGATTGTAGCCCTGTGTTGGGGCTTCGCACGCAAGTGCTGGGCATTCGTTCCATTGATAGCTTTCTTCTGCAATTGGAATTATCTGACCTCCGTCATTCAATTCCATCCTGACAAAGAAAGAACGCCTAACGGCAAGTATTTGAAGATCGCCACCTACAATATCCATAGCTTCGGCAATGAAATTACCGGATATTCCTGTAAGGAGATTGCCAAATACATGCAGCAAGAACAAGTGGATGTACTCTGTTTCCAAGAGTTCGGAGCCAACCAATACTTTCCAATTGACAGTATACGCAGAGCGCTCTCACATTGGCAATACTCTCTTATTCCCACTGAGGATTCGATCAAAGGCGTATTGCCTATTGCCGTATTCAGCCGTTATCCGTTGATACACGAACGTTTCATTGCTTATCCCAACAGTGCCAACTGTAGCATGTTGTGCGATGTTGTTTTGGGAACAGATACCGTACGCCTGATTAACAACCACCTCCAAACCACCAGCGTCAGCCAAAAACGACGTAAGTGGGAACGTGAAATGGCAACGGACGATACACGCCGTGAAGCCCAAGTAGCTAAAGATGCAGCAGAAACGTTGCATGAGAACTTTGTGAAGCGTGCCTCACAGACCTATACTATCGGTTATTTTGCCAAAAACAGTCCTTATCCGGTGTTGGTTTGCGGTGACTTTAACTCAATCCCTTCTTCTTACACGTATCATTATCTGAATGATTTTCTTAAAGACGGCTTCCGTACTGCAGGAAACGGATACATGTATACTTTCCGCTACGGTAAGAAGTTATTGCGTATCGACTATATTTTCCATTCTCCCGATTTAAAGGGAATGAGTTATTACTCTCCTACTCAGGAGTTTTGTAGTGACCATAATCCGGCGATAATGGAGGTGGAGATACAATAAATATAACACGCCAATTATAGCTGAACTTCATCGTACCGGCTTAGGTAAGAGAAGCACTAAATCAGAAAGGGCTGTCCCGAATCATCGGAACAGCCCTCGTTTATTGCATTTCCACTACTCAGCGGAGAATTATTAGATATTATTAGTTGAAAATATAGCGAATACCTATTTGCAGTTTCCAGCATTCGCTGTAATTCTGATAAGTATCATAAGTCTTAGTAGGATATTCACCATTTACTTTGTACATAGAGTAGATTGGAGTCAAATCATTCGTACTGGTTACTCCTTCATATTTCAGGATTCTATTATTGTTAGAAACCGAGTTAGTTTTAGAGATACCCCATTTAGAATTAATCAAGTTGCCAACGTTCATAATGTCAAAGCTCAACTGAATGTTATGTTTCGTCTTACCAATCTTGAATTCAAAATCTTCCATCAGACGGAAGTCAAAACGATGTACCCAAGGAGCACGAGCAGCATAAGCTTCCGCATACTCTCCTTTGTGATTTTTCAAGTAAGAGTCTTGTTCTACAAAATTCCAGAAAGCAACTCGGTCCTCATCAGTCTTAAATTTAATTTCACTGTCATCCTTCGGAATATACATCAAGTCATTATTAATACCATCACCATTCATATCATTGGTATAGCAGAAACTATAACCATTGGAGGAGTAACCAGAATAGAACAGATTCAGATGCGTGCCACGAAGCAAACCCTTATGTTTGAAAGGGATATAATAGCTTACAGAAGCAATCACTTTGTCGGGAACTACATATTGAGAACGTTGTGTTTCAGCGTAATTAGAACCGTCTATCGTATTCAACCCCTGCCATGTAGAAATAGGATCACTACCCGGAAGTCCTGAAACTTCTTTAGATTCTGTATGCGTATAAGCCATCATCATCATCAAGTTATCCACCGGTTGGGCATTCACCGTAATATTTGCCGTGTAACCATAACCTTTTGAAGTATTGTCAAGAACAACAGCATTCTTACCACCATAATGCACAAAAGAACCTGTATACTGTACATTTTTCTCATTAATGGCAGAATAAGAATAAATCATACGATTATCTGCACCATTGAAACGCTGCATGCCTGAATGAAACAACTCAGTAGTTTGCACATCTTTTCCATCAGGTCCTTTGGTTGTGGTAACCTTATTATATTTCCATAAATCAGGATTCTTTATATTAATATTGTTAATAGTTACCGCATTGATATTTTTGGTAAACATAAACTCACCCGTTACAGTTAGCGGGAAAGCTACCGGCACTTGATAGTCTACAGCAATAGAAGACTTCCATACTTGCGGCATCTTAAAGTCTTTGGCAACGCCGGAAATTTTGTTACCTGCCACATGTTTTTCAAGGGTAGTAGGCAAGTTGTATTTCTCAATGATCTTATTCATGTCCGTAATCATTCCACCTGCCAATTGGTCTAAGCGTGCATCATGGTTTGTAGCAATTCCATTTGTATAATTAGTTCCGAAAACAACGGAGTTCTGCACCATCGAAGCATTGGTAGGCATATTGGTAAAGAATACCAATGGTAGACGACCTGTAAATACACCTGTACCTCCACGCACTTTCAATGATTTATCTTTCAGTACATCCCATGAAAAACCTACACGAGGAGAAATTTGCCACCTTGAATCGGGCCATTTACCAGTATCAATGTGTTGTCCATCAAAATCAAGTTCGTATATAGCATCATTTCTTTGCAGATCACCATTATCAAACATTAAGTTATCAAAACGGATACCATAAGTAAGCTTCAGATTATTACTAAGGTTCCACTCATCCTGTGCATAAAACCCTAATTGATTAAATGTAACCTGTGCATTCGGATCTTTAACTCCGTTAAAGCCATATGTTAACGCAAAAGTTTCGGGAGCTGCACCATTCAGGAAATCATCTACACTGTTATAACGATAATATCCTGTACCATTACGCATATATGCGTTATTAGCAAACTGATGTTCGTAGCTAAAGCCTGCCGTCATTTTATGATTACCGGTAAAGAAAGTAAAGTTATCGGTAATATTGGTAATCTTGTTTTTTACACCATTGTTATAAGTAAACAATTCATAGCCGGCAGACATGTATGGTTCAAGAATCTGATTGCCTTTATCATCCTTACCATACATGATATCAATGAATGGGAACGGAGATGAATTAGTGCCACGCATATCCTCGATATTAGTATAGGTGAAAAGCAGTTGATTGGAAAGACGATCATTAAAACGACTGTTCAAATCGGCTGCCCAAGACTGTACTTTATTATCCATAGAATACATACTATTAGCAAAAGACATAGACTGCGTACCAACACGGTAAGTATTGTTGAGACGGGAATTGGTTCCACCGTCCATGGAGTTTCCGTTAGGAGCATTCCATGCAGTATTCTTCGTATTGTTGTAGCGTAAACTCAAACGGTGACGATCGGTAATGTTCCAATCGATACGAGCCAATAGTTTGGTATTCTCTTCATCAGCAGGAAATCCTGTATAAGAACCGGCATCATAACCATATTTATCCTTCAAATGATTATAAACTTTCTCCATATCCGACTTCAAAGTACGAGATACCATGCCTTCAACTTTTTCACCATCCTCGCGTGCACGATACTTAATTACCTCTCCCGGAGTCTTCTCTTTTTCATAATTCACAAAGAAGAAGAGCTTGTTTTTTATAATTGGACCACCCAATGTAAAACCGTAAGTAGTTTTAGATTCATCAGCACGAGCACCTAAGTCTTCACCGTTAATACGGTTACCACGCATGTCTTGATTACGATAATAAGTATAAGCAGTACCTCTGAAAGTGTTATTACCAGATTTTGTAATAGCATTAATACCACCACCGATAAAGTTCGTTTGACGTACATCAAACGGAGCAACTACTACTTGCACTTCTTCAATGGCATCCATTGACACTGGGTTGCCACCACCAGGCAGAGCAGATGTTAAACCGAAGTTATTATTAAAGTTAGCACCATCAATGGTGAAGTTAGTAGAACGTCCGTCACCACCCGCAAAGCTCATGCCATTGGCATATGGAGAAAGACGGGCAATGTCACTAATACTGCGATTGATTGTAGGAAGCTGCGTGATTTGTGCCGAATTAATATTTGTCGTAGCACCCGTTTTTTCTGCAGAAAACTTGGTCTTAGTACCTGTTACAATCACTTCGCCCAAAAGTTCGGAAGATTCGGACATCTCTACATTCAAGTTATAAACTTCACCCAACTGGAGGGTGATATCCTGATATACCACTGTTTGGTAACCGATGTATGATATAGTAACTTTATAAGGACCACCAGTACGCATACCTTGAATAGAATAGCGTCCGTCGACGTTAGTTACCGTACCATACTGCGAGCCTGAAGGCGTATGAATTGCCTGAATAGTCGCACCAATAATTGGCTCATTGCTAGCATCTGTCACTTTACCAGCTAAAGAAGCTGTGGTAATTTGCGCATTTACACCTACGGCCAACAGCAACAATGCCACCGTAAGTATGAGTCTCACTTTTTTTAACATAATACCTTTTAATTCGTTTTCTAATATGTTATTTTTCTCAAAACCGAGACAAAGATACGCAAAATAAAATGTATTTATATTACATATATGTTACAAAATTTAAGATTAAATAAACCAATGCTATTTGATATTAATCAGCGCAAGGGAGTATCACCGTAAAACGGCTGCCTTTGCCTACTTCTGACTCGACCTCGATACGTCCTTCCAGCTTGTCGACGATTAGCATACAAATGGATAACCCCAGTCCTACCCCTTGCGAAAACTCGCTATGCTTATAGAAACGCTCAAAAATAATCTTTTGCTCTTCAGCAGAAATGCCGATACCGGTATCTTCTATGTAAATGTACACTTCATGCGACTGCGGCGCATAATAATAGCCCAGTTTTATATATCCTTCGGAAGTAAACTTATTGGCATTGTTCAGGAAATTAGTAATCACTTGAGTCAAACGCATTGAATCAACATGCACGCTGATATCCTCATCGGGAAATTCTTTTAGAAACTGCAAGGGGGGACGAATAAGCAACTGGTGAGTCAAGTAAATATTTTCGAGCATAGTACGCACATTTTCCTTCTCATATATAAAAGGAAGAGAACCGGACTCAATACGTGCCAATTCCAGTACATCGTCCACAAGTTTCAACAATAATCGGGTATTAAGATTTATGATATCCACAAATTCCTGCCTCTCTTCTTCGGAAAGATCAGGATCAGCAACCAACATATTGGAGAATCCGGCGATGGCATTGAGCGGTGTACGAATTTCGTGGCTCATATTATTAAGGAACGACTGTTTCAGTTCAGCATGTTCGGCCAGTTGACGGGCCTGTATCAACTCTTCTTCCCGATCCTTCACATCCTGTATATTCTGCAACAGACCGGTAATAACAGGCTTACTACCCACAGTATGGATGGTATTATAGCGAAACTCCCACCATTGGTACTTACCGGTAAAATTGCATCGGTATTGTCCTTTATGACGGGATGTAAACTGGATTCTCTTGAAGTTATGACGGAATAAAGAGTGGTCATCAGGATGAATAAAGTGGATGATCTCATCCAACCCGATAAGCTTATGTGAATGATGTATCAGGTCATTGAACTGAGAATCGAATTTTATACCTTCCCCATCAATTCGCCAGGCATATGTAGCTGCACCTTCAACGGCAAGCGATAAAGTTTCGTGTTCATATCGCAGACTACGTTGTGCCTCGCGCTTGCGACGGCGTTCCAGTATAAGGCTGCGAAACAGATAGAAGATGAGTGCCAAAAGCACAGCACCACCCAAAATGGAACCATAAAGAATATAATAATGATAACGCACCGTAAAAGGAATATACATTACGGTGTATTCCGGTGGGATACTGCCGAGTGATATATTATAGCGGTTTAGTGTATGCCAGTTTAACACATACTGCTTAGCAGATTGTTGCACCTGCTGCTCAGGCATTTGTCCATGAAGCCTTTGATATATGGCATCCGCCATATCCTTCAACTGTGTTTCGAGTGTTACAAAGTAGCCGCCCATTTTATGATCAAGTACTCCGAAGCCCTCGTTGATCGTTTCAAAACAAGGATTCCGGAAAAGCGCGGCAGAATTTACGGTAGTAAAATCGCGCTTTGCAAAAAGTAGCAGTGTACTACTGCCACGACCAGCCCAGGTAACACCTTTCAAAGACAAGGCATTGGCCTCCAATCTTACGATGGCAGTAGTGTCAAGTCTTTCACTCTTAGGTTTGTTTTTGACAGAATGGGAAAAAACTTCTCCATTCTCTATTCTGTACTTATATACATGCAAACCCAAATCACCATCATAAATTTCGTAACCACTATCAGCACATTGTTCATTCAACGCCTGCCAAATAGTACGATCTAGAAACGTCTGTCCGCTTAGTAAGCAAATGCGAGATTTACCCATAATGCGTTCCACCATGCGCACAGTATTCAGATAGTCAGGCACATCAGCGTAACCGGTCACGTTGGGATATTGTTGCAACAGTCCTTCATTGGGATAATTCACTCCGCTAAAAACTACGGGCAAATTACGTAATAAAGGGTTATGACATGCCATTATGGAATAGGTAGCCTGATCGTCGAACACCGCCACCAACATCGCCCCCCATTCCGTAAGATCATCTATGATGAGAGAAGCACGTTCCTTTTCAGGCCCTTCATTAAGTTGATCACAATCAAGGTAATACTCCCGAAATACACAATTCACACCTCTGTTATTCAGTTCCTTCTTCAGTATCTTATGTATCCTTTCAGCATCTACATGTCCTTCTTCGTAAGAATGCACCAAAGCAATCTTTGTATATTGTCCCGCAAAAGCCGGATACCCCCAACCGACAAGGCAGAGCAAAACTATAAGGGCAAATATTAAAGCACTAGATGTCTTCATTATATTTTAATTGTGTTTGCCATAAACAAAGACAAAGATAGGAATGTTTGGGAAAATATAAAGCAAAAATTGGCACCGATTAGATGAATTTACACAGCTCATGCTTCGGACTGCCACAAATTAAAAGCAAATTATTACTTTCAAGCATGGAGGGAGACAGAAACGATATTTACCTTTGTACATAATCGGAAGTAAAAAACAGAAAACAGGGGCGCTATCTTTATCAGATAACACCCCCTGTTTTAGTTAATAAAAAAAGATTATTTCATCTCTTTCAAAGAATCTTTTACATACTCGAACTTACCTTTCGCAATTACTTTGTACTGAATGCTCCAAGTAGTGGTAGTACTTCCATTATAAATGCCAAAATTAAAGGTATAGAATACATCCAAGCCGTCAATCGGAGCTGCATCAGCATGCAATTTCTCCAAGGCAGGAATAAAGGCTTCGGGAAGACGCTCCCACATCAACTTTGTCAATTCGTCATCGCTCATACCGCCATATACAGTAGGTACATTAGTCTTCCATGCCGACGGCCGGAAATCAAAGTTATTATTGTAGGCCGAACCACCAAAGTAATAATCGTTGTTACCATAAGAGGTGACATATTCGCTATGATTCTCTTTCACCCAGTCAGTAATGGTCTGATAATAGAGCACTGAAGTAGGATCGTTCTTCACAACCGGTAAAGTGATTGTTGTACTCGGGTCGAAGTTCCACTTACCACCCGAATATACAAACTGATCGGTAGCCGTTTCTACAGCCGTATTCTTAACCCATGCTCCGGATGTATACGCATATTCGTCGGCTCTTACACTGGTAACCGAAGAAGCGAAATACTTATAGGCCACTGCCTTTACATTGTCTTCCTGAGCAAACGGATATGTCAGAGAAAGGTATTTGGGCAAATAATTATCGGGGTTCATCGTTGCACTGAAGTTATCATAATTGCTTCCCATTAACTTAAAGTCAGCTTTATCCAATGAAATAGCTACTGTATAGACACTCCATGCCGTACCGTTGAAGCTATACAAGCCATTAGTCGACTCGTACACATCGTCGCCAGCACCATTGCCTTCGGATTTAATAACAACGTTATCCACTTGTACGGTAGTGGTAGCAAACTTGCCATCTTCATCTTTTACAGTACTGTCACCGTTATAGCGGAAAGCTACATACACTTTCTTGCCTTTGTAAGCCGACAAGTCGTGATTGCAAACATTGCCGAGAACTCCATAGCTACTTGTAGGCACAGGTATTGAGACAGACGAACTGATGTCATCCCACTTTGCAGCAGCAATGGCCTCTTTGGTAAATCCGCTCAGATTCTCAGATACCAATACAGAAAGACGTCCGCCCGCTTTGGTGTAATTTCCATAGCAAGCATCGAATGACAAGCTCATGCCGTTGGTTATAGAGAGCAAAGGAGAAATCATATAAATCTCTAAAGCACCAGTGTGCTTGTATGCACTTGCCTGAATGTAGTTGTTGTTACTGAAAATCTTTCCATTCCATGCATAAGTTCCCACAGTAGTAACATTATGCCACCCTGTAACCTCCGCCACATTGACTGCTTCAGTCCAATAGTTCTCAAAACCTTCGTTCAGAGCAACTACCGAGCCACCGGGTTCGTTAACAGACTGATTGTAGTCCACCAATACTATATCGCCTGTCTTGGCATCGGGCAAAGCCTTAGCCAAGATTCCGGGCACATGCTTTTGAGCTGTCTCAGCAGGAGAGAAAAATGGAAATGCCGCTCCCCACACGCTTTCGTAATCCTCTTGGGTCACCTTATAAATGGTGGCAGTATTCAGAGTAGTGATATAGGCAGGCTGGCCCACATTCATCTTATAAGTTACCTTTACAGCCGAACCGCCATCCGCTCCCAACCATTTTGCAGCCAAAAATGCAGGCATATACTTGGAAGCAGGTAGAGCGTCAGTAAAACACATAGTGGTCTTCAAAGCGGCCAACTCCTTCTCTACACCATCAGCTTTTGCCAAAGCAATATTGGTCTTATTCGAAGAAATTGTTGCATAATCAGCCTCGGTCAGTGTATAACTTTTAGTAAACACATCGGTAGGCTTACTCATTTCATCCAGTCCTTCAAAATTCTTCTCGTTATAATCGCATCCTGCAAACATCAGCGCAATGGCTAGCACAGGAAATAAATATCTTTTCTTCATATCTTAATAGACTGTTTTTAATTAGAAATTCACTTTTAGTCTAACATTGAACGTACGTCCAAATCCATAGAAAATACCATAAGCCGTCTGCCAGTCATGTTTTGCGCCATCAGTAGCATCAGTAATATACTCTTGATTGAACACGTTAGAAACGTTACCCGAAAGAATAGCCTTTACTTTACCGATATTGAAGTTATAGCGCGCATCCAAGTCTACAGTACATGCAGAGGGCACACGCCAAGGACTTTCATATACTTTGGTACCATTGGCAACAATGTCATTTGAACTGAATGCCCAGTCAGCATAAAGACGTGCATAGTAATTGAGGTTCACACCGACTTTAAAGTTCTTGTCCACCTTCACATCAGCTCCCAAAGCAGCAGTAGTTTGTGCAGAGTCGCCCACCTTTGTATTATCCAATACAATATTCATAGATGCGTGGTCTTCAGCCTGAATGCCGGATGCACGAACAATTCCCGCTTTACTCCAAGAAGCTACAGGCTGGCTGGTAGAGTCATAGAAATAACCCTTGGCTGTGCTGTCCCAACGCCAGTTACCGATTGAGAACATACCTGTTACATCGAGCCAATGCAAGGGGCGAGCCACAAAGTCAAACTCAATACCATCGTGAATAGCATTTACACCACTCAGATTAAGGCTGACGCGATCAATAAGCACATTGTCATCTCCAATTACATCTACGCCCTTACTCATCGTCTTGTCCATCCATTTAGTATGGTAGATATTCAGATTAGCTGTCAGGAAAGTAGAGCGGAATCCATATCCCAATTCAGCCGAGAAAATCTTCTCGTTTACAGCATCGGGGTTAGTAGCATTGCTCGTTGTAGAGTTCAAAAATGCACCTTGCGAGAAGAAAGGAGCACGGCTGATATAACCAATGTTTCCAAACACGTTATGATTCTCGGTGATATTGTAATTCAAACCACCCTTTACGTTTGCTCCCCAAAAGTTCACCTTTGCCGACTTGGCATGTTCCGCATCATAATAGAAGCGGTCGTAACGCCAGTAAGCAGTATTAGAAACTGCTCCCGAAACGAATGCACTCAATTTGCCTCGATTGTACTCCAACTGACCAAACACGCCCTCAGACATTGTAAATCCGTCATAATCACGATAAACCACATCGCCCACTTTCAATTTTTGGTTGATATAGGTAGCACCGGCAGCAGCAGCCTTGTTATTGGCAACCAACACATTGGAACGTGAAGAAGAATCAATATAGTAATTGCCACCATAGAGGTCAATAATTTCATTTGTATGCACACCTTTATAATAACGGAAGTCAACGCCTCCATAAAAATCAAAGTATTCACCGAATTTTGTAGTGTAGGTAGAAAGCAAACCATACCAGTTATGGTAGTTCTTACTCTTAGACATCACCATAACAGAACCGTTTTCGCTAGCTTGGTTTAAATCATAGATTTCATCGTAAGCAAACGTTCCATCATCTTTACGGAATGTCATATTGAGGCTGCCATAACTGCTACCATACCAATTATTACGATCTGCTGAAGTAAGTCCCTGACCGGAATAGCCATAACCACGCCCGATTGATGCATACAATGCCGTACTTAAACTTGAAGTCTGATTAATCTGCCACAAATGGTTCAAAGAGAGTTGCGGTTTATTATATACATTACGCACTGATACCTTTCGCTGACCATCGGGACCAAAACCATAACTAGGATTATATTTATATGGAGACTCGCCATTCATATACTTGTTTGCCACCGTCTGCCAGCCTTCAATAGTCAGTCCATCCTTTGAGTTACGCTGATTGTGCCATTGGGGTGAAGCAAAAGCCGTGAAAGACAACTGATGATTGTCATTGAATCGCTTAGTTAGATTTACAAACCAGTTATAAGCTTCAAATTCTGTACCTTGTATATATCCGTCACCCCAAGTCTTAGCACCCAGTAATGACAATGCCCAACCTTTCTTACTCATACCGGTAGAGACGTTAAACGCAATCTTATTATAACCATCGTTACCCAAAGCATAGGAAACACTACCCCCCTGGGTTACATCAGTAGTCTTCGTGATGATATTCAAGGAACCACCCACCGAAGGAGCTGCCACTTTGGATGCCCCCAAACCACGTTGGGTTTGCATGGAACGTGTCACATCAGACAAACCCGCCCAGTTTGACCAATACACACCACCCCACTCCATATCGTTCATGGGTACACCGTTCACCATCACAGCAATGTTTTCAGTCTTAAAACCACGCATGTTCAATTTAGAGTCTCCGTAACCGCCGCCTTGCTTGGTGGCATATACACCCGGAGTAGATTTCAAAATTTCAGGAAATTCCTGTGTCCCCAGTTTTTCTTCAATAAATACCGGATCGAGGGTAGATACTGCTACCGGAGTCTTACGTGCAACAGCTACTGAAGAAGTAATTGTAACGTCCGCCAACATTACAGCATCGGGTTGCATTTTGATTACACCCAAATCTACAGAAGCGCCCTTCTGTGTCACCTTTTGTTTAAGGTCTTTATAGCCCACATACTTGAATATCAATGTGCCATTCGAAGCAACACTTTGCTTGAAATAGCCATCAATGTCGGTCACCGATCCTTGTGAAGTACCGTCTACCATTACAGCAGCACCCACTAACGGTTCACCCGTTTCTGAATCAACAAGCTGACCTCTCACTGTTGTCTGCGCAATTGCAGCGGTACAGAATACCGACAACACAGCAACCAACAGGAATTGAATTAGATTTTTTCTCATAATTCTGTTTTTTGTTAATAGATAGTGTTAATTAAAGATTAAATTATGTTTCGAGTCGCAAATATAATTAATATAAACCACATATATATTACAAATATGCTACATTTTTTTAGAGCGATAAAGCATATTTGAAACTTTTTTAAACAAAAAAAGCCCCGCATTGTAGTGCGGAGCTTTCGTTTTGTCAACATGTTCAGATAGCTAGTATTCTGTATTTCACGAAAATTAATCGTTCATAAGCTTTCTGTAACGTACTCGGGTCGGTTCTTCCTTGCCTAGACGTTTCTGTTTATTTTCCTCATATTCCGAATAAGAACCTTCAAAGAAAAAGACATTAGAATCTCCTTCAAAAGCGAGGATGTGTGTACAAATACGGTCGAGGAACCAACGGTCGTGGCTGATTACTACCGCACATCCGGCAAAATCTTCCAAACCTTCTTCGAGGGCACGGAGGGTATTTACGTCGATGTCATTGGTAGGTTCGTCCAGCAAAAGCACATTTCCTTCTTCTTTCAGGCAGAGCGCCAGGTGCAAGCGGTTACGTTCACCACCAGAGAGCACACCACAAAGTTTTTCCTGATCGCCACCCGAGAAGTTGAAACGTGATAAGTAAGCACGGGCATTGATATCACGTCCACCCATACGGATCAGTTCCGTTCCGCCGGAGATCACTTGATAAACACTCTTGTTAGGATCAATGTCTTTATGCTGTTGGTCTACGTATGCCACTTTTACAGTTTCGCCCACTTCAAACTCGCCCTTGTCTGCCGTTTCCAATCCCATGATAAGACGGAAAAGAGTAGTTTTACCGGCACCGTTGGGACCGATAATACCTACGATACCATTGGGCGGAAGCATGAAGTTGAGATCATCAAAGAGTAGTTTGTCGCCAAAGGCTTTGGCTACATGCTTGGCTTCGATCACCTTGTTGCCCAAACGAGGACCGTTGGGAATGAATATTTCGAGCTTTTCTTCCTTTTCCTTGATGTCTTCGTTCATCAGTTTATCGTATGAATTCAAACGGGCTTTACCTTTAGCCTGACGGGCTTTAGGAGCCATTCGCACCCAGTCGAGCTCTCGCTCAAGGGTTTTACGACGCTTGCTGGCAGTCTTTTCTTCCATCTCCATGCGTTTGGTCTTCTGTTCCAACCAACTGGAGTAGTTGCCTTTCCAGGGGATGCCTTCGCCACGGTCGAGTTCGAGAATCCATCCGGCCACGTGGTCGAGGAAGTAACGGTCGTGGGTAACGGCAATCACCGTACCCTCGTATTGCTGAAGATGTTGCTCCAACCAGTCGATAGATTCGGCATCGAGGTGGTTGGTAGGCTCATCGAGCAAAAGCACATCGGGTTTCTGCAACAATAACCGGCAAAGAGCTACACGGCGGCGCTCACCACCTGAAAGATGTTCCACCGATTGGTCTTCGGGCGGACAACGCAAAGCATCCATGGCACGTTCCAGTTTGCTATCCAGGTTCCAGGCGTCGGTAGCGTCGATGATGTCCTGCAATTCGCCCTGGCGGGAGAAGAGCTTGTCCATCTTGTCCTGATCTTCATAATATTCGGGCAAGCCGAACTTCTGATTGATTTCTTCGTATTCGCTGAGGGCATCCACAATGGGTTGCACGCCTTCCATAACGATTTCTTTTACGGTCTTTGAAGGGTCGAGGTACGGTTCCTGCGCCAAGTATCCCACTGAATACCCCGGTGAGAACACCACTTCGCCCTGATAGGATTTGTCTAATCCGGCGATAATCTTGAGCAAGGTCGATTTACCCGAACCGTTCAGACCGATGATACCGATCTTCGCTCCGTAGAAGAACGAGAGGTAAATGTTCTTCAATACCTGCTTGTTATTCTGTGGAATGGTCTTGTGCAACCCTACCATTGAAAAAATAATCTTCTTATCGTCAACTGTTGCCATAGAAAATTTGTTATATATATTAATGAATGTTCAAAAACAATTATCAGGTAGCAAAAGTACACGATAATTCGGGAATCACAAAGAAAAACATCACAATGTAATTTATATGACAGTGTTTCCCCATGTAATCAGTTACTTTTATATCAAACTCTAAATTTATTGCCCATGAAAGAACTACTTGCACGGCTGGAGGAAATGAACCGGTCAGCCGAAAAAGGTGGCGGCGATGCCCGCATCGAGAAACAACACGCTGCCGGCAAACTTACCGCACGCGAACGTATCGACCTACTTCTTGAAAAAGGGTCGTTCATCGAACTGGACAAGTTGGTGACCCACAAATGCACCGACTTCGGTATGGAAAAACAAAAGTTTCAAGGAGACGGCGTAGTCACCGGATATGGCATGATAGGCAAACGCCTGGTTTATGTCTTTGCGCAAGACTTCACCGTATTTGGCGGTGCACTCTCCGAAACCCACGCCAAGAAGATTTGCAAGGTGATGGATATGGCTATGCAGATGGGTGCTCCCGTCATCGGACTGAATGATTCGGGCGGCGCACGCATACAGGAAGGCGTTCGCTCACTGGCCGGTTACGCCGAGATTTTCCTCCGCAACTCGTTGGCTTCGGGGGTGATTCCACAGATTAGCGCCATCATGGGCCCGTGTGCGGGTGGTGCGGTTTACTCTCCTGCGCTGACGGACTTTATCCTGATGGTGAAAGATTCGGGCTATATGTTCATCACAGGTCCCGATGTAGTGAAAAGCGTCACCCAAGAGGAGGTGACGAAAGATGAACTGGGCGGTAGCGACGTGCACAGCACGAAATCGGGTGTGGCCCATCTGACTGCCGAAAACGACATCGAATGTATCAATTATATCCGCGAACTGATTTCTTACCTGCCGGGCAACAACATGGAAGAGCCGCCTTTTGTAGCCACCACCGACTCCCCCACCCGACTGACTCCGGAACTGGCCAACCTCGTTCCCGCCAACCCTAACCAGCCCTACGACATCAAGGAAATGATACGCGCCGTAGCCGACGACAATAATTTCTTTGAATTGCAAGAAGAATTTGCCCGCAATATCGTCATCGGTTACATCCGTCTGAACGGTAAGACCATCGGCGTGGTAGCCAACCAGCCTTTGGCATTGGCAGGCACGCTGGACATCAACGCGTCTATCAAAGCCGCCCGTTTCGTTCGTTTCTGCGATGCGTTCAACATTCCGCTGCTGACGCTCGAAGATGTTCCGGGCTTCCTTCCGGGAGTGGACCAGGAATACGGCGGTATTATTCGCAACGGTGCCAAGTTGCTGTACGCCTATTGCGAGGCAACCGTTCCGAAGGTTACTGTTATCACCCGCAAGGCCTACGGTGGTGCTTATTGCGTAATGAGCTCCAAGCATATCCGCGGCGACGTGAACCTCGCCTTCCCTACTGCTGAGATTGCCGTAATGGGTCCCGATGGTGCCGTAAACATCCTCTTCCGCAAAGACATCGACGCCGCCAAAGACTCCGACGCCAAGCGCAAAGAGTTGCAAGACGACTACCGCGACAAGTTTGCCAACCCTTACCGTGCCGCCGAACTGGGTTATGTAGACGAGGTGATCGACCCCGCCATCACCCGTCTGCGACTGATACGTAGCTTCGAGATGCTTGCCAACAAGCGGCAGTCCAATCCGCCCAAGAAACATTCTAATCTACCTTTATAATATAGCCGGAGGAAATAGTTATGATAAAAAAAATATTAGTAGCCAACCGTGGCGAAATAGCCATGCGCATCTTCCGCACCTGCCGTGTAATGAACATCGCCACCGTAGCCATCTATACGCGTGTAGACCGTGGCGCCCTGCACGTGCGCTATGCCGAAGAAGCTTATTGCATCTCTGACTCTGACGAAGATACCTCGTACCTGAAACCCGAAAAGATTCTGGCCATCGCCAAGAAGACGGGAGCAGCCATCCATCCGGGTTACGGATTCCTCTCGGAGAATGCCGACTTTGCCCGCCGCTGCGAGGAAGAAGGTGTGATCTTCATAGGCCCCAGTGCCGATATCATCGCCAAAATGGGCATCAAGACCGAAGCCCGCAAGATAATGCGCGAAGCCGGACTGCCCATCGTACCCGGCACGGAGACTCCCGTGAAGGGCGTCAACGAAGCCAAGAAGGTGGCCAACGAAGTAGGCTACCCTATCATGCTGAAAGCCCTTGCAGGCGGTGGCGGTAAAGGTATGCGACTGGTTCGCTCGGAAGAAGAAATGGAAACCGCCCTGCGCGTATCGCAATCGGAAGCGGGAACCTCCTTCGGCAACGATGCCGTCTATATAGAGAAGTACATCGAAAATCCGCATCACATCGAAGTGCAGATTTTGGGCGATAAGTACGGCAATGTCATTCATCTGTACGAACGCGAGTGCTCCATACAGCGCCGCAATCAGAAGGTAATCGAAGAGTGTCCTTCGCCTTTCGTGAAAGATGAAACCCGAAAGAAGATGTTCAAAGTAGCCGTGGAAGCGTGCAAGAAGATAGGTTATTACAGCGCCGGTACGCTGGAATTTATGATGGACAAGGATCAGAACTTCTACTTCCTGGAAATGAATACCCGCTTGCAAGTGGAACATCCGGTGACGGAGGAGTGTACGGGTGTCGACCTGGTGCGCGACATGATTCTTGTTGCGGGCGGAAATCGTTTGCCCTACAAACAAGAGGATATCGAGTTTCGTGGTGCCGCCATCGAATGCCGCATCTACGCCGAAGACCCGGTGAATAATTTCATGCCTTCACCCGGCATCATCACCGTACGCGAGGCTCCCGAAGGACGTAACGTCCGTCTTGACAGCGCCGTTTACGCCGGCTTTGAAGTGTCTTTGCACTACGACCCGATGATTGCCAAACTCTGCTGTTCGGGGCGTAACCGTGCCTCGGCCATCTCCAGCATGGCGCGTGCGTTGCGTGAGTATAAGATACTGGGCATCAAGACCACCATCCCCTTCCACCAGCGAGTGCTCAAGAACGAGGCTTTCCTAAAAGGCGATTACGACACCACCTTCATCGACACCCGTTTCGACAAAGAGGACATGAAGCGCCGGCAGAATACCGACCCCACCGTTGCCTTGATAGCTGCCGCTCTGAAACACTTCGAGGAAGAGAAAGAGGCAGCCTCTCGTGCCACGACATTGCCCGTTGTGGGCGATTCGCTTTGGAAGTATTACGGCAAGTTACAACTCACTGCCAACAATTATTAATCCCGTCCCCTGCGGACGGATAAACCGACAGAAGTATGAATACCATATTAGGAACCTATTACGCCAAAATACAGGACATGCCCGACAGCGAGTACAAAATTGAGATACTCGAAGATGGCCCTGTGAAGAAAGTAGCCGTGAATGGCACTGTCTACGAGGTGGATTATAACGTAGGTGGCGACTCCATCTACTCCATTATCATCAATAATCATTCCCATGGCGTGCAGATCTCTCCCATCTCCCACTCCGCCTACACCATCATGAACAAAGGCGAGCTTTTTCAGATAGAGCTGAAAAGTGAATTGGAGAAATACCACAATGCACGTAGCAGCAGTGATACCGCCGGTCGCCAAGTTGTGGAAACTCCCATGCCGGGAGTTATCTTGAAAGTGTATGTGAAGAAGGGCGACGAAGTAAAACGTGGTGATCCCCTCTGCGTCCTAATGGCCATGAAGATGGAAAATGAGATCCGTGCCACTGCCGATGGTACTGTTAAGGAAATCTTCATAGAAGAAGGTGCAAAGGTAGGACTGAACGAACGGATTATGATTGTGGAGTAAACAGATAATTATTGTGATGCAAGCGAATCATAGTTATGAGATAAACGGATTATGAATGCTGAATAATCAGAAAATAATCGCTGTTTAAATAGTCACATATTCATCAGTAAGAAGAGAAATGTTTAGTCGTTTCAGAAGTATTTCCGGAATCATTCTACTCATTTCTCTTCTTATATGGCCTCTAATCGCAGATATTTCATCAAATAACATTTTGTCATTTTGTATTTTCTAACACACAAAGAGATAGATATTTGCTGCCCCATCAAGCATGCGCACATAAAAATAGATTCTAAGGCAACAGATAAAAATCACATCAACATCAAACCTTACAAATTAGTATTCACTTGCTATAATCCAAGTCGAATATGCCTTCAAACAGTCAGACCAAACCCTCCTTTATCATCCAAACGTCTACTCCCCATACGGCCATAATATTTTCTCAATAAGAGAAATAGACTTCCCATTTCATAGCATGCTAAGCTCTGTATCTCCGAAAAAGCATGATGCATTTACTTCGAACATATCATCTGTTTACAAGAAATACATTATCTGTTCGCAAGAAATATATTATCTGTTTACACAAAACATATTCTTTGTTTGCAAGATATTAATACTTTGCTTACTCGAAGTTAACATCGTAAACTATCCTTTTGCATAAACCACGCATTTACTGCAAAAATAGAACATATTCATGCAGAAATACATGCAGAAAATATCTATTTCATCTAAATCACAAAAACGCAATATTACTATTTTCAATATAAAAACTATAATATTGATATAATTTTAAATATTTTTCAATCATAAAGATATTCACATTTCCTTTACCTAATCATTTCTACAACAAAAAAAGTCCTGCTTATTTCTTTATTTCTAAAAATAATCCTATCTTTGCACCCGCTTAACAGCAATAAAGGATTGATTCGCTAGCTCAGCAGGTAGAGCACAACACTTTTAATGTTGGGGTCTTGGGTTCGAACCCCAAGCGGATCACTGAAACAAGATGAAAAATAAAGTAAATCCCTGATAGTCAACCACTATCGGGGATTTCTTTTTCCCCTCAGTCCACCATTTTAGGCAGATTACAGCAAGAAAAACAGGTGAAATCGGTGGACTTTGTTTTGGTTCGATTTTAGTCCACCGAATTGAACTTTACTCTTTGATACACTGTGTTTTGCGTAACGGGATTTCAGGCTTGAAATAGTAATTTTGAACCATTAAAATTTAAACTTAAGAGTATGGACAGAAACTATTTTTCAATCCTCTTTTTCATTAAGAAGAGTAAGTTACTAAAGAATGGCGAAGCACCGATTTGCCTGCGTATCACAATCAACGGCCAACGTGCGGAAGTTCAAATCAAACGCAGTATTGAGATTTCCCAGTGGAACAGCAATAAGGAATGCGCGATTGGGAAGGAACGGAAACATCAGGAACTCAACCACTATCTTGAAACGGTACGAACAAAAGTGCTTCGTATTCATAGAGAGCTGGAACAAGACGGCAAACCCATTACCGCCGAAATCCTGAAACGCCATTTTTATGGTGAAAATGAATATCCTAAAATGCTGCTGGAAGTTTTCAGGGAACATAATAAGAAGTACCGTGAGCTTTTGGATAAAGATGTGGTATTGGGTACGGTTCTGCGATATGAAAGAACGGTCCGCTATCTCGAAGAATTCATGCAAGAGAAATATCGTTTCTCTGATATTCCATTGAAGAATATTAATCAGGAGTTTGTGAAAGAGTTCGAGCATTTTATAAAAACGGAGAAAGACTGCGCCCAGAATGCTACCGTCAAGTATCTGAAGAATCTGAAAAAGATAATCCGGAATGCGCTTGTCAATAAATGGATGGATGATGACCCGTTCGTTGAAATCCGCTTCCACCAGACTGCCAGTAACCGCGAGTTTCTGACGGAAGAGGAATTGAATAAACTGATTGAGAAAGAATTTACAATTCCAAGAATGGAAGTAGTCCGTGATATTTTCGTCTTTTGCAGCCTGACCGGACTCGCTTTCACGGATGTGCAACATCTGAAACCGGAGCATATCTTCCGCGACATGGACGGTAGTTATTGGATTCGCAAAACAAGGGAAAAGACAGATAATATGTGCAATATACCTTTACTCGATCTTCCGATGAAGCTGATTCGGAAGTATCAAAACCATCCTGAATGTGTCCGCAAAGGCGTTGTGATGCCTGTGCCCTGCAATCAGCGGATGAACAGCTATCTTAAAGAAATAGCCGATATATGCGGAATCCAGAAGGCGCTGAGTACGCACATCGCACGCCATACCTTTGCCTGTCTGGCTATTGCAAACAAAGTTTCTACGGAGTCTATTGCTAAAATGTTGGGACATACCGATATTAGAACTACTAAAATTTATGCCCGCATATTAGACCGGACGGTTGCTGACGAAATGCAGATACTCAGAGGTAAATTTGCAGTATAGCGGTATTAAAAAAGTTGCTGTCCTACTTTTGGATGGCAGCTTTTTACTATGATATCAAAGGTTGTTACAAATAAAATTAATATAAACCGTATTATATCTTAATGTATTTGATTACTTTTGGAAATATTAATTTATCTATCATGAAAAACAAAACTAAAAGAAGGATTCACAATAAATTCCATTCAATAAAACGTAAACACAGAAAGACTAAAAGAAAATATTATAGTAAATACAAAAGGAATAAGAAGAATAAAATAAATAATCCACCACAGGTCATAAAAAAGAATATCTCATTAACTAAAAATGTAGTTGATATAAAAGTAAAAACGTCGGAAAGCCTGATCGAGGATATTAATCAAGACAAGGAAGCTTTTTCTGTTCAAGTTAAAACGATTCGTAATACTGTGGCAAGCAAAAATGTAATTCAGGAAAAAACAGTAAATGGCGATCGACTATCAGAAGAATCGGTAGTGATACTTGCGACTACGGAATCAAACGATATTGAGACCCTAGAAGTGGGCATAATTGTCGGATATCATTGGGTTTTTGATAATCCTATCCCTAAAACTCGTGAAGAAAGATTACAATTAATTAAGCATATACCTAAAAACGTAATCATTCACAATATAGCTAGTTTTAATTATCTTCAACGTGAATTTAACAGTTTTTCTTATGATATAAGCGATGAACTTCAATGGAAGAATTTAACTTTCTGGTTGAATAGTCCCAAAGCCGATATATATAAAAAACGAATTCTTCAATATTTAAAGAAAATTAATCAAGAAGAGAAATCGGCAATATTATTCAATAGACAAGCAAACCTATTTATTATACAAGAAGTAATTTATCATGGTTCAGATTTAGATGCCGAAGGTTTTGACGAATCAAAAGTAATGGAAGATGTTTTCAAGTATTACCTTTCTGTAAATTGTTTGATTGTAAATGAAAAAGATGATGAACAAGAAGATAGAGAGGATAATGAAAATGCTGAAAAAGTCTTTGACTTCAAAAGATTTACGGTATCCAATTTATACATTGACACGTATAGTTTCGCAAACAATCCAATTTTCATATTAGAAAGATACCCGGAATTAATTCAATACTTACGATCCAAACCTGAATTAAATAAATATTTTGCTGACTATTTTAATCCACTGGGTTACGACCCCGAGCAATTACTAAAATATATTGCCGAATTTTATTTCAATCTGCCCAAATCAGAATCAAGTTATCTGGCTCCGTTTATAAGTATTCCAACAGACGATCAGCAGAGAATTCAAATTTTAGACGCTATCAGCGAATTGCGACCTGAAATAGAGTTGAAACATAATTTTGATTTAAGCCGTATTAAAAAATCTCCATTATATAAAGTACCTGGTAAGCATTATATAGTATTGGATCATGATTTTTTGATTCAAAAACTTTATCAGTTCGCTATAAATGATTATTTTTTTGATTATTTAAAACCAAATGGTGCTGTTAATTATGCTTATTATGCTGCCGAAATAGGGATTTTCTTTGAAAATTATGTATCTGATATATTAAGAAAAACATTTAAAGGACAGGATGTAACACTGAAAACACTTGATGATCTTAAAACTAAAATAACAGGAGACGAAATTGAGTTGGCAGATTTCTATATCAGAGAAGGCAATAATATAATTTTAGGACAGGTTAAGGCAAGTGCATTAAATACTGAACAGAATAGAGGCACTGTAGAGTCTTTATTTACAAATGAAAAAGATTTTCTGGGCGATTTTGGTCTCTTACAAACTTTTGATACTATACAATATTTAAAAACGTATCCAAAAAAATTTGATAGTCAAATAAAAGACGATGTAGTTTATAATATATATCCGGTAATTATTTTAAATGAAGGTATCACCTCATCACTAGCTGTACATTGTTTATTTAACAATGAATTAAATACTCTGATACGATCTGATTCATTTCCAAATTTCAGATTTAGGTATGTCACATTATTGCACATTCAGGATTTGGAGAGAATATCACCTTCTATTGAAAATAAGACTCATAAAATATGGGATATACTTGATTTTAATATGGTTAATGGAGTGCCGAAACCTCTTGATGAAACACTGGATAAACTTGGATTTACTCAAGTTCCCATAAAGACAGCAACTGATTATAAATTTATGAAGTTTGCGAATTATGATAGAGATATAAAATAGCTACAAATACACAATATGCCTAGCTCTAAATAACCTTTATAGGTTTCAGGACTAGGCAAAATATTACTTGTACGACGGATAATAATTATCCTCAAGCAACTTCAATACATCACTTTCCTTATATAAGACTTTACCGCCTACCATATAATAGGAAAGAATGCCATTGGTGCGGTAATCCTGTAAAGTCCTGCGGCTGATCTTTAAGGCATCGGCCAGTTGCTTATCGGTCATGAACCGTTCGCCATTCAGGAAAGGTCGGCAATTGCCGGCCATGTTTTCTATATTCGTGAGCAGGGATTCCATCGTTTGAAAGAAAGCGGCCATTTGCGGGTTTCTTTCCGAGATAACATCTTCCATTCTGATTTTATTGATAGGGTTACTTTTTCGATTTCTTTAAGCGGTTGTTCTGAACATGAAGCAGCAAACGCTCCACATCTTCCGTTTTGTAATACATCTTGTGATTGATTTGTGAATAGGGTAATTTTCCGGTGTCACGAAACATTTGCAAGGTGCGCAGGGAGATGTTTAGCCGCAAACATACGTCTTGATTATCGAGTCACGAGTCAATGCCTATTTTATTACTGTTGCCACAGATAGCGTTCGCCTTATTTGCAAATGCATCGAACCGATCCATCATTTTCTTAAATAATCGGGTTTCCATGTAAATCATTTCCATGTGTCTGATTCTCCTTTCTTATAATCGTAATCCTTTAGGTACTTTTATACTCTTTTCCATGACGGTTTTATCTACTTGATTTTCCTGCCGAATATCCGGAAAGTGCGCCTTCAATAGACTTCCGGCTAATTGCTTGGCCCGTTCCTGTACCTCATCCTGTGAATCATGGATTTTCTTCCCTGCTAATTTTTTCTCAATATCCTCAAAGTTCTCTTCGAAACTGAACTCGTTGGGATATTCATGGAACATTCCCCCTTGCGGATAGCCTTTATCCTTGATATAAAGCAAGGTTGCCAGGTCGTAATTATCTGCACTCGCCGACAGGTTTAGCCCCGTGTTATAGCCGGTTAGTTCATGGTAGTTTTTCCATGTGGGAGCCAGATTGTATGTTTCAGTGTCGGTGATATTCCTCAAAGTCGATTTCTCAATATAAGCATTTTGGGGTATTTCTTCATGGGTAAAAGCCATACCAAATTTATCACCGCATAGGTTTATCTTCCCTTCCATTAGTGACGGCCAGCTACGCAGTTCGTAGATGGTAAGCGTATCACCTTTAAAACCGGAATTAAAGAAAGGTTCCTCGATGTTTCTTTGCAGATAGTTGTTAGGTTGGTGCTGCCCGAAGGTATCCCTGCTAAAGAGCAATACTCCTTTCTCGGTTTCAATTCCCATATAATACTTGTTGCCCTGCTGTAAGTCTTCCAGCATTTCGGATATATGGGGCGAATTGATAATCTCCTGCCACGTGCCCGGCATGAGGGTGCGCGTGTGGTGTTCGTCCTTTGATAGTGGGTCTGTGTCATTCCACAGGCAGTAGACCACTTCCGAGATTCGTAGATTGCGATGAGGTATAATCCCTTGTTCATCCATCGCTTTCTGCAACCGATG
>JAEXAJ010000062.1 GCA_023458215.1 Bacteroidota bacterium
CAAACAGAAAACATGGGTGTCGCTCGAAAGGTGAAACGGGGACTTTGTTGGTATCCTGCCACTGCCGGACGAAGTTACTATAATTCTCTGAATCAATTAGTAATAGAAATTACACGTACCGAAGATACTGATATAGAACATAATTTTGAGTTCGGACGCCCTGTCTGTTTTTTCCGCCAATCGGCAGATGGAAAAATCAACTACATGAATTTTACAGCTACCGTCAGTTATGCCGACGACATGCGCATGGCGGTGATAATGCCCGGAGCCGGTGCAATAATGGAAGTACAAGGAACCGAAAATCTCGGTGTACAGCTCTACTTCGACGAGACTTCTTACCGTACCATGTTCGAGGCGCTGGAAGATGTACTTCGTGCTAAAGGCAATCGGCTCGGTGAACTTCGGGATATCTTATTAGGAACCGTAAAAGCCGGATTTCGAGAGTTATACCCGGTGCGTTTCCCCTGGCTGAACTCCACGCAAGAAACGGCTGTAAACAAAGTATTATGTGCACGTGACGTAGCCATCGTACACGGCCCTCCGGGTACCGGAAAAACTACCACCTTGGTAGAAGCTATTTACGAAACACTACACCGTGAACCACAAGTATTGGTTTGCGCTCAAAGTAATACAGCCGTCGACTGGATTTCTGAAAAGTTGGTGGACCGGGGTGTCAATGTTTTACGCATCGGAAATCCAACCCGTGTCAATGACAAGATGTTATCTTTTACTTATGAAAGACGGTTCGAAGGTCATCCGCTCTATCCCGAATTATGGAACATACGCAAGGAGCTACGTCAACTTGGTAGTCGCGGACGCCGTGGGAGTTACGACGAGCGTGAGGGAATCCGAAGCCGCATGAGCCGTTTGAGGGATCGTGCCACCGCACTGGAGATACAGATCAATGCCGAACTATTCGACAGTGCCCACGTCATAGCATCCACACTCGTCAGTAGCAACCACCGCATACTAAACGGGCGGCGCTTTGGAACACTATTTATTGACGAAGCCGCCCAAGCCCTCGAAGCTGCCTGCTGGATAGCCATCCGCAAAGCAGACCGAGTGATCTTAGCAGGCGACCATTGCCAACTACCGCCAACCATTAAATGTTACGAAGCAGCCCGCGCCGGATTGGAGCACACGCTCATGGAGAGAGTGGTAGCCAACAAGCCTTCCGCCGTCTCTTTATTAAAAATACAATATCGCATGCACGAAGAAATCATGCGTTTTTCTTCCGACTGGTTTTATAACGGGGAACTGGAGGCTGCCCCCGAAGTGCGCTATCGAGGTATATTAGACTGGGATACCCCCATCAGTTGGATAGATACTTCGGATATGGACTTCAAAGAAGAGTTCGTGGGTGAAACATTCGGACGCATTAATAAAGAGGAGGCTAACTTGCTGCTGCAAGAACTGAAAGTTTATATCAATCGGATCGGTGGAGATCGTATTTTAGAAGAACGAATTGATTTTGGCATCATCTCTCCCTACAAAGCGCAAGTGCAATACCTACGCAACAAAATCAAATCTGATACTACTCTCAAGCCCTATCGCAGTCTTATTACCGTACATACTGTAGATGGGTTTCAAGGGCAAGAGAGGGATGTGATCTTTATCAGTCTTGTCCGTGCCAATGAAGAAGGGCAAATCGGTTTTTTGAATGATTTGAGAAGAATGAATGTTGCCATCACCCGTGCACGCATGAAACTAGTGATTTTAGGAGAAGCAGCAACCTTGTCACATCATGCGTTCTACCGCAAACTCTTGGAGTTTATAAGAAAATAAAAAAGGATTGTATAAGTAAGCATAATCTAACTTATACAATCCTCTATCAATAAAACTTATTTATAACCTATTTCTTACCAGTTAAGTACCAGTCTTTAGCTTGCTCACCTTTTGATTCTGCCCATGTTTTAAATGCTGGATATTGTCCTGCACCATCAATTCTGACTTTTTCAGTTGCAGGCTTAAATCCTAAAACAGGAATATTGATCGCAAATGGATATAAACCATTCTCACCTATGTAATAGGCATTACTTGCGTCCATTTTAGTTTTATCAGCAGCATCAGTCATATCTTTTTTAGGGAGATGCACTTCAATACGATCACTTGTAGTATATTCGTTAGTGATAATGTATGGATTAAAATCTTCTACTATTTCCGCTTGCGTCATTGAGCCATCCAAAGTACGTTCAATTTCAAATGAGGAACCAAGAGGAATAGCTCTTGCACTTTGTTGTATAACAAACGACTTAGTATTACTTTCTAAAATTACACCCGCATCCACCTTTACTGTTCCAAAATTTTTGTAGGCACAAGCAAAGAAGTTATCGTTGAGAGCACTACCCGCAGGTTGAACAGGGGTGAATGTTTCTACAGCTTTTACAACCTTATTTGACTTATTAATTGTCAGTACACGTTTGTATTCTACAATTACATCATTCAAGTCATAGTCACCACCTTTAGGCCAAATATCTTCAAAAGCGACTGTTCCAGTAATTGTAGCAGTTGATTCGGTAGGAGGATTGTCCGGATCCGTTATTTCAGGCTTACCTTCATTATCCAACTCACCATTGTCTGATTTCACAAAGAATAGCACATCCGAATAATCCTCTGATGCGGCATCAGGTCTCGTTTGATCTTCAAAACCAAGAATAACAGTTTTACTTTTAGTATCAACCAGTGAAATAAAACGGCGCATATTACCTGTATCGTTCGAGAAAAAGACACTACCCGGATTAGTTGTTCTACTTCCATAATCCAATTGATCAGGTTCAGGTATTATACTGCCAAATGCAAAATGGAATCCATTACTAATAAAGAACCAGCCTATAACAGTTCCTTCAGGAAAAGTCTCAGTGGAAGTACCGTCCTCATTAAAATACTTCAATCGAACGGTAGCACCAAGCCGCATTGGGTCATAAGAAGGTTTATCACCTAATATATTAGGGAAAATAATATATTTCTTAATCCTAGATAAATCACCGGGATCAGTACCAGCTTTATAATAGTAATATCCCAAAGTATTTTGATATGCAGCAGCCTCCATCAAATAAACAATATCCACTGAACCAGCTTTTGTGACCTTAATATTTGTTATTTCAGCATCGCGTAAGAAATCAGCTTTAGAGCCCTCATAATTTTGTATCGTATTATATGCTCTAGCTGAAATATCCGCTATCTTTTCATTGCCAATCTTAGTTGTATAGGTAATATAATTGGGAGTATAAAAATTAGGATTGCCAAAACCGTCATAATAAGTATAACCACTAGCATCCCATTTACATAATGAATACATATTATCCCATCTATTACCTTTCTCCAATCCATAAGGAGCAGCATTTCCAATAAATTCGGGGTTATGAGCAGCACGCGTTGTTGCTTTCGTTTCCGGGCGTGTAATCTTTGATGCATCAAAAGAGAATCCACCATCCTTTGCTTCCAACGTTAAACAAGCAGGCAATCCCCAACGATTGGTATAAAGATAAATTTCATTAACAGCTGTAGGGACAACCATTTCTCCTTCATATTTTCCATTATCGTCTGTGAATGCAACAAATATTGGTTCAATTCCATCGATCTTAGTCTTTCCATCCTCCTTAAGCGGATTTTGAAGATACACTTCAATTATCGTATTAAATCCGGGAGCGTTGTAATTTACATTCAAGTTAACTTTTCCGCTCAACTTGAAATCAAAGTAGTTTTCGGCAGGGGGGAGTTTGCCTTTGTCGTTGTCAGGATTATAAATATCCTTCTCACATCCTGTTACCATACCCATTAAAAATAATGCAAATAAGTAGGCAACGAAACTGGTTTTCTTAATCTGTTTCATATAATGCTAGGTTATAAAATTGATATTATTACAAATGTACGCATTTTTTTCAATATACATTAATCTATTACTAGCATTTTAATATATATTATATTATTAAACTTTCGTAATTTTGTGGAATGTAATCTAATTTCTCTTTAAAAAAACAGATAACTATTGTTAAAACAAGGCTTAAACTACACCTAAATGACTCACAGCTTTGCTATATGACAACTTTTTGTCATAATAAGCAAAATCACACTAAATCTGAGCATATCATGCCATACAAGTATTGAACATACAACACAAGAATATATGCTTAAATTATTTACCACAATTTTATGTATATTTTATGCAAATAATCTACATTATTATACCATATATGATGTCACTTTTTCGCGCATAATGCATAAAGTCCCCAACAGTAAAATTACTATTGGGGACTTCCTATAAAACTATCCTATTTAGATAGATTACTCTATAAAATCAGAATCAATTAATTGTTTTCCGGACGAAGTTTACGTACAGTAACAGCCGTCTGCCACATTTCGCTTTCACGCAATGCTTTCAACTCGGCGTTCAGTTTTTCACGATAATCGGGTTTAGAGTTGCTATCGATAGAAATCTGAGCTTCATTACCGGACTTCACACTGGCATATAATTTCTCAACAACCGGTTTAACAGCATCATGGAACGGAGTCATCCAGTCCAAAGCACCACGTTGAGCAGTAGTAGAGCAGTTAGCATACATCCAGTCCATACCATTCTTTGCGAACAAGGGCATCAATGACTGAGTCAGTTCTTCAACTGTTTCATTGAAAGCTTCAGAAGGAGTATGGCCGTTTTCACGAAGTACTTCGTATTGAGCCAACAACAAGCCTTGGATAGCCCCCATCAAAGAACCGCGTTCACCCGTCAAATCGGAAGTAGCTTCACGTTGGAAAGTTGTCTCGAACAGATAACCGGAACCGATACCGATACCCAAAGCAATTGTTTTATCAAAAGCCTTGCCTGAAGCATCCTGATAGATAGCATAAGATGAGTTCAAGCCACGACCTTCGAGGAACATAGTACGCAATGAAGTACCTGAACCTTTGGGAGCAACCATGAATACGTCGATATCTTTAGGAGGAACTACACCGGTACGGTCGCTCCAAGTGATAGCAAAACCATGAGAAAAGTAAAGCGCTTTTCCCGGAGTCAAGTAAGGCTTGATAGTGGGCCATACAGACATTACGGCAGCGTCAGACAACAGACACATAATGATCGTACCTTTCTGGCAAGCGTCCTCAATACTGAACAAAGTTTCACCCGGAACCCATCCGTCAGCTACCGCTTTATCGTATGTCTTACCCGGACGTTGTCCTACAATCACGTTGAAACCGTTATCACGCAAGTTACAAGCCTGTCCGGGGCCTTGTACGCCATAACCGATTACAGCAATTGTTTCATCTTTCAAAATCTCACGTGCTTTTTCCAAAGGAAATTCTTCGCGGGTCATTACATTTTCAATTGTACCGCCAAAATTCAATTGTGCCATTTTTTGTTTTAGTTTTTATTAGTGGCTTACGCCATTGATTAATATATATTATTTCTCAGTAAATATCACTTTTGAACGGCAAACAACCTCATTGCCATTCTTTTTCACTTCCACTTCATAAACGCCCTCTCCGGCATCATCCATGTAGAGAGTAAGCTCGTCACCGTAGTAGCTTTCAGCCACATACGCCATTTCAAAGCGGCGAATGCGTTTCTCTTTATACATTTCGATAGGAAACAAGTCAAGGATGTGTTCGATATAGCGAATGCTGTTCACATGTCCATTGATGTCAATGTCACTGTAACGGGCTTCAATCGAGGCAACGGGAGTTGTCGAAGCCACTTTGATGCGCGACGGCTTCTCAATGGGGCAAGGTTCATCGCAAACATAATCTACGATACTTCCCTGATGGAGAGTCAACAAATCCGCCGGTTTGCGGGTATTCATGCTAATCATCGCCCATACCGAACGGGCATAACCTATTTTCTTTCCATCCTTATTAATAAGAGCGAAATTACGATCAGTGAAAAGACGATATACATTTTCCACCCATGTCTGAATAGAGAAGTCTTCGTATTGATAAGGCATCTCTTCCAGTTCGATAGCCAGACGGGACAATACCCAAGTAAAATTGTCCTCATTCAAGGTAGCAATACCAAAGCCACGGTCGCTGGCATGGAAACCTGCGCAATTCAGGAGATGATTGCCCAGGACTCCCATCGTCAGCCGTCCGGTAAAGTCCACGTGGAATGGCTCGGCTATAAATTTATAAGTACCTATTCTATTATTTTCACTCATTACGCTTGCTGTTTACTTTGAAGATGTTTTGCCTCGCGATCGGCCAGATACTCATTGACACGTTCGAAACAACTGGTTGTGATTGCTACACGCCCCGAGCGAACAAACTGAAGCACACAATCCAACGCGCTCAGTTCTTCATAAAGGTTAGTAATATCTTCGCTTATGCCATTCTTTTCGACAATTGAAAATACGGCATTCACCTCTACTATACGTGCATTGTATCTACGGATAATCTTTGAAACCTCCGGTTTTTCCTCCAAAGTGGGAGTCGTCAGTTTATAAAGGGCAATCTCGTGCTGATAAATCTCATTATCCGTAAAATAGTGTGCCTGAAGTACATCTATTTTCTTAGTGATCTGTTTGGTTACTTTCTCGATCGTATCTTTATCAGTCCAGGCGGTAATGGTATATTTATGTACACCTTTGATGGAAGATGCCGATACATTCAAGCTCTCTATATTGATCTGCCGACGGGTAAATACAGCTGTAACCTGATTTAGCAAACCGGCAAAGTTCTCTGAATGAACTATAATTGTATATAATGTCTTATCCATATTAATTAAGGATTAATGATGACGAATGAAGAATTAGCATTCTAATAACATTTGGTTTACCGAACCACCCGGAGGCGTCATCGGCAACACGTTACCTTCTTCGGCAACACACGCTTCGAGCAAGAACGGGCCATCTGTTGAGATCATTTCATCAATAGCCTGTTTCAATTCTTCACGTGTCATTACCCGACGAGAAGGAATGTCGTATGCAGACGCAATCTTCATATAATCAGGATTCATCATCGGTGTAAATGAATAACGACCGTTGAAGAACATTGCCTGCCACTGACGAACATTGCCCAAGAAGTTATTGTTCAGCAAAATCATCTTTACCGGAGCTTTTTGCTCCATAACCGTACCAAACTCTTGCAAATTCATCTGCAAACCGCCATCGCCCATAAAGACGCATACGGTGCGGTCAGGACATCCGAAAGTAGCTCCGATAGCAGCCGGAAGGCCGAATCCCATAGTACCCAGACCGCCGGAAGTAACTATACTACGTTCTTTTGAATATTTAAAGTAACGGGCAGCCATCATTTGGTTCTGTCCTACATCTGTTACCAAAACAGCCTCGTTATTGGTTGCTTCGCTGACTGCACGTACCACTTCTCCCATATTCAGTGTATCTCCTTTTGGGTGCAACTCAGGACGGATTACTTTTTCTTCTTCCACTTCTTCATAAGCACGAAAGCTATCCAGCCATTCCTGATGTTTAGCGGGTTTCAGTAATTGCGTAACAGCCGCCAATGTCTCTTTGCAATCTCCCAATACAGCAACATCGGTCTTTACGTTCTTGTCTATTTCGGCGGGGTCTATATCAAAGTGTATAATCTTTGCCTGTGTAGCATAAGTATCCAGTTTACCAGTTACACGGTCATCGAAACGCATGCCTACCGCAATAAGGACATCACATTTATTAGTATTGATATTAGGGCCGAGATTACCATGCATGCCTAACATACCTTTATTTAAAGGATGACCGGTAGGCAAAGCCGAAAGTCCCAATAAAGTACAACCTGCCGGCATTTCCGCTTTCTCTATGAAAGAACGAAGTTCCTGCTGAGCATTGCCCAATTCGACCCCTTGTCCAACCAAGACCAAAGGACGCTTTGCACCATTTATCAGATCGGCGGCTTGCTGTATCGCTTCGGGCTCCATTTCGGGAACAGGAAGGTAGCTACGAACATAATCCACTTTGGTAGGTACATATTCGGTTTTCTCCATCTGAGCATTCTTGGCAAAGTCCAATACTACCGGTCCGGGACGTCCGCTTTGCGCGATATAGAAAGCGCGAGCCACTGCCCAGGCCACATCTTCCGCTCTACGAATCTGATAACTCCATTTCGAGATAGGCTGCGTAATACCTACCAAGTCTACTTCCTGAAAAGCATCGGTGCCTAGAAATCCGGTACCTACCTGTCCGGCAATCACGACAATGGGAGTGTTATCAATCATAGCATCGGCAATACCGGTAATTGTATTCGTTGCCCCCGGCCCACTGGTTACCAGGCACACTCCTACTTTACCCGAAACACGCGAGAAACCTTGAGCCGCGTGGGCAGCTCCCTGCTCGTGTCTAACCAAAATATGGTTCAGATTCTGCCGATGATCGTATAAGGCGTCAAAAACCGGCATGATAGCGCCACCCGGATAACCGAAGATAGTCGTTACTCCCTGATGTTCCAGCGAACGCATCAATGCTTCTGCGCCTGTTATTATATCTTTCATTTGATTTTCTTTTTACGAATTAAATTCAAGTAATACTCTCTCTATTAATCAATCAGCCTTACAGCTCCCTTATCCGCCGAACTAACCATGCTGGCGTATGCTTTCAGGCTTTTTGAGACTTCCCGGTTACGTGTAACGGGAGTCATCGGACGGGCAGCCAGTTCTTCCTCTGTCAGTTTGACGTTGATAGAACGTTGGGGAATGTTGATTTCGATAATGTCTCCATCCTTAATCTTACCGATATTACCACCGGCAGCAGCTTCCGGAGAGACATGTCCGATACTCAACCCCGATGTTCCACCGCTGAAACGTCCGTCCGTAATCAGTGCGCACTCCTTTCCTAAATGGCGGGACTTGATATAAGAAGTCGGGTAAAGCATTTCCTGCATACCGGGACCGCCTTTAGGACCCTCGTGCGTAATGACGACAACGTCTCCGCTGACGACTCGCCCTCCGAGAATACCTTCACAGGCAGCATCTTGCGAATCGAACACTTTAGCAGGCCCGGTGAAGCACCAGATGCTTTCGTCCACACCCGCGGTTTTTACTACACAACCGTCTTGGGCAATGTTGCCTTTCAGCACGGCCAGTCCGCCGTCTTTGCTGTAGGCATGCTCCAGGTCACGGATACAGCCGGTGGCACGGTCGGTATCCAATTCTTTATAATACATTTCTTGTGAGCCGAGTACCAGATTGAATTTGCTGGCGGCGGCACTCTTATATTTCTTAACAGCCTCTTCTGTTACATGGGGGCTGGTGATGCTGTTACGGTCGATGGCTTCTGCCAAGGTCATGCCGTCTACACGGTTTACGGCGGTATCTATCAATCCGGCTTTGGCCAATTCGTCCATAATAGCCATGATGCCGCCGGCACGGTTTACGTCTTGTATATGATACTTCTGCGTATTCGGTGCTACTTTACAGAGACAGGGGCATTTGCGAGAAAGCAGGTCGATATCGTCCATGGTGAAGTCGGCTCCGGCTTCGTGGGCAATAGCCAATAAGTGAAGTACGGTATTGGTAGATCCCCCCATCGCAATATCCAGCGACATGGAGTTCAGGAACGCCTGACGGGTGGCTATATTACGGGGCAACACGCTGTCGTCTCCATCCTGATAATATTTATAAGCATTCTCTACAATCAGTCGGGCAGCCTCTTTGAACAACTGTTTCCGATTGGCATGGGTGGCTACAATCGTGCCGTTGCCGGGCAATGCCAAACCAAGCGCTTCGTTCAGGCAGTTCATGGAGTTGGCCGTAAACATGCCCGAACAACATCCGCAAGACGGACACGCATTGTTCTCTATTTCGGCTACTTCCTCATCGCTTACGCTGTCGTCGGCGGACTTAATCATGGCATCGATCAAATCAAGATGTTGTCCTTTCCATTCGCCGGCTTCCATCGGGCCACCCGAAACAAATACAGTAGGAATATTCAGTCGCATTGCCGCCATCAGCATTCCCGGAGTGATCTTGTCACAGTTGCTGATGCAAACCATGGCATCGGCTTTATGGGCATTCACCATATACTCCACGCTATCGGCGATAATATCGCGGGATGGCAAAGAATAGAGCATGCCGTCATGCCCCATAGCAATACCGTCGTCGATGGCAATCGTATTGAATTCCGCAGCGAAGCACCCTTGCTTTTCAATCTCCTCCTTTACGAACTGGCCGATTTCATGCAGATGTACATGTCCGGGCACGAACTGGGTAAATGAGTTGACTATAGCGATAATGGGCTTGCCCATTTGTTCTTTCTTCATGCCATTGGCCGTCCACAAAGCACGTGCGCCTGCCATACGGCGACCTTGTGTACTGGACGAACTGCGTAACTGATTCTTCATCTTCAAACCTCCTTTTAATGAAAAAAGCCTTCCCCACTATAGTGAGAAAGGCTTCATAAATTATCTTTCAACGTACGAATACATACATAACCTTTCTCACGCTCTTGATGATAGCACCACGACGCGAATAATATGCAAAACTGCCAGGTTAATAGATGTATGTAGATTCATAACTAAATTATTCTTTTATTATTGTGCTGCAAAGGTAAGGGCTTTTTTATAAACTCCAAACAAATTGAAGAAAAAAATGATAGAAAAATAAATAATCGTAAGAAAACAATGCTCTAAAATCTAATTTTATCACTTTACACTCAATTAATCAGGTCGATTTCGCACCTGCCGGACGGGTGAAGTCTGCCTTTCGGCCTATTTGTAAACATATAATCAGGTCAAAAACACAACTTTACGACTTGCTTGCACTGACCTCCCGCACCCCGTTCTGAGCACCTTCTGAGAGGGGGTATAATCAGTATACGACTGAACCCTATTCAGTATACGATTGAAATAGGTTCAGTCGTATACTGAATAGGGTTCAAAACGCACCGCTACTATGTTCGATAAGAAACAGGGAGAAATTGCGACGCGAAAACGCTCTATTTTGTTGAGATATAAAAAAACGATGCGAATTTTACCAGCTGCCGTGCTCTTTTTTATACTCAAAGAAATCGGCTTCACGGCTATGCTCGCCGTGATAGTTCCATTCTATCTCATCGGTATACTCTTTGCCTTGATAGGAGGCAACGGTTTTCAGCAGATTCTTACCGTCGGCCAACGTTACCTTGTCGAAAACGTAATGTACATCGGTATAACCTTTGCGCACCCCGGTCAGTTCTTGTCCGTTGAGGTACACTTTCGGAGTACCGATATTGGAATAAACGGTAACGGAGGTTTCTTTCTTCTCCCGATCGGCATTGCGGCGTTGCGTCAAGTAGAGCACCGGTTCCTTGCTCCAATTCGCCTTATACCAGAAGTAGGAGTCTTTCTTGATTTTGCGGTCGAACGTTATCAGCCCTTTCATGTTGCGGGCATCTACGCTGCCTCTTTGGGAGGTGGGTACCGCAAAATCGAACATATTCCACAGGTAAGAGGCAATGATGTAGGGATGCCGGGCAATAATGCTCCACTGGTATTCGTGCGTCTTGGTTTGGAATGTTTCGGGGTAGAAAGGACTTGTCCAGTTCAGGGCGTCGCCCAGTATTTCCGTCTGATGGTCGATGTTGGCATCTGCGCCATATTCCGTCAGCATAAAGCGCTGCCAGGGATACTCTTTTTCCATCTTCTCTATCCAGGGCTTGATGTCTTGCAGCTTCTTTTCGTACCAACCGAAGTAACGGTTCATGCCTTGTATATCGGCATTCTGATTGACCGCATGTTCTGCACTACCATATCCGTTGACCGATACCGTATAGCGGTCGGGATCTTCGAGTTTGCACAGGTCGTGAATGGACTGCGTAAGGGCAGCGGTATAATTATGAGGATGATAGACCTCGTTATGGATGCCCCATACATAGATGGAAGGATGATTGAAACTTTGGCGGACAAGCTCACGCATCTGCTGGTGAGCGTTGTCCCACTCTTGCCCGGTGACACGGTTCACGAAAGGAATCTCCGCCCAAATGACCAGTCCCAATGTATCACAACGCGAATAGAGGTATTCGGACTGCTGATAATGGGCAAAGCGAACGGTGGTGGCACCGATATCCATAATCTGTGCCAAGTCGAAGTCATGCTCCTTGTTGGTGAGGGCACTGCCCAATCCCCACCAGTCCTGATGACGGGTTACACCGTACATGGGATATTTCTTTCCGTTCAGGAAGAAGCCTTTACCTGCCACAGCCTCATACTTGCGAAGCCCCAAAGGTTGAACGACTTCGTCTATCACTTGTCCGTTCCGTAGAAGACGTGATACCACCTTATATAAATAAGGGTCTTCGCGTCCCTGCCATAAATGGGGATTGCTCAGGGTGAAGTGCGAGGAATAGCTTTGCACACCCTGCGGAGTCAGTTCAAAGGATTGACTATGCTTTTTCACCAATCGCCCGTTCCTGTCATATACCGCATTCTCCAGTTCCACCGGAGCGAGAGTCAACGTTGCATTATCCAGTTTCACCTTTACAGTTACTTCCGCCGACTTCTTAGAAACATTCTTCTGAGTGATATACATGCCGGAAGAGGCACAGTCGGTCACGATGATGTTACAAGGTTCCGTCACCACCAGCCACACGGGGCGATAGATTCCCCCGTAAACACCAAACAGGATATGATTGGTAGGGATAACGTCGGGACGTGCCGTATTGTCCGCCTTCACTACTATTTCGTTTTCTTCGCCGAACTTCACTTGTGAACCAATCTCGCATGCAAAAGCGGAATAGGCTCCCTGGTGCGTTCCCACCAAGTAACCATTGACATATACTTCGGCACAGGCTCCTACTCCCTCGAAACGCAGGAAGACGCGTTTGCCTTTCATGCTTTCGGGGAAAGTACACTTCTTGCGATAGTAACCTACGCCTTCATAGAAAGCAGAAACTTTCTTCTGCATGTCGTCCGCATTCCAGGTATGGGGAACGGTTACTTGCTGCCAGTCGACGTTCCACTTCTGCGCCGCCTGCATCGCTTCTTTAGAGAAAGGGCCTTTCTTAAACTCCCAACCGTCGTTGAAGGATGTCACGTCACGTGCATCCGCTCTACCGGATATGCCCAGCATCAACAATACGAGGAATATAAACAATGTGTTATTTTTCATGATTCAGATATATTTGATTTATTTCGAGTCTGCCATCTTATAAATCTGGCATCCGGTCAACAGAAATGCACCCACACCATAGACTTCGGTCATCTCACGGGTCACTTTACGAGGATCGGCACCAATCGGTTGTACATAACCCAGTTTGCCATCGGGTTCTACCGCATCTACCAAGGCTTGCCAACCTTTTTTGATAACCGGCATGAAAGTCGCTTTATCCAACAGTCCCTCGTTCACACCGTATGCCAGCGCATAGACGATAAACCCGGTAGCACTTGTTTCGGGCGAGGGGTAAGAAGCCGGATCGAGCATGCTGGCATGCCAATATCCATCCGTACTCTGCAAACCTGCCACACGGGTAGCCAACGTCACAAACAGGTCTTGATAGAACCCCCGGGAAGGTTCATCTGGAGGAAGCACTTGCAGGATTTCGGCCAATCCGCCGAGCACCCAGCCGTTGCCACGTCCCCAAAACACCTTCTTGCCATTGGCTTCTTGTTTGCCAAAGTATCGACGGTCACGGTAAAACAAACGTTCGTCCTTGTCATACAAGTAATCGTATGTAGCTTTATACTCTTTGTTTAAGAAATCCAGATACTTTTTATCCTTGGTCAACGCATAAAGCTTGGCATATACAGGGGGAGCCATAAACAATGCGTCGCACCAAGACCAACGGTCTAAAGTTTCCAGGTTTCCATAATCTAGTTCCAAGGTAGTTTCAGCAGGATTTTCTACCACCCAGTTGGCACGTGCCATGACGGGGGCTATCATCTTTTTATTGCCATATTTAATATAAAGGTCGATGAAGGGCTGTCCTACGGCAATAAAATCGGCATGATACATCCACTTTCCTACCTGGAAATGATTACGCCGTCCGATACGGAGCAACCACTGGTAATAGGCATCGTCACCGTCTTCTTTCTCTGTAAGTTCAGCCCAATCGAGCATGCCCATGTACAAGGCGGCATGTGTCCAGTCCAAATCGTCATGCTCGGCTTCCTTGTTAGGATTGGCTATCTGCCAGTCCGCCACCCGTTTCATGATCGATTTTACGGTAGTCTTGTCTATGTTTTGCTGTGCAGAAGCTTGCATTACAGTTATTAAGAAGAAAGAGATGAAAAGAAAAAACTTCTTCATAACATCATATATAATTAAAGGTTAGAATAATTTCAAAATCAATTGCCATATAAACATGTACTTAACGAATGATTAAACGGGTATTTAACGGACAATTATGCGAGTACTTAACGGATCATTAAATCCCCGTTTAACTGTTCGTTAAATTACCATTCAATCAGGATGCATCATTTAATAAATAAGGTTAGAATAATTGTGATTAAAATTTAAGTCAAAGCATCCCGGTATTTATCGGCAGCGCTTGCGTTTTCTTCTACTTGCAACTTGATAACGAAAGGTTCACCCGGATTCTTTGCGGGCATATCCACGTTATATTCGTTACGGGCAGTTTCCTTCACTCCTACTTCTTTTCCGTCCAACAAGGAAGCTTTCATTATTTTTGCGTCCTTGGGCGTCTTCACCACCAAGCGTTTGGAGTAAGGTGGATTAAAGACAATCATATATACGTCTTTTCCTTTACGGGTATAATAACCCCAAGATTGTTTGTCCCAACCGGCATAGTCGCAGCCATAGATGCACTCACCATTCTCCTGCATCCACTTGCCGATAGCATCAGCCAGTTGCTTCTCTTCCGAACGAAAATCACCGTCGGCTTGGGGTCCGAAGTTCACAACCATATTTCCTCCCATAGAAACGGCATGCACGATGCGTTCCAGTACTTCCAAAGGAGTCTTCACGTAGCTGATAGACCAATCTTTGTGATAACCCCATTGGTTTTCGGGCACTGTCATACAGGCTTCCCAATCCCAACGGGTCACTTTCAGGTCTTTCACCGGATCGGGCAGGCGACGTTCATAACCCGATTCATAGTCGCCCATCAGGTGGCCGTTACTGTCGAAGTGACGCTTGCCGTAATCATCGGCACGCAAGCGGCTGTTAATAGTTACGCCCGGCAACATATCTTTCAGCATTCTTTCTACGTGTGCCGTCCACCAACCGTTCTTCTTGATACTGGCATCCCAGGTGCCGTCAAACCAAAAGTCTTTCACGGTGGGGTAACGAGTAGCGAGTTCTTTCAACTGATTGTCGGTAAATTCAAGGAAACGGGCAAAAGCGACCTCATCTTCTTCCGACTTAATGTCATAGCGGTAGTCAGGATGACTCCAGTCCATCACCGAGAAATAGAAATGAACATCAATGCCTTCGTCATTGTAGGCTTTTACCAATTCGCCTAATATATCTTTCTTATAAGGTGTTTGTGCTACTGTATATTTGCTAAATTTGCTCGGCCATAAACAAAAGCCTTCATGGTGCTTGGTAGTGATTTTCACATACTTCACTCCCATCTTCTTTGCCATCTTCGCCCAAGCTTTGGGGTTAAGTTTTTCGGGGTTCCATTGATCCATCAGCTTCAGCCATTCATCAGCGGGAACTTTCGCCCACGACTTCAGCCATTCGGCAGCACCGTTATAAATTTTGCCATTCCACTCTCCACCGGGAATGGCATATAGCCCCCAATGTATGAAAGCTCCCAAGCGATTATCACGGAATTTCTGCATATCGGCATCTTGGCGTTTCCCCAAACGGTCGGCACCATATTTGAGGGAGATTTCCTGGTCGGCAGGCAAAACTTGCTGTTGTTTTTGAGCAAAAGCACCTACAGCCAGCAATGAAAATAAAACAGTTAATTGCAAAACGTTTTTCATCTTATTAAATTTAAAATGTTTCTGCAAAGAACGGCAATTCCCCTCTTAGCGTCTTGCTCTATTTGCCAATTATTTTATCCAAATCGCCCTTTGGACTACTTTTTATGCTTTGCAGCAAAAGATGTAGGCGTCTCGCCAAATACTTTCTTGAACGAATTGGTAAAATATGCCTGACTCTCGATACCAATCTGCATCATCACTTCACGCATCGTCATATTCTCCTCGATAATCAATTTCGCAGCTTTACGCAAACGGCAATTCAACACAAATTCCACCACCGATTTTCCTGTAAGGCTTTTCACTTTTGTATAAAGCTTGCTGCGGCTCATCAGTAATTCTTCAGCAATCAGATTGACATCCAATTGTGGTTGATCCATATTCGTTTCAATAAAGGCAATAAGCTGTTTCAGGAATTTGCTATCCTGTTCATTGGAAGACAACTCGCTGCTGTCCGCATAATAGTTCTTGGCATAATGCTCCTTTAGTTGTTGCTGATTTCTGAATATATTCTGAATGGACAGTTTCAAGTAAGTCAAATCTATCGGCTTCTCAAAATAAAGGTCCGCTCCCGAATCCACTCCCTCAATCTTGCTTTCGAGGCTGGTTTTAGCAGTCAGCAAGACCACGGGGATATGTGAAGTATTGACATCGCTTTTGATATCGCTGCATAAGGAAACTCCATCTTTGTTGGGCATCATAATATCACTTATAATCAAATCAAAGTCTACCTCATCAATCAGTTTCAACGCTTCCAGTCCGTCGCAGGCCTGCATCACCTGAAACTCATCAGAAAGTGATTCGGCAATCAGCATTCTCAAGTCATTATTATCCTCAGTAATCAAAATCTTTCTTTTGTTCGAAGGCAGAAACTCTTCTTCCATATCTTTTAGTTCGGCAGGTTCTGTTTCCTCATTCATCGGCAGAGCAGATTCCTGTACAGCCTCATTCTGCTTCATAAAATCTGCATCGGCAAAGATACTTTTGTCGAGAGGCAGGTTTACAACCATATCCGTACCCTTCTCCCGTTCACTGAAGATGGAGATGTTACCTTTCTGCAACAATACCAAACTCTTAACAAGAGCCAGTCCGATACCCGTACCCAAATGAGAATCCGCATTCACAGTATTTACCTTATAAAATCTTTCGAAAACACTGCTTATAGATTCACGAGAAATACCCACTCCGGTATCACTCACAAGAATGGAAAAGGTATCATCGATGCTTTCGCCAACCCTATAACTATTCTTATATTGAGATACAAAGTCCTTACCATATCTTGTTTCCAAAAGAATTCTCCCTTTATCCGGCGTATATTTGAAAGCATTATTCAGCAGATTCATCACGATTTTCTCGACAATGGTCTTATCTGCATAAATATCCGCGGGTAGAGCCTCATCGCATTTTATCTGAAAGTCGATGTTCCGTTCCCTTGCATAATCCATAAAATCGTTGGCAACCTCTGTTACAAAATGATTGATATTCAGCGGCTGCAATTCCAGTTTCATTTTGCCATTCTCTATTGTCCGGAAATCCATCAGCTCGTTCACTAAATTGAGCAAGCGTTGTACGTTGCCGTTCAATATCCGATAATAGTACTCTTTCAAACCCTCACGCCTCAACTTATCCAAGGCAGCCAGTATAAGCGAAAGCGGCGTTCGGAAGTCATGTGAAATATTGGTAAAGAAACGCAGCTGCGCTTGATGAATTTGTTCCTTTTTATCTTTTTCTATGTTCTCTTGGTAAAGCAGCATCTTCAGTTTTTTCTTCTCGGCAAAATGTCGATAAATGACGTATGCAATCCCTATTATAGCCAGTAAATAAAGAATATAAGCGGGCAAACTGAACCACGGAGCAGTCTTTCTGACTATTTTTATCACTGTGGGCTTATCACTCCAAACACCGTCATTGTTGGCGGCATACACCTCAAAGTAGTAAGTACCTGCCGGCACCTTCGAATACATCACCGTACGCTGCCCGGCATTCACGGTAATCCAGGAATCATTATACCCTTTCAGCCGAAACTTGAACCTGTTCTTCTCCGGGATATGATAATTGTCAGAAGAAAACTGAAAGCCGAAATTCACCTGGTCATAGTCGAGTACAATCGTACTGAGCGAATCAGTGAATAAATAGTTGGGGTGCACTGCCTTATGATCGATAAAGAAATCGGATATAATCGCTTTAGGCTTGAAACTGTTATAGGATATTTTCTTCGGATCGATGATAGTAAAACCGTTCGTACCCCCGAAATAGAGTAGCCCGTCGCGCCCCTTCATAGTTGCCAGCGGATAGTAAACCTGTCCTTGAGTGTTCTCTCTTTCATCGAATTTCATCAAACGGTTGCTGGCTATATTGTAGCTGTACAACCCGTTATCTGTTCCCATCCAAACGTTGCCATCGTCATAACAAATACTGTAAATAGAATAAATGTCCTGTTGCAACTTACCTTTCAGCGGGATAAAGCTCGAAGTATTGGTGTCAAACTTAACAAGCCCGTTACCAATGGTACCAATCCAAATATTGCCCGAATCATCCAAACAGAATGTAAACAAGCCCAAATAGGTAGAGTCATTGGGAATTATCTTTTCAACAGCATGCGTATGGGTATCCATGCGATAAAGTGCTTCATTGCTGATAGCCCACAACGTTTTTTCACCTTGCCGCAAGATGTCGAACAAGTAAGCATAATTGCGTGTACTATCCAAACTATAATGAGCGAACGACTTGCTACGATAAGAAAAATATGATATTTTAGGCATAGGATACTGATAAGCTACCCACATACCTGAATCTGCCTCGGGAATATTTTTACGGATATTATCCACTAACAAAGAACTGTGATCACTTTCAAGATGCTTGTAATTAGTAACTTTATGCTGCTCTGAATCATAAAGATCTATTCCTCCCCTAAATGTGGAAATCCACAAATTATGATTAGCATCTATCACCAGCGATTTTATATTGTCGGACGTACCACTGTTTTTACCGCTAAAGGAGCTAAATTCTCCGGTCGTTGTACTCATCCGGTTCATGCCTCCACCTTCCGTACCTACCCAGATACAATCCTTTCCCTCGGCAAATGCACTTACCGGAGCATAATTCAACCCACTGTTTTGGGTATGGTATGTTTTGAAAGCATTATTTTCATCGACATTGATATAGCATAGAATTCCGGAATACGTACCGACCCATACATTCGACTGCCTGTCTTCATAAATTTCCCAAATAGAATTGTTAGGCAAACTGAAAGGGTCTGTCCCGGAATGTTTGTATTCCGTCAGTTTTCTGCTTGTCGGATCAAGTATATAGAGTCCGTTCATCGTCCCCAGCCACACCTTTCCCTTCTTGTCTATATAGAATTCCCGCAATACATTTCTGCCGCATTCGGAAGGAAGTTCATAGCGATCTTCAATTTTAAAAGTTGACATGTCTATCTTGTATAGTTCGCCCTCATTGACATATACCCACAATTTTCCCAAGTGGGTCTCAGCAAAACGGATAGACTCATCACCGGTTTCAGGCAGCGTAAAACAAAGTACAAACTTCTTCTCGGCATAGTTAAATCGGTATATCTTCCTATTGACGAACGTATATAAATCCTTGTTATGGATACAAAAAACAGAATTGACAAAAGAGAGTTCTTTTCCGTCATAAAGCGGCGTATAGAGCTCTCCTGTATCCCCGTCTAATATATCCCATCTACTCTTATACCTGACCCAAAGATTATCCACCTTATCAACCTTAACCGATTCAACTGCCTCATAGATTTTCTCAAAGCGATCCGACACTCGCTCGTAACGATACAGTCCGTTGTTCGTATTCACATATAAATAGCCGGCAGCATCGGATGCCATATTATTGAATATCCACCTTTTAGTCGGAATCATCGAGGCAAAATATGGATAGTACTTTTTGTAATGATAGCCGTCAAAACGATAGAGTTCATAGTCCATCATCACCCAAATAAAACCTTCTTTATCTTGTTCTATCGCCTTTACTCCATCGTAGTAGAATCCCCCGTTGGGCGATAGGGTTCTAAACTTATATCTTTCACCGGCAACGGAGGCAGATACGATATAGAAGAGAGCCAGGAAGAGCAGAAAGAGTCTGTTTTTCATAAGATTACTATCATATTAAAGATTAAAGTTCATAACGGGGGACTAAATTATAAAAAAATACACACAACAGAAAAAATATGAAAAACAGTTTTAATCTATTCTAAGTTAATGCATCCATATACTTATCATTTCCATTCGTATTGACACGCATCTGTAATTTAATGACAAAAGGTTCACCAAAAGCTTTATCCGGCATACTTACACTATATTCATTTCTGGTAGCCTCTACAACATCTACCTGCCTGCCTCCATCCAGCAAAACAGCTTTCTCTATTTGAACCCCTTTGGGTACCTGTACCGCCATTTTTCCGGAAAAAGGAACATTGAATACAATCATATACACTGTACCGTCTTTACCACGAGTGAAATACCCCCAATCTTGTTTGGCAAGACCGGCATAGCCGCATTCATAAATACACTCACCATTCTTTTTCATCCATTTACCTACGACATCCGCCATTTTCAACTCTTCCTGGCGAAAATCACCTTCAGGTCGTGGTCCGAAGTTTATAACCAAATTACCTCCCAGCGACGTGGCATGCGCAAGACGTTGTATAGCTTCAAAAGGAGTCTTTACATAGCTAAGTGTCCAATCTTTATGATAACCCCACTGATTTTCAGGTAAAGTCATATAAGACTCCCAGTCGTGATGAGTAATTTTAAGATCCTTCACAGGGTCGGGCAGACGACGTTCGTATCCCGATTCATAATCACCCATCAGATGACCGTTACTATCAAAATGCCGTTTACCATAATCATCAGCACGCAAACGGCTATTTACCGTAACACCCGGTATCATTTCTTTCAACATCTTTTCTATATGGGCACTCCACCATCCATTCTTTTTAAAGCTTTCATCCCATGTACCGTCAAACCAGAAGTCTTTTACTGTAGGATAACGTGTAGCAAGCTCTTTTACTTGATTTTCCGCAAATTCCAGAAAACGACTGAATGCAACACTATCTTCCCTATTCTTAAGCGAATATCTATAATCGGGATGGCTCCAGTCTAATATCGAATAATATAGATGTACATCAATGCCTGTTGCATCACAAGCCTTTACAAGTTCACCCAATACATCTCTCTTGGAAGGAGTATGCGCTACAGTATATTCACTATATTCACTCGGCCATAAACAAAATCCGTCATGGTGTTTAGTCGTTATCTTTATGTATCTGACTCCCATTTTTTTCGCCATCTTTGCCCATTCGGATGCATTAAAACTTCTTGGGTTCCATCTATCCCTAAGTTTCATCCATTCCTTAGGTTGAATTTTTGCTGACTTTTGCAGAAAGGATGAAGGACCGTTATAAATTTCACCTTCCCATTCACCACCCGTGATAGCATAAAGCCCCCAATGAATAAAAAGCCCCAAACGGTTGTCACGGAACTTTTGCATTGCCGCATCTTGACGTTTGCCCAAACGGTCAGCGCCATATTTTAGAGGAATCTCTAAATCGGCAGGTAACACTTTGGCAGTATTTTGTGCTGATACGCTGCCACCAAATAACATAAACAGAATAAGGATATTAAAAGCAATAGATTTCATAATTCAAACATTTTGTGATTATCAGAAAAAATATCTCATTGGGCATGGTCTGCATTCACCATCTCCCCATTCCAGGCTTTCAAAGAAGTCCATGGAGTAAATCCTTCACTCCAGAATGGGTCGGTGTCTGGCAATCCCAACGCTACAAAACCAAATGTACAAAGATAGACACTGCCTGTATTAATGTAAGATTCGGACATTTCAACCTGGCTACCGGCAAAGCCGATACGCAACCACCCTTGAGCGTCATAGGTATGAGGTGCAGCGAATTGACGATTAATAACTGCCGTCAAAGCACAGCGTACTTGGGCAGGTTTAATAGACGATGGCAATTGATGGAGCAGTGCGGCATGTCCCAGAGCATGAAACGCCCCTGTACGGTAAACAATGGAACGACCAATGACAGGATAAGCGCCTTCAGGTGAAATCAATCTTTCCTGTTGTTCGGCATAACGCGTAAAGCGCTTCATCTGGGTAGGTAGAAAGTCGGCACCCGGCACGTGATGTTTTTCCATGATGCGTACTATTTCCGTCAATAAAGGATGGATGACAAAACTGTTATAATAATCGGCATGATAGTGAGGTCCGTCGCCATAAGTAGCGTCTCCCAAATACCATTTGTCACGAAACATTTCTACACCGTATAGCAAGCGTTCCCGGTCACAGTCCCCCGTTAATTCCAACAGCGTAGCTTCAACAATCGAAGCAAACAGCAGCCAGTTACTTTGGAACGGTTTGATGGAGCGAGTACGTCTCAACTCAGTTATCATATTTTCTTTGGTTTGAGCATCCAGTTTTCCCCATATTTGAGTAGGCGCCCTCAATATGCCAAGTGACAAAAAAGCCGCATCCACCAAAGGCTGATAAGGAGTTTGGAAGTCCAAATAATCCGGTGAGGAGGGATTGACGGCATTGGCAAGCCCTTTAACAGTTAAATTGATGTATTTCTCTCTCAGCTTTCCTTCTTCACTGCCATCAACGCCAAGTTCCAGCCAAGGAGCTATGCCACATATCGTTCTTCCGACCGCTTCTAAATGAGAAAACTTATGGCCGCGTTTGCTATCCAAAGATTCTTGAGGCATATTTTCCCGTAAAGTCCCGTTTGCAAGATTAGTCAATACAGGATCGGCTATTTTAACGAGTGTACTCACCCACAATTCGCGTTCCTCCGGTCCAGCAGCCTGTTTTTTTTCACCGGCATGAGAATTTACGGAGATCATCAATATCGACAAACAAAGTATCAAAGTATTTTTTAGTATCATGGTATTATTTTTTAGAAGAAGTTGCTATTACTGAAAAGGGAAATCCTGCATAAAGATTTCCCCTCTCAACATTATTTTTAAGCGAAAGTAACTACCAGTTATAAACAAAAACTTGTAAGTCGCCTACAGAAACATTACCGCCTTCAGAATAATCCCAATCAGTCTTTCCATCTCTCAGATGACCTTTGATAAAGGTTATTCTGATGTATTGGATTTCAACAGGTTTAACCTTAAACAATTGATAATCCAATGTTTTGGGTTTTGTTTCAAAATTCCCCAAGTCAACCCACTCATCAGCCTCAGCTTTCTTCACTTTCAAATTGAATGTATGACATTGCATGTGAGAGAAGCCTTCAAAACCACCACCACGATGTTTCCATCCCAACTGACCGAATTTGATAATTTCTCCCAAATTAAAATCCAAATAACATTCCGGATCATAAATAGGACGAGTAGTAATAGCAGGTGCCCAGAATTTGGCAGCATCATCATCAAAAAGCCTATCAAGTGAACCTTCTTTATCAGACAAATTACAAGATACATTCCATTTGTCTTCCGAGTACGGGAAACCTACATATTCCGGAGCTTTATCGGCTACTTTTACCTTACAAACAGCAGATTGTTTGCCTCTATCGTTAGCAGTTACAGTAATTTCTGTTGACTCTCCGGTTTCTCCTACTATTGTAATCAAACCATTCTGATCCACAGTTGCCACTTTCGAATCTTCCGAAGTATAAGTAACACTCTTATCGGTAGCATTACTTGGATTAACAGTTACAAACTGAGCCAAATTGAAAGTCTTGCCGCTTTCCACTTCTACGTTTTGTCCGGCAGACTGGATAGTGATGCTGGAAACCACCACAATATTACTGATTACTCTGATCGGGTATTTAACGAATGTACCCGAGCCGTCGTCCACTCTCACAATAATCGTATCCGTACCCAGCGGAGAAGGGATAGCACCCGTAGCCGGAGTTGTCAACTTAGGAGTAATCAAGCCATCTTCACTCAAATCAACAGCACCCGAAGGCTCACCTGCAAAGTGGTAACTTATAGCATTTTCTCTAGCGCTTTCAGGCATAATGAATGGCTTCAGTTGCAAAGGTTGTCCTTCTGTCACAACTACACCGAAGATATCGCTTTCAAGGTTCGTTGCATTTTCAACTGTAATGTTTACCGCCTTGCCAAAATCATCGTCATCGCAACCTGTAAACAATGCTCCGAACGAAAGCATTCCTAACAAGAAATATATATTCTTTTTCATAATCTTATGCTGTATTTATCGGTTATCTATTAATGTCTTTCCAACCCGGATTCTGTGTCAACAGCGGATTCATAAGCATTTCATTCAAAGGTATCGGATAATAGTAACGTTTATCGTCCCAAGGCAATTCACCCTTGATAACGGTAGTAGAGGTAGGATAAGGAATAATGAATCCATTATCATCCACAATCACCTTATTACCTACTTCACCAATAGGAACTGTTATCTTGTAGGGGAAATTCTTATACTTTTCATCATTACGGTTCTTGCTGTACATTTCGGTCTTTTCCGGTGTCATCTTCATACCTCTTACCGGAACAGTAAACAACTTACCGGCTTTCCATCTCATCAAGTCTTCATAACGCATACCTTCCATCATGGTTTCCACACGACGTTCACGTCTGATTTCACGGATAATCGGAGAAACGGAATAATCCAGCTTCTTAGCATAAATAGCGTCCAAACGGGGGTCAGCAGGGATATTGGATAGAGACAACTTAGCATTAGGATATTTCACAAAGTCGTAACCGGCTCTTTCTCTCAATGCGTTAACTGTAATATCCAAATCATCATTAGTGATTTCACCTAATTCAGCTCTAGCTTCCGCATAAATCAGCAACAATTCTCCGTAACGGAACATATGTGCTGTCTGTACACCTTTAGGATTAAGTTCCCACTGAGCATAATCGGGCATCCAGTGTTTGATGAAACGGTAACCGGTTACTGTTGAATTATACTTCTTCATCGGAGAACCACCACCGGTATCATACGTAATCATCGGATAAATAACACCTGATTCCTCAAGGCTATATGTATTGTCGTCCGCATCAAAGATTGAAGCATATTCACCCGGTTTGCAAACCGTCTGCGTCAAGCGGGGATCACGGTTATCCAATTCTTCCCACAATCCGTCATATCCTTTGAACAAAGGATTCGTCTCATAGCTGCCTTCTGAGCCTCCCACATAAATGGGGCGTCCATCTGCACACAAATAATCTTCGAGCATAGCTACAGGAGCACCCATGCAATAACGCGTGTGGTTATTCATTCCCCAATAACGAGGGTTGTCGTGTCCCAATTTTACACCATCATATACACGTGCCAAGATAGTTTCCTCATTGGCTTCCATTTCGGGAGATCCTTTTTGTACAAACAATTGCCAATAAGAATCTTTTGCACTGGCATGTTTAAAGAGTTTATATCTGTTCTTTTCGATAATCTTCCAAGAAGCATCGCGGCTCAACCCCAATAGTCCATTAGCTGTAGATTGGAGATTCAACTCAGTGTGATACTTACGGAAAGTACCTTCGAACAAGCAGAAACGCGCTTTCAAGAACAATGCCATATCTTGATTGATATATCCACAAGAATTATCATTGTCTTCCAGGTTTGCAATGGCAAAGTCTAAACATTTCAGTATATTTTCAACCAACTCCGTACGCGGCATGCGAGTACCGAAAAGCTCCGGTGAACTTGTATCCAGTTCTTTGTCCAGCCAAGGCACTTCGCCCAAGGCTACCAGTTTGATGTAATAGTCCCATGCCTTGAAGAAATAAGCTTGAGCCGCATATTTTTTCAGTGTTTCCGGATCACCCACTTCTCCATAATGATTCAAGAAGTAGTTCACTTTACGGAGTTTCTCCCACTGCCAGGCTGAGTCAAAGTTCTTGGAAGCTGTATTCGGAGTATCATAAGTTCCTCCTAATTTGCTATCAATACCACCTGCATAAACCGTATTATCGCTGAATGCATCTCCAAAAATAATTTGGCTACCGGCTTTCACTGCCAAGAAACCCTTATCGTGCGAAGTACTATTGGTTCCGCCAACGCCATGTCCATATACATAAAATCTGTAAATACCGTCCAGGTACAACTGTAAGTCGGCTTCTTTTGTGAAGAAGGTTCCGTCAGCCATATCATCTATCGGATCTCGTTGCATGAAGTCATCGTTACAAGAAGACAGAGATGCCACCAAGATCACGAGCAAAGCTATCATTGAATATTTTTTCATATCTCTATTGATTTAAACGTTAAAAACCTACTTGAATACCTACGCTGAATGTCCGTTTCGGAGGATATGCATCAGACAGATAGTCTGCATCATAATATTTAGGCACATCCGAAATAGTAAACAAGTTATAAGCAGCTATATTCAGTCTCAACTTCTGCAATCCGATTTTATTGATCAATGTTTTCGGGAAAGCATATCCCAAGATCACTTGTTTCAATTTGATATAGGAAGCATCCAGCAAATAACCGGTTTGAGCATAGCTACCAACTCCGGAACCATACATCGGGAATTTAGCATCCGTTCTTTCGGGAGTCCATGACTGATTGTATGTTTCCCATGAACCGGCTCCATTACCCCAATAACTTGAAGAAGAAGACAGCCAATAATCTCTCTTACCCACGCCCTGGAACATCAAATCCAAGTCGAATCCTTTGTATTGCAAGTTCGCCGTAATATTGTAACGATAGCGCGGTGCGTTATTACCGATCAGCTTTCTGTCACCCGGATCATCTACAGTACTCAAACCACTGGTAATCACACCGTCATTATCCAAATCTTTATACCAAACATAACCAGGATAAGCCTGTCCGCCCTTGAAATAGGGTCCGTGATAAATCGGTTTTCCGTTTGGACCTACGCCATCAAAGTCACCTTCATGAAGAATACCTCCGGTTACATATCCCCAAATATCACCAACAGTATATCCTTTGTACAGCACGCCGTCACCAATCTTATTGGTAGGATTGGAAGGATAGCTTATAACTTCAGCTTTATCATCCGAAAGTGCTACACCTACGCTATAGCCAAGTCCGTTAGACAGTTTGTCCGACCATTTTGCCTGAAGTTCAAATCCGGTTGTTTTCAGAACACCCGCATTTTCAAAAGGCAAGTTATCATCACCAATCAATGCCGGATAATCTTTTCCACCCGGAATCAGGATATCGGTTACCTTTCTTTCGAAAATATCAGCGGTGAAAGTCAATCTGTTCTGTAAGAAAGTTAAATCAAAACCAAGGTTCTTAGTCGTTGACTTTTCCCAAGTCAAATTAGGATTAATCAATGAAGGAGTGACGATACCAGTCGGGTAACGTGTTCCATCAAACAAGAAATATCCTTCTGAAGTTCCGAAAACAGACTGATACGGATATTCCGTATCGGGTTGGCTACCCAAACGTCCCCATGAAGCTCTGATCTTGAGATTATCCAGCCAATCCTTCGACCAGTCCATGAACTTTTCTTCCGAAACTCTCCATCCCAATGAAACAGTGGGGAAGAATTGATAACGGGAATCTTTCGGGAACTTGGAGCTACCGTCATAACGGGCATCCACCTCAATCAGATATTTGCTCATGTAGTTGTACATGATACGACCGAACAAAGCACGCTGTGCAACCTCATAATGAGAATTGGAAGAAGTATTTGCCGTAACGTCTTGCACCAGTGAAGGATTCAGAATGTACGGGTCGAGCATATTTTTCAGATAAATGGAAGAACCTGCATAAGTTTCCTCCTCCTGGTTAAAACCTAATAATGCGGAAAAATTGTGCTTTTCTTTGAAAGTCTGGTTATAATCAACATATACGTTGATAGCATATCTATCTGTAGTAGAACGTGTGACTTCACCTGTATTTTCAGTTGCCCAACGAGTTTCAAGGGCAGTCCATGAATTATTAACACGCGCCTGTTTAGGATGTGTCTTTTCTTTCTGATAAGTAGTCGGAGCTACAGAAAGGTCAGCCTTTACTTTCAACATCTTAGGTATGATTATAAACTCAGGACTGAGAGAAAGAATGGTCTTACGTCTGGAAGTGATGCTACGTCCACCTGCATACAGGTAGCTCACAGGGTTTTCCGTCGGATGATTCGGCAAAAAGTCGTCCGGCCCGGTCAATACAGGTTGATAAATGTAGTTTTCCGGATAATAGGATTTTGCATAATTCCAGAGGTTCATACCATCCGTTTGCTGCGTCGGTCCTTCATAATCGAACACGTTATATGAAGCCTTAGCTGCCACATTAAACCAATCGGTCACTTTGGCGTTCAAGCTAAGCATGGCATTGTATCTTTTCAATTGGTCGGTTCTGATTTCATACATACCCTTTTGGTCTTGCATACCCAAAGAGATGTAATAACTGATTTTTTCACCACCACCGCTGATTGAAAGATTGTGTTTCTGAGTCGGAGTCATATTTTTCACCAGCTCTTTATAAGGATTGGTATTGCCTACCCACTGAATCGCATCGCCCTCCATGAAATAAGGCTTATTGTTTACAGGGTCTTTAATGTAAGCCTGCATATGCTCCATCATGTCCTTATCGTGCTGAGAATAATCAGCTATAGCACCTGTCCATACATCTTTATCTTTTAACGCCTTATAGATATGGTATGAATCCATGATGTCGGGCAACTCATACGGTTGGTCGAAAGCCAGATTGTAAGAATAATCTATTTTCGCTTTCTGCTTGAAATTTCCCCCTTTGGTAGTAACCAAAATCACACCGAAAGTAGCTCTTGTACCATAGATAGCGGCAGCGGAAGCATCTTTCAGGAACGACATGTTATCAATGTCATTCGGGTTCAACTGGTTCAAGTCTTCTGATGTGATTTCCACACCATCCAATAAAATCAGCGGAGAACCGGATTTTACGTCGAACTTGTTCTTGTCGTCATTGGAAGTACCTCTCTGACGGAAAGTCGTAGCACCACGAATATTCAGATCAGGCACTTTGTTCGGGTCACCACCTGCAATACTGATGTTCAAGCCCGGAACCATACCTTGCAAAGCCTGACCGATATTAGAAACCGGTCTGTTCTCCAACGTTTCAGCTCCAACAGAAGCTACAGAAGCCGTCAAGTTTCCTTTCTTCTGAGATTGGAAACCGATAACCACCACTTCATCAATCATTTTGGAGTCTTCGGCTAAAGTTACGTTGATTGTTTTTTGATTGCCTACAGTCACTTCTTTAGTAGTATATCCTATAAAGGAGAATACCAATACACTCTTGCTTCCCGGAGCAGATACGCTGTAGTTACCGTCAATGTCTGTAATACCACCGGTAGCAGTACCTTTTACCATGACTGTTACTCCAATCATAGGTTCACCTGTGGTATCTTTTACAACACCCGTAATCTGCACTGCCTGGTCAACACCCATGACAGCATCCGTAGCGGCATGCACCGTTTGGGATATTCCTGCAGACAAAAAGAATAAGCATAGGAAAAGCATCAAACTTTGATGTCTATTCCAACTCCTAATTACCATTTTTGCATCTTTCATAATGTTTATATTAAAATTAACGATGCAAAGATGTAGGTATTAAAATACGATACTTTACTGTATTAGTTTTTTCTTTTGCTCAAATTCGACAACCAGGCATAACCCGCTGTAAATCAACAAATATTACACAAAAAAATATGTAAAAATACTAAATACACGTATTAGCAGGTTCTTCATCAGGGAAAAGAGGACTATAAAGCACTGTACATCCTAAATAACAATCAATCCTAAACACAACCTATTTGTAATATTGGAGATAATAACCTTAAGCCTATTGGCAGAATTAAATCTGAACTAATTTAATTCTGCCAATGGGTAATTCATACATAATTTCTATTTCACAGGATAAATATCGACAATATTTTGCCGTTCAACAGAAAAATCATAAGGCGACGGATTCACTAAATTCTCATAAAAATATCCATCTTTAGATCCCCCCCATCCCCAGTTCATATGGAAATATCTGACAAGTTCAATAGTAGAATTCAAGTTATTATTATATACCATATTATATTCGGGAATACGGGCATCCGAAAATCTGTCCAGTACCATCAATTCACCCACTTCATAGGAACGAGTTTCTTTAAACCCGTCACATACCCATGCATGTCCAACATCACTCCTTGCATTCGTCCCCCTCATCATCACAGGATGACTACCAATAAGTTCACTTATTACCTTAACAGGCGAATGCCCCGTTATCTTTGCTTGAGTATAGCCATACTGCCTGAAAGCGTTACAAGCAGCCGACGTCGTAGCGCTCGATCCTTCCGGTCTATATTCCATACCAACCTTCTTACCTATTTCGGTCAATAGTTTGACAGTCATATCCGTAGGATAATTATAAGCCATCGCCCCCCAATTATATAACACAGGATATTCATAATACCTCATAACCTGTCCTATTGCAACAGCCACACATCCAGCCGGAAAACCGTTCACCTCATATCCACCATTTTGATTCCATTGGCTTTGTAACAGAGGTCCTGCCGTTCTTTTATCCGTAATAGTCTTAGTTCTATAAAAGACTGTTCCACTCGCTCCCCCACAAAAGTATTCATTAGCATTATCACTTACTATATTTTCTACAAGCCATAACTCATCCGCACTAAAAATATTACTAAACTCACCATAAGGATAAATCTTATACCCTTCCATACGCCATTGAATCACAGACTCTGCTACATAATCAGCTACATCACTCTCCAGTTGTGAATTATTCGCTCTTGTCTGCATCTTGCTCATTACCTGCACAGGCACTTCCTCTTCAAAGAATCTGTTCCAAGCTTTTCTATTCTTCCATCGTAATGTATCGGGCAACAGCTCCACATTTTCAATCAATTTCCTCTGTTCCTTCAACCAAAGTCCAGCACCATCATCCTTATTAATATCAAAATGTCCACTTTCACTATACGCCAGCACCGGCTGATACTCATTTCTGCCTGACAGAATCATATATCCCGCATTTCCGGCATAATTCACCACATATATCAGCGCATCACCTTCTTCATTCTTTACAGGAATTACCTCATCTATGAATCTCGCTTCGCCACTTCTCGTCTGTACCGTTTGCATATTCCCATACATACCTGCTACTCTCTTTACCACATTCACATCAACCTCACCGACTGGATTCGCCACCGTCACAAGCATATCAAGTTTTGCGGAATCCGGTTTTAGATTCTCCTCAATACTGTTTTCACAGGAATATACCAACATTCCCAGTAAAACTAACAAAAAATAAAATCGATTTTTCATAATACTTTTTTCATTATTTATTATTACTATCTTAGCATTCTTATGATGCCTAGATTAAAATTTATGTTATAAAGCTAGACCTTTTCAAACACATTGTTTAACTATTTTAGCTTTTTCTTTTACTCTAATTCAGCAACAGGATTTAAGTAACTATTTACAAGCAACTTAGAAAGCAAATAGCTGCAATAAAATCCTCACTTCTTTTATACAAAAGACTAAATAAAAAAGCATACCTTTGCAGAAGTTAAGACTCCCACTACCCTCCCGATAAGAAAGATCTTATTATTAAAATTTATAAAACCCTAATAAAAACAATCCAATGAAAAACCGTTTTCTAACTATCGTTATTTTTGTGATTACAACGTGTAACTTTATCCATGCAGATTTATCTATTGCTTCTACTTCCCAAGCAAAAAGCAATGAATTTGAACAGCTCATGGAGAAAATCAGACAAGACTTTGCCTATAACCCCACATCTGAAAATATAGAAGAAGAGCTGAATACTTACAACGAAGCCGACGGTTCTTTCACTGATGTGGACTACGCCAGCATACAACGTACTAACTGGCCTCCAATCACACATGTGGATCGTCTCTCCGACTTTGCTTTTGCTTATACCAATCCTCAAAATAAATACTTTGAAGACGAAAGCTTGTTCCTTAAAATAGAGAAAGGGCTTGAATACTGGCATGAACGAAATCCATGGTGCCACAACTGGTGGTACAATCAGATAGCCGAACCCCAAAAACTGGGAATCCTGCTTATACAAATGCGCATAGGCAAGAAACAGCTTCCGGCAAGTTTGGAAAGCAAACTTCTGGAACGTATAAAGAAAGATGGCGGAGACCCCGCCAAATGGACTGGAGCCAACCGCACAGATATTGCCCTCCATTGGATATACCGCGCCTGCCTGACACAAAATGAAGTAGACTTGGAAACGGCTCTCGAAAATGTATATAGTCCTATTGTCTATACTATCAAAGAAGGCTTTCAACACGACAATAGTTATTTCCAACACGGACAACAACTGTACATAGGCGGATATGGTGATGAAATACTGAAAGGTATCACACAGGTTGCCATGTACACCAGAGGAACCCGATTCGCCATCCCCCAAGAGAAACTGGCTTTGGTAAGTAAGTTCATGCGCGAAACCTATTATGCTACTATACGCGGACAGTATATGTTGTTTGATGTCTTGGGAAGAGGCGTAAGCCGTCCCAATGTCACCGACAAATCGCATACGGCATTATTCGCTAAGCGCATGGTTGAACTGGACAAAGAGCATGCCGACGAATTTAAAACTATCATCGCCCGTCTGGAAGGCAAAAAACCTGCCGGATACGCATTACAATCCGGGCATACCCACTACTTCCAGGGAGACTACACCCTGCATGTACGCCCCGGTTACACATTTGATGTCCGTATGGTTTCTACCCGCACATTGCGTTGTGAATACGGGAATGGAGAAAACCTGAAGACTTATTTCATGTCCGACGGTTGCACCAACATTGTAACCACAGGTAATGAGTATGCCAATATCTTCCCTGTTTGGAACTGGACACGTATCCCCGGTGTGACCGCTCCTCAAACGCCTGAAATTCCGCAGGCAGCCAGCGACTGGAAAACTCCGGGTACATCTACTTTTGCAGGTGGCGTATCCGACAGTCTCTATGGTGTTTCCGCCTATGCTTATATGGATACTTTTGCAGAAGTTAATACCGGTGCCCGGAAAGCATGGTTCTTCTTCGACAACGAGGTGGTCTGCCTCGGCGCAGGAATCCACTCTTCTTCGACAAATGAAATAAATACCACGATCAACCAATGCCTATCTGTTCCGGATAAAAAGATACTCGTCAGCGCCAACAAGAAGCAGTCTGAAATAACGAATGGTAACTTCGTGTATAATTCACCCGAATGGATATTGTATAATGATATCGCTTATCTCTTTCCTAACGGTGGAAATGTATTTGTATCCAGACAAAATCAAAGCGGTAACTGGTACGATATCAATCAAACTGCCTCCAAAGAGCAGCAGCAGAAAGAAATTTTCAGTCTTGGATTCGACCACGGACTACAACCATCGGATGCTACTTATGCCTATATCGTAGTTCCCGGAAAAAACACAGCCAAAGAGATAGAAAAGTACAAGAATCAAGGCGAGATAGAAATTGCAGTGAACACAGCGGACCTGCAAGTTGTTAGAAACAAGAAACTAGGAATCTGGGAAATGGTATTCTATAAAGCAGGAGTGTTCAATCACCGGGACATCTGTGTAACCGTAGACAAAGCCTGCACTCTTATGATAAAGGAAGGCAGTACTCGCACTGCCCACCTCCATATTGCAGATCCCGGACAGACAGAATCGGACATACAAGTCAGCGTTCTGCTACCCGCTCTATCAAAAGAAGCTAAAAACATTCGTTGTAGTTTCAAGGATAGCGGTATATATGCCGGAGCTACTAAAGCGTATGATATAAGATTTTAAGTATATTGAAAGATACTAAAGTTAAGAGGGGCTATAACGCTTACCCCGAAATAATTCGTATCTTTGCAGCCGAATAGAGACAGAAAAAAAGAATTTACTAATTTAATAATGATTCAATGGAAACAATAGAAAACAAGTACATTGCCTTAGCATATAAGTTGTACTCAATTGAAGATGGAGAAAAAGATTTCATAGAAGAAGCTCCAGCAGAAAACCCGTACCAATTCATTTCCGGTTTGGGAATGACTCTAGAAGCCTTCGAAGCGGAAATTAAAGATTTGAAGAAAGGTGACCACTTTGATTTTACTATCAAAGCAGAAGATGCACATGGTGAATATGACGATGAGAACATCATTGATCTTCCTAAAGAGATTTTCATTGTTGAAGGAAAATTTGATAATGAACATATTGTAGAAGGAGCTGTCATTCCTTTGATGACTTCTGAAGGTCAACGTGTCAACGGTAGTGTAGTAGAAATTAAAGACGATGTTGTCGTAATGGACATGAATCACCCCATGGCAGGTTGCGACCTGAACTTTGTAGGTGAAATTGTAGAAAGCCGTCCGGCAACAAATGAAGAATTAGCAGATGTTGCACGCGTGATGAGCGGCGGTGGTTGTGGTTGTGGTTGTGGTTGCGATAGCTGTGGTGATGGTTGTGGAGATGGATGCGACGACAACGATCATGGATGTGGATGCGGCGGATGCCACTAAACAGTTATTAGTGATTAGTTATTAGTGATTTGCTTGTGACTATCTTTTGGTATACGTAAGCAAATCACTAATAACTAATAACTAATCACTAATAACTATTTCTTTCCTGTCATTATTTCCAGAACCAGTTTATCTGTTTCGTTCATTCCTTTCGAACCGATCTTAGTTAAGTTGCGGATACTTTGATCTACATCTTCATCAATAATACCTTCTACAGAAGTAACGCAACGGTTTTCCATTGCCATGATGGCAGAAAGAACGGCGGTAGATACTCCGGTAGTAACTTTCAATGCACAACTGGGTTTAGCACCATCACAAATCATACCGGTAAGATTGGCAATCATATTCTGCACGGCATAAGCTACTTGGTCGTAAGTACCTCCCATCAGCCAGGTAATGCCACAACTGGAACCCGTAGCTGCTACAACGCAACCGCACAAAGCAGATAAACGCCCTAAGCTTTGTTTGATATAGATTACAGTAAGATGGCTTAGCATCAAGGCACGAATAAGTTCTTCTTCCGATTTCTGATTTTCTTCTGCATAAACCAGTACGGGCAAAGTGGCGGAAATACCTTGGTTACCACTACCCGAGTTACTCATTACGGGAATCATTGCACCTGCCATACGAGCATCGCAAGCACCGGAAGTATAAGAGAGGATATGAGAGAATATACTATCTCCCAAGATCTTATGTTCATAAGCACCTCGCAGAATCTTACCTAGACCATGTCCATAGTTACCTTCAAAGGAACGTTCAGCTGCTGCTTTATTTAAGCGGGCAGTTTCTAGTATAAAGCTGATTTCATCTAATGGCGCAGTCAAAGCAAAATCATAGACTTTCCGCAAAGACAATGCCAATGTTTCTTTCTCCTCTTCTGCTTTTGTGGCAACTTGCTTGTTTAGCAAAACTTCATTATTGCGAGCTATATATATAAAGGTAGTATGGCCGCCCGATATAATGGCTGTCGCTTGATCTTCACCAGCTTCACAACACACTTCAATATAAAGTTTTTCTTCAATATTATCTTTCAACGATATTTGAATACGCTTTTCATCAATAAAGCATTTGCCTTTTTCTACAGCTTCGGGAGTACTGTCTTTCAATACTTCTAGTTGATATTCCGACTTACCGATTAAAGCGCCCAGCGCTACGGCGATAGGCAATCCAATCATGCCTGTACCCGGAATACCTACTCCCATTGCATTCTTCAAGATATTGGCACTCAAAAGAACTATTATTTTATCCGGACGCTTGCCCAATATTTCTGCCGCCTTTGCTACACATAATGCTACAGCAATAGGCTCTGTACAACCAATGGCAGGTATTACTTCACATTTTACCAAGGCTATAATCTGTTGTCTTTCTGAGGATGTCATCATTCTTTCATATTTATTAATACAAAAGTAAGAAATAGATTTCATTTTGACGAATAGAATGAAAATAAAACACCCTGTTACCAAAGAAGTAACAGGGTGCTAGTATATTTGTTATCAAACAAAAAAAACTATTTAACTGGAGCTAATTTACATCCAAGAGTAAACTGTTTCAGATTATCACTCGTTAGAGCTTCAGCGATAGTTTTGATATTAGCTTTAAGCCAAGGAAGCAAATCAGCCATTTCAGCAGGCATAACAGAATCCAACATACCCAATAAACCATCTAATGCTTCACCTTTTGGAATCAATGGTAAGAAAGGGGCAATGAATTTAGGATCAATAGCAGCTTCAAGTTTACCATCTTCTCTAAATGTACAAATAAATGGAACATAAAGAGTACCACTCAAAGCTGAATTGGCATTAGCTATTGTCAAACCAGCCAATAAGCCATCCAGTGGCGCATCAAATGTCAACACCTTAGTAGTCGGATTATAATAATATCTAGCAAGCTTAGGTATATTTATATCTTGGCTACCTTCTGGTGAGAAATTACTTTTGCCTTTAATGCCTACATATCCATTCTTATTAAAGGTAAATGCAAAATCATTCGAAAATGCAACTGAAAATATTGAACCACCCATCATAGCAATACCATCCGAATATTCTTTCGCATCACTTTCTGACAATTCACCTTCTTCATCATACACATTAATTTGACCATCCTTAGTTTCAATATTAAAAATAAGAGTAGCATCCAACCAACCTGCAGGAGCAAAGTTCCAAGACTTCAATATTTCAGCACTTGTAATTTCAGCACTTGTTTCAACTTCAGCTTTGCCTCCGTTAACAGTACCGACTACAGTAACTTTCATTCCGTCAATATCCTTATTACCCTTAAAAGTATATTCAGAGCCCGATTGAGCGACCGCCGCATTCATATCAAATGAAGCATGACCATTCACTACATTGGTTAAAGTAAGTTTTACATTAGAGTTATCAATAGCCTCAACCTTAATAGCACCACCTGATATTTCTTCACCACCACTTGTCACGTGAAGTTCTTCTGACTTATATTCCTTAGAAATGTCATTAGCAGGTGAAGCATCATCATCATCGCTACAAGCAGTAAAAAAACTCATTGAACAGATCAATGCGAACAAATAAAATAAATTCTTCTTCATACGTTAAATGTAATTGTTTAGTTAATAAAAAGCTCTTTAAAGAGCTATTAAATTTCCTTTTTGTATTAAAGGTGCAAAATAACACCTTTTAAGATTGTCGTGCAAGGTCTTTTATAAAAAAAGAATGTTCTTTTTTTCATATCAGGCATTAATCTAAAGATCAGCATTTGCTATATGGAGTCTTCCGGGTTACTGGTTCTACCCTTCAAAAGACCTATACGGTATATATCAGACTCCTATACCGAGAGTATCAAAGTCGTATACCGAAGGCATCTCAGTCGTATACCGAGAGATTAAAACACCCGGATGTACTTAAAAAAAAGACCCGGATCTTTTACCATAAAACATCCGGGTCTTTTACCTCAAAAGATGGGGATCTTTTGGGGTAAAAGATCCCCATCTTTTCACCTCTCAGTATACGACTCTGAGGACCTAAGTCCTAACATGAAAGACATTAAGTCCAGGCAAGTCAGAGGCTCTAAAAGTATATTTATTATAAAGGATTAAACGTTTTTAAAAAGAAATTGTTATCTTTATAGTGCCAAAAGCTTCTGTTTAGAAGAAATAATTGGCGCATTAGCTTCATATATAAACCTTTAAAGCAATTGATATGTTCAACTCATTTGGAAATATTCTTCGCCTTACCAGTTTCGGAGAGTCACATGGTAAAGGCATAGGAGGCGTG
>JAEXAJ010000063.1 GCA_023458215.1 Bacteroidota bacterium
CATCAGTACTTTCCCCGACTATCCCGCAGATATCCGCGCACCGCAAGGCTCTCTGACCGGCGTATCAGGTTTCCAGGTACACATCGGTGCCAGCAAAGTATTCACCCCGGGTGATAAATGCGACGTATTGGTAGCTATGAACGCTGCCGCATTGAAAACACAGTATAAGTTTGCTAAGTCTACTGCTTGCATCATTATCGACACAGACTGTTTCCAAGCTTCCGATTTACAGAAAGCCGCTTTCAAGACTGACAATCCTATCGAAGAAATGGGTATCAAGCAAGATGTTATTGCCGCTCCTATTTCTCAAATGGTGAAAGACTGTCTGGCAGAAACAGGTATGGACAACAAAGCAATGCTGAAATGCCGCAACATGTTCGCTCTCGGCTTGGTATGCTGGTTGTTCAATCGTGACCTGAAGATTGCGGAAGATTTCCTTAGAGAGAAGTTTGCAAAAAAGCCGGAAATAGCAGAAGCCAACATCAAGGTGATTCACGCCGGCTACGACTATGGTCACAATACACACGCTTCCGTAGCACATACTTACAAGATAGAAAGTAAGATAAAAGCACCCGGAATATACATGGATATCATGGGGAACAAAGCTACAGCCTACGGTTTCATTGCTGCTGCTGAAAAGGCAGGTCTGAAGTTATTCCTGGGGTCTTATCCCATCACTCCGGCTACGGACGTATTACATGAACTCTCCAAACATAAATCCTTAGGTGTCATTACCGTTCAATGCGAAGATGAGATTTCCGGCTGTGCCACGGCTGTCGGTGCTTCTTTTGCAGGTGCATTAGCTGTAACTACCACTTCCGGTCCGGGTATCTGCCTAAAATCAGAAGCTATGAACCTGGCAGTGATTACAGAACTTCCTCTGGTTGTTCTGGATGTACAACGCGGTGGCCCTTCCACAGGTTTTCCGACTAAATCGGAGCAAACTGACTTATTGCAGGCTTTATTTGGCCGTAACGGTGAAAGCCCAATGCCGGTTATTGCCGCAACCTCACCGACAAACTGCTTCGATGCAGCCTATGCAGCTTGTAAGATGGCTTTGGAACACATGACTCCAGTGGTTCTGTTGACAGATGGTTTCGTTGCCAACGGTTCCGGTGCATGGAAACTACCGAATCTGGATACATATCCTGAAATCAAACCTCAGTATGTTACTCCTGAAATGAAGGACAACTATACTCCCTATAAACGCAACCCTGAGAACCAGGTACGTTACTGGGCCGTTCCGGGGCAAGAGGGCTATACCCACATCCTCGGTGGCCTGGAAAAAGACAGCAACACTGGTGCAATCTCTACCGATCCTGAAAACCACAACCAGATGTGCCACCTGCGTGCAGAAAAAGTTGCAAAGATTGTCGTGCCCGATGTAGAAGTACAAGGCTGTGTAGATGACGCAGACCTGCTGATTGTAGGTTTTGGTGGTACTTACGGACACTTGTATTCTGCTATGGAAGAGATGAACAAAGCCGGACAAAAAGTAGCTTTAGCCCACTTCTCTTATATCAATCCGCTGCCTAAAAATACGGCTGAAGTATTGAAGAAATATAAAAAAGTGGTAGTTGCCGAACAGAATCTGGGACAATTTGCCGGTTATCTCCGCATGAAGGTGGATAATTTCACTCCGTATCAATTCAATGAAGTCAAGGGACAGCCGTTCGTAGTAAGCGAATTAGTGGCTGCCTTCACCGAGATACTGAAGAAGTGACAAGCTACAGGCTACGAGTAACAAGTACTGCCCTGAACAGACTTGTAGCTTGTAGCTCGTAACTCGTAACTACTAAAAAACTTATCAACTTAAAACTTAAGAACATCATGAGCGAATATACAGCTAAAGATTTCAAAAAAGGACAGCCTCGTTGGTGTCCGGGTTGCGGTGACCACTTCTTCTTGAATTCACTGCACAAAGCACTGGCAGAAATCGGCGTTAAGCCTTGGGAAACTGCCGTTATTTCGGGTATCGGTTGCTCCAGCCGTCTGCCTTATTATATGAATACGTATGCGATGCAGACTATCCACGGACGTGCTGCCGCTATCTCTACCGGATGCAAAGTTACCAATCCTAACCTGAGCGTTTGGCAGGTTTCAGGTGATGGTGACGGTCTGGCTATCGGTGGTAACCACTTTATCCATGCTATCCGTCGTAATATAGATATCAACATTCTGTTGCTGAACAACCGCATCTACGGTCTGACAAAAGGACAATATTCTCCAACGTCTCCGCGTGGCTTCGTCAGTAAATCCTCTCCTTATGGTACGGTAGAAGATCCGTTCCACCCAGCTGAACTTTGCTTCGGTGCCCGTGGACGTTTCTTTGCACGCTGTGTAGCTACAGATGGTCCCGGCACAGGAGAAGTTCTGAAGGCTGCTGCTAATCATAAAGGAACTGCTGTGTGTGAGATTTTGCAACACTGCGTTATCTTCAATGACGGAACCTACGGCTCTGTATACAACAAAGACGGACGTGCCAAGAATGCTATCTACCTGGAACACGGTAAGCCAATGCTTTTCGGTGAGAACAAAGAGTTTGGATTGATGCAGGAAGGTTTCGGACTGAAAGTTGTGAAGTTGAGCGAGAACGGTATCACAGAAAAGGATATCCTCGTTCATGATGCACACTGCATGGATAATACATTGCAACTGAAATTGGCTCTGATGGAAGGTCCTGACTTCCCGGTTGCTCTCGGTGTAATCCGCGATGTAGAAGCTCCGACTTACGATGATTCTGTCATGGAACAGATTGAAGAAGTATCAACAAAGAAGAAGTATCATAACTTCAAGGAACTGTTGATGACGAATGATATTTGGGAAGTAAAGTAAGCGAATACAATACTTCTTTCTGATAAAAGCCTCATTACCGTTATTCTATAAAATAGTAACGATAATGAGGTTTCTTCGCAACTAGGAATGAATATTCCCAAATATTATGCTAATATTTAGGATTATAATCCCAAATATTATACTAATATTTGGGATTTAAACTTTTAAAGCTTAAATTTGTCCTGAAATCAAATAAGACGAAAAGATGATACACAGAAAACTTCAATCGGTAATCGAAGGCAATCTATTCAAAGGAAAGGCCATCATCCTAATTGGTGCAAGACAAGTAGGGAAAAGTACATTATTCAATCAAATCATTAAGGAGCGAAAAGAGGCAGTACTGACACTAAATTGTGATGAACCGGAAGTAAAAGAGATGTTGACCAACATCAACACCCCCGAACTAAAAATGCTGATTGGTAGCAACACAATCGTTGTAATAGACGAAGCGCAACGAGTGCCGGAAATAGGTTTAACCTTAAAACGCATTACAGACAATTTCGTCAATGTACAACTTCTAGTTACCGGCTCTTCTTCTTTTGAATTACAAAGCAATTTGAACGAACCTCTTACCGGACGCAAATACGAATATCACCTCTATCCCATTTCTACGGCAGAGTTATATGATACCCAAGGTCTCTTGGCTGTCAAACAGATGTTTGAATCCCGACTCATATATGGCTCTTATCCAGATATTATCAATCATGCCGATGAAGCCAAAGAACTATTAATGAATATAACCAACAGCTACCTATACAAAGATCTGCTGGCTATAAATGAGATACGCCGTCCCGTATTACTGGAAAAGCTACTTATCGCTCTTGCCCTGCAAACAGGTAACGAAGTATCCTACAATGAAGTAGCACAAACCATCGGCACCGACAACAAAACGGTAGAAAAATATATCGACTTATTGGAAAAGTGCTACGTCATCTTCCGTCTGAATGCTTTCAACCGTAACTTACGAACAGAATTAAAAAAAGGCAAGAAGATTTATTTCTATGATAATGGTATTCGCAATGCAGTCATTCAGAATTTTGCACCATTATCCCTCCGCCAAGATACAGGTGCTTTATGGGAAAACTTCTTCATCAGTGAACGTATCAAAGCAAATCATTATAAAGGGAATTATGCCAAAAGTTTCTTTTGGAGAACCACGCAGCAGCAAGAGATAGACTATATTGAAGAAGCAGACGGCAAATTCACTGCTTTTGAAATGAAGTGGAATCCCAATAAACGCCAAACTACCTTTCCGTCTCCTTTCTTGAATAACTATCCAATAAAAGAAACTGTGATCATTACACCGGAGAACTATCTGGAATGGATCATGTGAATACAACCTATTCCTCTCCAGTAAAAAAGCCTTTCAGGCCACCATTATAAAACGTAATTGCGGCAAGAATGACTAAAATTCTTCTCCCAACGTATAAAAAAAAGTTCCCTCATACCCCAAAGAGTAGAGAGAACTTTTAATCGTTAGAGAGGAAGGATTATTCAACCTCCATTGTCAATCTATTAACATTCTTATTTAAGGACTTTAATCATTTGTTCTCCACTGGTAAGTACCCCTCGTACAACATATACTCCAGCCGGCAAGTCCGACAGATCTACAAACTCAACATTCATAACTTGCTTTATCAAAGTACCACTAACAGAGTAAATATAAGCAGTTCCCACCTCTGGTAATACTACTTTCTGAAGTTGGCTGTCATAATATGCTTTCGCACTGCCATCTTCCACTTTATCAATACCTGTCGGTACACCTACAATTACAGCATTAGATGCAGCCGTTTCTACACCGCCAACTACCGCAGTTACTGTATATGAACCGTCTGCTGCATTTTCTACTGTATAATTAGTAGCTTGAATACCTTCTTTCAAGAGTGTACCGTCAATGTAAAGATTATAAATTGTAGCAGGTTCTTCTGCACGGGTAACAGCTTGCTTATCGGCATCCTGCAGAACTGCGGAAATTCGCCAGTTGTAATCCAAATCCTTATTCATAGACTTCAACGTTCTCCAAGTAGTTCCATCGGTAGTAATCAGATTACCTTTTCCATCCACTGCCGGTCCTTCATCTGTCATATTGGGCTTCACTCCATTAATGTGGCTAACATAATATCCTACACAAACTTCATGACCAGCCGGAATTACTACCGGTTTATCCAAACGAACAACATTTTCTCCTGCTACCAGAGTCTTCACATCAACTTCTTGTTCATAAACTAAATTACGATCATAAAAGACAGCTATGGCAGAAGTCTGCAAATAAACATCACTCAAACTATATTTAATGTGAGTTATATATTTACCTACCTGATCAACCAAATCATCAGCATCATAAGCAATTACAAAGTATCCATATACCCCGCTACTCCTAGTCAATCCAATTGCTTTACTACCGGATGTCTTATCTTGATAGTTCATTTCATTAGCAGCTTCAGGCGATTGCCATGTCAAAGTCAGATTCTTATTCTCCAATGTACCGCTCAAACCGTAAGGAGCAGGTGCAAGATTAGGTTGCTTATATTCAACAGTATAAGTATCAGAAAGAGCAGATTCCCATCCGTTTGTATAAACAGCAGATACAGCATATTCATAATTTCCGTAATTCAACGTTGCAGTATATTCCGGATTCTCTGTTTCAGTAGCCAATGAACCGTTGCAATAAACGCGGAAGTTCTTTACAGCAGGCTTACTATCAGTTGCACGAGTTGCAACAACACCATTTATCCCAAAGGCTGTTGCCGATTTCAAGTCAGAGAATGATCTGCCTGACATACTTTCAAGCGGAACCATTTGATTATTAACAGGTGCTGTCTTTCTAAGTGTAGTCGTAGCAGCCTTTTGTGAACCTTTCAAACGTACCTGTGCTCCTACTACAAAGTTACTATTAAATTCTGCATCGATCCGGCTGTAAGCAACCCAAGTTGTTCCATCCAAACTAAGCATATCACCTCCAGTCACACGTGGACCGGCATCAGCAGCAATAGGTTCTTTTCCATCAGCAAACAGAACAAAGTATCCCACATAAATAGAACTTCCTACAGGTACAGCTACCGGCTCATCGAATGCAACACTAAACATTTCACCTGTTTTGATAGAAGTAGCAGTCTTAGAAGCTAAGATTTTCTTATTGGCAGAGCACAGCACTACTTTCAGTTCCTTAACATCATCCGTTAAGTACAGATTAACACCTGTTATCTCATAATCTGCATAAAGAGCCAACTCTTCTTTGGTAAATTGTGCTCCGACATAAAGATCCACATCTTTTCCATCATTGGTCATACCCCATTTATACTTGGGTTCACCATAATGTTTCAATTCCATAGGCAAATCTGTATATACATCCCATTTCAAAGATAACTTTCCTTTATCGAAATCAGTTTCAGTAAATGTGGGACGTACATATTCAGCCGGCAATTCAACTGTAGCAGTAGCAGAAGCGGAAGCCTTTGAAGAAAGACCATCTACATAATTTGCCACAACTGTATAAGTATATGTACCTGGAGCTAATTCCTCCGTATAAGTTAAACCTGTTATTCCGGATTTGACTTCCACGCCATCACGATATACGGTATAGTCTTTCACTACCGGAGTCTTAATCTCACTCTGAGCTTCCACATCAGCACTTAGCATCCAGTTTGCATTAGCTGCTGCCTCAATATTAGTCCAACTGGGAGCTGTAGTATCAAAATCAGGTTTTGCCGTAGAAGTTGAAATAAAGCATGCACCGGAAATAGCCGGTCCACTATCCAGCAACCCAGGGAAAAGATCCGCTGCATGAACCACATAATAACCATAAGACAATTCTGCACTCGGATCAATAACGTACGGAGTTGTTAAAGCCATTTTAGCCCATTTATGCACTTCCAATGCTGCAATTTCTTCAGCTGATACCTGCTGAGAATATACAATTTTACTATTCTCAAGAATCACTAAACGCATTTCCGTTACTGCGGAATTCAGCATAACATTAATGGCTGTAATTTTATGATCAGCATAAGAAGCCAATTCATCACTGGAAAATGCATTTACTGCCCATATTTTACGCACTGTACCGGAAGTTCCTCCCATGGCCTTACCTTTTTCCCCATTACTCCAAGTCAATGTTTTATCAGCAAGAATCGGAGATTTCCAACTCAACATCGCATTCAAACCATTAACCGCAGCTCTTACGTCCACTGCAATTGGGCGGGCATCCTCTACAGGAATATTGGTCAATGACAAAGGGAATGACTTTTCTTCCTTATCACCATAAACAGCCGACACACAATAATCATAAGTGCCCTTAGGTTCGTCTTTCAACAAGGCAGTTTTTTCCGTCAGCAAAGCTGTATTTACTTTAGTATCGCCACGATATACATTATATCCGTCAGGTTCTCCTGCAGCAGGTATATCAATATGAGCAGATACCAGGAAATTACCTTTCACCACGTTTTTCCAATTCTTTCCATCATACGAATATAAGTCACCCTTGCCCGTAACACCTGGTACGCGATCCATAATGCCAACAAAAGTAAGGTTCGTACCATGAACAAATTTAGCAGCTACAGTCAATTCTACATCGTCACGCACAGTATAAGGTTCGTCCAACTTGATAGTCTGCATTTCTTTCAGTTTCAGATTCTCAAGATTCACCTTCTGTTCACGTACTACTTTATCATTCTCATACAGTAAAAGGCTAACCTCAAGCACTGCACTGTAATTACAAAATGAGATGGCATCAATTACTGAACCTTTATATTCTTTAAGATCATCCTTATCAAAACGGTTAGCAATATAAAGAACAGGAATCTCCCCATTCAAGCTTACTCCGCTCACACCGTTATAAGGTGTATCATTATGCCATTGCATTGTTTTAGCCTCGGCTGGACTTTTCCAATTCAATGATACACTTGCAACCTGACTTTCTCCTCTTAGAGTATGAGGAGCCCCCGTCTGCGCCATAGCAAAGTTGTAACCCAACAATGCAGTCAGCAGAAAAAACATTTTAAAAGTAATATTTCCCATAAGCAATCATTTTATTCCCAAAGAGAGAATACTCCTTTGAGATCGTTAAACAATAATAGGCAAAATTAATAGAAGACCCCATTTCATCGAAAAAAACCGAATAGACAAATGATGTACAAAACCCTTTTTTGTTATCTTTGTAGCATGAAAAATGCATTTTTAATATATTTATGTATATTCTTATTACAACAATCTGTTTTAGGAAGTAATTCATATCGATGGAAACCTATCGATGCTTCTTTTGACTCTTTAGGAAAGCAACTCGAACTGGTGGACTATAAGAATAATGAACGAATGCAGTTTTATCCACTTGTCACACGCATGTACCAGATAGCAAATCTAAAAAACAATAGAGACCTGCAAGCGCGTGCCTTATATTGGGATGCCTGGCTGAAATTTGAAACAAATACAGAAGAAACAGAAACCCTTATAGAAGAAGCATTAGAAAAAGTAGATTCCGTTAATTACACTTATGATCACGCCCGTATTTTCTTCGTTAAGGGAATGCTTTTGGCAAAACATAACAAATACCCACAAGCTTATCGCACATTTAAGAGACAAGAAAATTACTTTAAATCCATAAATGATTTATATAGTCTTGGTTATACATATGTCAATATAGGTTCGATTATGAGAAGAATCGGAGAATACCAAGAAGGATATAAATATTATCTGCAAGCCGACGAAATATTCAAGAAAGGTGGATTCATTGATGATAAGATTAAGAATCGACACAATATAGGAATTAGTCAATATCATCTTGGACACCCACAAAAAGGCATAGAGATATTGACTGCTTTACTCGATGAGAGAATAGCGCAAGAAGACCTTCCTTTCAGAACCGATGTGCTGACCTCACTCTATTTTGTTTCGCAAACTCTGCCTGATAAAGAAAAGTACGCGCGCGAAGCATATAAAACCGCTCAAAAAATCACAAGTAAAACATCACAAACTTATACTCTCATTAATATGGGAGCATTATACATTTATAAGAATGAGAAAGATTCTGCTCTTTTTTATTTTCAAAAAGCACGCCATTCTGCCGAGGCCAACAAGGATGCCTTTTCAGCCATTCACACTCTATATGGTCTTGCGGAAATATACGATAGGAAAAACTTACCTGACAGTGCTTATCAGTACCTAAAACAATATTTGCAATATAAAGAAGAAACAACCGGATATGCCAAATCAAATGAAATCAATCAGTATGAAATGAAAATGGCAATCGAACAATATGAGAATGAATTGCATGAAGCTTCCGAGCGTATCGAACTCCATAAAAAATTAACTATAGCCAGCTTCTTAATAGGTTTAATGATTTGCTGTATTATTGGTTATATATTCTGGTTGTCACGAAAGAAGGAAAAGATTGCCAAACAACTGAAAGAAGCAGAAAACCGCGAACTAAACGAACGCCTTCAACGCCAACAATTACAAAATGAAAAATATCATCTGGAGTTAGATCTAAAAAACAGGGAATTGACTTCAAACTCCATGATCTCTATCGAAAAGAATCGGGTGCTAAAAGGTTTACTAAAGCAAATAGAGGAACTGGAAGGTAGTAAAGAACTGTCTACGCCAGGAGGAAGAACACTAAAACAACAAATTAAATCACACTTGGATACAGAAGACGAATGGATGTTTTTCAAACATCATTTTGAAGAAGTACATCCCGATTTCTTTAAGAAATTATGCTCCATTCATCCCAATTTATCGGAAAATGAACTACGTTTATGTGCATATGTACGCACCGGTATGGAAACAAAACAAATTGCACAGATGCTTTCCGTTTTACCGGAAACAATAAATACAGGCCGATACAGAATCCGTAAGAAGATGCAACTCGGGCAAGATGTTACACTGGAAAACTATTTGCGGGATATCTAACTCAGATTTTATTCATTCTGCTTACCACCAATTTCTGAAGATTGGCAGTAAGCAGCTTGATAATATCTATTCTTTTTCGCCGAATGCCAAATCTCCTGCATCCCCTAACCCCGGAACGATATATGAATGCTCGTTTATCTCCGGATCGATGGCAGCACACCATATTGTAGTCTTGTCTTCAGGAAATGTTTCAGCAATGTGTTCCACAGCCTGACGGCTGGCAATAATGGAAGCGACATGTATCTCCGACGGGTGCCCTTTCGTCAGCATAGCCTGATAGCTCAGTTCCATACTACTACCCGTTGCCAGCATAGGGTCGGTAATAATCAGTGTCTTTCCATCGATGCGTGGTGAAGCGATGTACTCAATATGAATATCAAACTTCAGCGTATCCTTATACTTTCGGTAAGCAGAAACAAAAGCATTTTCCGCACCGTCAAAGTAGCTCAGAAAACCTTGATGAAAAGGTAGTCCGGCACGCAGAATGGTACTTAATACCAGCTGATTATCCGGGGTTTGTGCAGGTGCTATCCCCAAGGGAGTCTGAATATTCTTCAAAGAATAAGCAAAGTCCTTGCTCATTTCATACGCCATAATTTCCCCGATGCGTTCAATGTTTCGGCGGAAGCGAAGGCGGTCGCCCTGTACTTGTACATCCCGGATCTCGGCAACATACTGGTTCAGGATGGAGTTTGTCTCGGCAAAATTAATAATTTTCATGATGTGATTTGAATTTATATGCGCAAAGTAAACGATTTCTTGCGCAATTTGCAACATTCAGTTTGCAGATATTGTTATGGAGTTATAAAAGACTTCTCATTAAAGAAAAATTTCTCTAATCAGGTGTTTGTTTCGAAAGAAAATACTACTTTTGTACGCGAAAAACAAGGGACTGTTTGGAAGATAACCCAATTCATACCAATTTCCCCTTGAAAAGAGAAGGTAAAAAGATATTAGCAAGAGATTAATAAACCAAATACCAAAATTTTAAATCATTAAAAGAAATGGCAAATTTAGATTTAAGCAAGTACGGTATCAAAGACGTGAAGGAAATCATCCACAATCCGTCTTATGATGTACTGTTCGCAGAAGAAACCAAACCAGGTTTGGAAGGTTTTGAAAAAGGTCAGGAAACTGAACTGGGTGCTGTAAATGTTATGACAGGTATTTATACCGGTCGTTCTCCTAAAGATAAATTCTTCGTTAAGAATGAAGCCAGCGAAAACACTGTATGGTGGACTTCTGACGAATACAAAAACGACAACAAACCTTGCTCTGAAGAAGCTTGGGCTGACTTGAAAGCTAAGGCTGTAAAAGAATTGAGTGGCAAACGTCTGTTCGTTGTTGATACTTTCTGCGGTGCTAACCCTGCTACTCGTTTGAAAGTACGTTTCATCATGGAAGTTGCTTGGCAAGCTCACTTCGTAACTAACATGTTCATCCGCCCGACAGCTGAAGAACTTGCTAACTACGGTGAACCTGACTTCGTATCTTTCAACGCTTCTAAAGCTAAGGTTGACAACTACAAGGAACTGGGTCTGAACTCTGAAACAGCTACTGTATTCAACCTGAAGACTAACGAACAAGTTATTCTGAATACTTGGTACGGTGGTGAAATGAAGAAAGGTATGTTCTCTATCATGAACTATCTGAACCCGTTGCGTGGTATCGCTTCTATGCACTGTTCTGCCAACACTAATATGGAAGGTACTGACTCTGCTATCTTCTTCGGTCTGTCTGGTACAGGTAAGACAACTTTGTCTACTGACCCGAAACGTCTGTTGATCGGTGACGACGAACACGGATGGGATGACGAAGGTGTATTTAACTACGAAGGTGGTTGCTACGCTAAGGTTATCAACTTGGATAAAGAAAGCGAACCCGATATCTACGCTGCCATCAAGCGTGACGCTCTGTTGGAGAACGTTACAGTTGCTGCTGACGGCAAGATTGACTTCGCTGACAAGAGCGTAACAGAAAACACTCGTGTTTCTTATCCTATCTACCACATCAATAACATTGTTAAACCGGTTTCTAAGGGTCCTCACGCTCACCAGGTAATTTTCTTGTCTGCTGACGCATTCGGTGTATTGCCTCCGGTATCTATCCTGAACCCTGAACAAGCTCAGTACTACTTCTTGTCTGGCTTTACTGCTAAGTTGGCTGGTACAGAACGTGGTATCACTGAACCGACTCCGACATTCTCTGCTTGCTTCGGTG
>JAEXAJ010000064.1 GCA_023458215.1 Bacteroidota bacterium
GTTTTCGCTGATCTTTGCATACCTTTGCACCCGATTTTCAAAAACGATACGTAGATTATGGTACAAACTCAAACATCACCTGTTCGTAAAATAGCTTATCCTATCTTGATTGCATTAAGTGTTTCCCACTGTTTGAATGACTTGTTGCAGTCTGTTATTACGGCTGTATATCCTTTGTTGAAAACAGATTTGTCATTGAGTTTTGCACAGATTGGTTTGATTACGTTGGTGTATCAGATGTCTGCTTCGGTATTTCAGCCAATTACGGGATTGATTTTCGACAAACGCCCTATTGCTTGGTCATTACCTATCGGGATGACATTTTCATTGGTAGGTATCGTGAGCCTTGCTTTTTCAACTAATCTCTATTGGCTGATGGGATCAGTGTTTATAGTGGGCATTGGTTCTTCGGTGCTGCACCCGGAAGCTTCGCGCATCACATTCCTGGCTTCGGGTGGTAAAAGAGGATTGGCACAATCGCTTTTTCAGGTGGGTGGGAACTTGGGCGGTTCGCTGGGACCGCTGCTGGTGGCATTGCTGGTAGCGCCGTTTGGCAGACAATATGTTGCTTGGTTTGCTGTACTAGCTTTGATTGCTATTTGGGTGATGATGCCCATTTGCCGGTGGTACCGTTCCTATCTGAATCACCTAAAGAAGCGTCCGATGCTTGCCAAAGTGCAAACTAAACGTCCGCTCTCTGCAAAAATGACGGCTTTTGCAGTGGGAGTGCTTTTAGTGCTTATCTTCTCCAAATACATTTATATGGCTAGTTTGACGAGCTACTATACCTTCTATCTTATTCATAAATTTGGTGTCACCGTTCAACAATCGCAAATATACCTGTTTATCTTTTTGGTAGCTACTGCTGCGGGTACATTGACGGGAGGGCCGATAGGAGATAAAGTCGGACGTAAATTCGTTATATGGATTTCTATTCTCGGAACGGCTCCTTTCAGTATGCTGATGCCACACGTGGGACTCTTTTGGACGGTGGTGCTGAGCTTCTGTGTAGGTTTTATGCTTTCGTCCGCTTTTCCGGCTATTCTGTTGTATGCGCAAGAGTTATTGCCCGATAAGTTGGGGCTTATTTCGGGATTGTTCTTCGGTTTTGCATTCGGTATTGCGGGTATAGCTTCGGCGGTATTGGGTAATATGGCTGATCATTTCGGCATAGAAACCGTATATAATGTATGTGCATTTATGCCATTGCTGGGATTGGTCGCTTGGTTCCTGCCAAACCTGAAGAAAAGATAAATGAAACCTCAATATACACTTTAGCAATCATTTTGTTTGCAGAAACAACATAAATGCATTTTGTTTTGCAGTTTTTAAAAGATACTTTCATTATCTTTGCACTTCTTTTCATTCTATGAGAAGTGAAAGAGGGAGACTTAACGAACTAATTTTGTACTAAAGACAGACTTTGTATTGATGAATTTAAAAACGCTACTGCCAGTCGTGGCAGCAACAGGTATTTTGATGTGCGAACCTACTGTATTATCGTATGCAGCGCAACCGGTATTTGCTTCTCCCGAAGCTCCGGGATGGTTCCAAAAGAAAAAGAAGAGTGAAACCAAAGACACTGTTCAATCAAAGAATGAATATGAGAAGTTGACAGGTGATGGCGCTATCGTCCGCAAGGGCATGTTCAATGTTTACCAAAAGAAGAATGATTATTATTTCGAAGTTCCGGTGAAGCTGCTGGGACGCGATATGCTGGTAGTAAACAAGCTGCAACGTGTGCCTGCCGAACTGAACGAAGCCGGAGTAAACCGTGGTACGAACTACGAGAACCAAATGGTACGTTTTGAGTTGGATAAAGCCGCCGGTAAACTGATGATCCGCCAGAGTCGTGCTTTACCCTTGTCACCGGATACGGATGCCATCCGTCAATCGGTACTCGATAATTATATCTCACCTTTAATAGCGGGCTTCAAGATCGAAGCATTCAGTAAAGACTCTACCACAGTACTGGTCAAGGTGAACGATATTTACGATGGTACGGAAACCAGTATTAATAATGTGTTCACGAATATCAACCTGGGCACGTCCGCCATTAAGAACTTGTCACGCATACTCTCCATCAAAGCCTTTGAGAATAATGTAGTGGCGACCTCCGAACTGACAACCAAAGTGACCGAAGGTACAACAAGCGTCTATGTAACGGTAGAGGTCAGCTCCTCGTTGCTCTTACTGCCAGAGCAACCTATGATGGGACGACTGGACAATCCGCGTGTAGGATATTTCACCAATCCTTTATTAAACTATACCGACGGACAGCAACGTGTGGACAAGAAACAGTTCATTACCCGTTGGCGTCTCGAACCCAAACCGGAAGACCGGGAGCGTTATCTTCGTGGTGAGCTGGTGGAACCTGCGCGTCCGATTGTGTTTTATATAGAAAACTCTACTCCCCATCGTTGGAGAAAGTATATCAAACAAGGTATCGAGGACTGGCAAACGGCTTTTGAACGTGCCGGATTTAAGAATGCGATTCGTGCCATCGAACTGACCGATAGCATGAATGTAGATAAAGACGATGTGAACTATTCCGTCTTGACCTACGCCGCCTCTACGAAGGCTAATGCGATGGGACCTTCCATTCTCGACCCCCGTTCGGGTGAAATACTGGAAGCCGACATTATGTGGTGGCACAATGTGCTGGGCATGCTTCAGGAGTGGATTACGGTGCAGACCGGCGTGGTTCGTCCCGAAGCCCGTGGCGTGAAGTTGCCGGACGAATTGATGGGAGATGCCATGCGTTTTGTGGCTTGTCACGAAGTGGGGCATTCACTGGGCTTGCGTCATAACATGATGGGTTCGTGGGCTTTCCCCACCGACTCCTTGCGCTCCAAAGAGTTTACGGATCGCATGAACAGCACTTCCTCCTCTATCATGGACTATGCCCGATTCAATTACATCGCCCAACCCGGTGACGGGGTGACGGTGCTTTCTCCGCATATCGGTCCTTATGATATGTTTGCCATTGAATACGGTTACCGCTGGTATGGCAAGGAAACACCGGAGGCAGAGAGAGATTTGCTGATTGACTATTTGGATCGCCATACCGACCGCTTGTATAAATACAGTGAAGCGCAAGACGTGCGCGATGCCGTAGACCCCCGCGCGCAAAACGAGGACTTGGGCGATGACGGGATCAAATCTTCTTTGCTGGGCATCGAAAACCTGAAGCGCATCATCCCGCAGATTATCCAATGGACTACCACGGGAGAAAAAGGACAGACTTACGAGGAAGCTTCCCGCCTGTATTACGCCGTAATCAATCAGTGGAACAATTACCTCTATCATGTGCTTGCCAATATCGGCGGCATCTACCTGGAGAACACTACGGTAGGCGACGGACAGAAAACCTACACCTTTGTCGAGAAAGAGAAGCAGCAGGCTGCCTTGAAGTTCCTGTTGGATGAAGTGTTGACGTATCCGAAGTGGTTGTTCGACACCGAAGTAGGGGAGTACACTTACCTGTTGCGCAATACTCCGCTGGGAGTAGTGGAGAATGCGCCTACGCAAGTATTGAAGAATGCACAGTCGTACATCCTTTGGGACTTGCTGGGCAACACCCGCCTGATGCGTATGCTCGAAAACGAATCGGTAAACGGAAAGAACGCTTTCACCGTGGTCGATCTCATGGACGGCCTGCACCGCAGCATTTTCGCCACTACCGAACGTGGCGCATTGCCCGATGTCATGACCCGCGCCTTGCAGAAAAACTTTGTGGATGCGTTGATTACCGCCGCTGCCGAAAGCGAAGCTGTTAAGATCAACAAGAAGCTGATGGATAACCATTTCCTGCTCGATAACCAAACACCTTTGTGCAGTTGCGACGAGCATGCTCATAAACTGTACAGTGCCGACCGTATGGGCGCACCGCGTTCGGTGAATTTCTATGGTTCGCAGATCAATCGCGTATCGGATGCCATCTCAGTGAAACGCGGTGAGCTGCTTCGCATAAAAGAATTATTGCAGAGCCGCATGGGAACATCGGATATAGCTACTAAATATCATTATAAAGATTTGATATTACGTATCAATACAGGATTAGGAATTTGATTTAGCGGTGGAACCGCTAAAAGTTATGAGTTGTAAGTTATAAGTTATTTGCTTGTGTTTCTCCTTTCGGCACTATGACATAACCATATAAACAAATAACTTATAACTCATAACTCATAACTTATTTAAGTTTTCTTTAGAGTATTAATTTTATTTATTGTAAAGCATGGAAAAACGCTTATTAATCGTTTTGCTATGCCTCTTGGGCGCTTTGTCTTCCGCTTTTGCGGCAGACAGGAAAGTGCAGGGCGTAGTAATATCTTCAGAGGACAATCTTCCACTTATCGGGGCATCCGTTTACATCACGACGGAAGACCAGATAAAGGCGGGAAGCACTCAATCTACCATTGGTGTCATCACCGATGTAGAAGGCAAGTTCTCTATTTCAGTCCCCTCGGGAGTAACCCGTCTCTTTTGCAGTTACGTGGGCTATGAAGTGCGGGAATTGAAACTCCTGCCGGGTAAGGATCAGTACGAAATCACCCTTCATATATCTTCGCAAATGCTGGACGCTGTGGTCGTGACAGGATATCAGACGGTGGAACGCCGTAAACTGACGGCAGCCGTATCGAAGCTCGATATCTCCGACGAAACTATTGGTGCGGTGAAAAGCATCGACCAAGCGTTGGCGGGACAAGTAGCGGGTCTTTCCGTCAGCACTCCTTCGGGTGCGCCGGGCGCTGCGGCGAGGATACGTATTCGTGGTACGGCTTCGATGAACGGTACGCAAGACCCTCTGTGGGTATTGGACGGTATTCCGTTGGAAGGAACAGATATCCCTACCGGCGGAGAAATCAATGACATTGACAATTTGCGTCAGTCCTCTATCGCCGGGCTCAATCCTGCCGATATCGAAAACATCACCGTATTGAAAGATGCCGCAGCCACTGCCATCTACGGTGCGCGCGCCGCCAACGGCGTTATCGTGATTACCACGAAGAAAGGAAAAGCAGGCAAGCCCGTTATCAACTTCTCTTCCCGTTTCACCTATACACCTACCCTGAGCACAAAACGCCTGAATCTGCTGAACTCCGGCGAAAAGGTGGATTTGGAGTTGGATATGATTCGCAATAACTACTCATCGGAGAACACTAAGGGCGGTGTCTACAATATCCTTTCCAAATACAAGGAAGTGAACGCTTTCCAAAATGGAGGATGGGATGCCTTGAGCTCCGGAGCGCAAGCCGACATCAATCGCCTGAAGACTCTCAACACCGATTGGAGCGACGTCCTGTTCCGGGATGCATTCAATCAGGAATACAACCTGAACCTTTCGGGCGGTACAGAGAAAGCGACCTACTACACCTCCTTCGGCTACTCCAAAGAAAACGGTAACGTAGAAGGCGTAGGCATGGATCGCTTCAACCTCGTGGGCAAGACTTCTTATAAGGTGAACCGCATGCTGAAGTTTGGCGTATCCTTGTTTGCCAACCGTCGTAAGAACACCTCTTACCTGACGGATAAATATGGTATGGCCAACCCGATGTACTATTCTCGTTTGGCTAATCCTTACTTTGAGTTGTACGATAAGAATGGAAACTACAATTACGATTACGACATCCAGAACAATACCAATACCGACCTCGGTTTCAACATCATGGAGGAGCGTAACAATACTACCAACGAAAGCATTGTCAACTCCTTCTCATCCATCTTTGACGCCGAGTTGCGCTTCAACGACAAACTGAAGCTCACCTCCCAGTTCGGCTACCAGATGGACAAGACCTCCAAAGAGGAGATTGCCGACTGGGACAGCTACACCATGCGCAGCTACTACAAGATGAGCGAATATACCACAGGCGGCGTGAAAAAGTACTTCCTGCCGGTAGGCGGCATGCAGAAGACCTACGAGAACAGTAACTCGCAGATCACCTGGAAAGCCATGGGTGAATATCGTGATAGCTTCAAAGACATCCACGAGCTGGAAGTAATGGCAGGTACCGAGTTGCGCAAGACCTGGTACGAAACACTCTTCTCCGCCGGATATGGCTTTGACCGCAAGACGCTCACCACCAAACCGGTTATCTTCCCCAACGAGAGTTATGCCAATACATGGCCCTTGCACGCTACTACGTATAAGGAGAATGCCTATGTGTCTTTCTTCTCCACCGCCTCTTACTCGCTGCTCAACCGCTATACGATAGGCGGCAGTATCCGTTTCGACGGTTCCGACCTCTTCGGCGTGGACAAGAAGTACCGCTATTTGCCCCTCTATTCAGTCAGCGCACTTTGGCGTTTGTCCGAAGAACCGTTCATGCAACAAGCCAAGTGGATAGACAACTTGGTGTTCCGTGCCTCTTACGGTTTGCAAGGCAACATTGACAAGAACACGTCACCTTTCCTCTTGGGCACCTATAAGGTAGAAAGCATCCTTCCGGGATATTTTGAAGATATGATTGATATCAACTCAGCTCCTAATAAAAAGCTGCGTTGGGAAAAGACGCAATCGGTAAATACCGGTTTTGACTTCTCTATATTCAACTCTGCCATCAACCTGAGCGTAGATTATTACTATCGCAAAGGTACCGACCTGATCGGCCTGCACATGCTTCCCCTCGAAACCGGATTCACCTCGATGACCGTAAACTGGGCGAGCATGGAGAACAAAGGTGTGGAAATAGCCCTTACCACCCGTAATATCACCACCAAGAACTTCTCTTGGTACACCACCTTCAACTTTGCCTATAACGGCAATAAAGTGTTGCGTGAGAACGTCCCCGAATACCAGACCACTCCCGGACGCGAAGGCTATCCCGCAGGTGCTCTCTTTGCGTTGAAGACTGCCGGAGTGAATAAAGAAACCGGAAACATGATGTTTTACAATCCCCAAGGCGAGAAAGTGACCTTGAAAGAACTCTACCGCTTGGTGGACGAGTGGGGGATCGGTTTCTCTTCATCCGATGTGACACCTGCCGAAGAGAGAACCTTTTACTCTTATGTAGGTACTAGCGATGCTCCTTATACAGGTGGTTTTATCAATACCTTCACCTACAAGAACTGGGAATTGAGCGCAAACTTCTCCCTTACCATGGGCGGACACGTGCGCACCCGACCCACATACGAACTAATCCAGCCCGATTATGGCAAGAACTACAATCGTGATATTCTGAATATCTGGACACCTCAGAATCCCGATGCCACATTACCGGCCATCAAGACAACTTCTTCTCCTGAATTTGAAGAATACTCTTGGTATATGACGAAGTCCATTTGGCGCGACCTCGACATTTGGGTGAAGAAGCTCAACTACGTGCGTCTGCAAAACCTGCGCTTGGGTTATCGCATTCCCGAAGTGCTTACCAAGCGTCTGGGCATGAATGGAGCCACTGTATCTATCGAAGGACGCAATCTGTGTGTATTCGGTTCGGGATACGATAACTATTTGGACCCTGAGTCAATGGGTAATCCATACGCGGCTCCCGTACCCAAGTCCGTGATATTCAGTTTAAGTTTGAACTTCTAAAAACGAGAGACAATGAAAAGAATACTAAGTCTGATGATACTAAGCTGTATGCTTCTGCTTACAGCCTGCGACAACTACCTCGATATTCAGCCTACCGGTAGTGTCATTCCCAACTCACTGGCTGAATACAGGGCATTGATTGCCCGCTCCTATAAGAGTGCAAGCGGTTTGAAAGATCGGGGTATGGTCTGTTTTCGTTCCGATGAAATGCAGGTGCATGACGACGAATACGATCAGAAAAGCTATATGGATATAGAACGCTGGAATGATTTGGAAGCCAACGAAAATACCATGCCATTTGGTTGGGCGAGATATTACAACATCCTCTTTATCGCCACGCAAATCATCGAGAATAAGGATGATATAAAAGACGGTAGTCAGGCCGACATCAATCAGTTGGTGGGCGAAGCCTATCTGTTGCGTGCATACATGCACTTCTTGCTGGTCAATCTTTACGGTCAGCCCTATACCAAGCCCGGTGCGTTTGAAACCAAGTCCATCCCCTTGAAGTTAGACACCGATTTGGAAAAGCTTTTGAAGCGTAACACTGTATTTGAAGTCTACACTTCCATACAGCTCGATCTCGATGAAGCTCGCAAACTGATTACTACTTCCGAGTGGGAAACGGCATATTCCTACCGCTTTAATACCGCCTCGGTGGACGCATTCCAATCCCGTCTATCCCTTTACAAAGGTGAGTGGCAGGATGCACTGACCGCTTCCGAAGCAGCGCTTGCCAAGAAGTCTACGCTTGAGGACTTGAACGATGCCTCTGCCAACCTGCCTAACTTCTTCCAGTCGGTAGAGAATATCACTGCACTCGAAATGCCTTTAGACCGTTCGGTTAATAACGTATCATTGGCACCACCTTCCTTCCTGGCTCTATACACAGAAGGCGACCTTCGTCCCGACAAGTATTTTGCCAAGTCCGATGCCAACGGTTTCCGTAAGAGCCAGAAAGGTGGCAATAACAACTATCTCTGTACTTTCCGTACAGGCGAACTTTATCTGAATGCTGCCGAGGCTGCCGCGCAGTCCGACCTCTTGCCCGAAGCACGCACGCACTTGCTGAATCTGATGGCAAAGCGTTATACACCGGAGGCATACGCAACGAAAGCTGCCGCCGTCAATGCCATGAGCAAAGAGGCATTAATCAGCGAAATCCTCAACGAGCGTGCCCGTGAATTGGCATTCGAAGGTCACCGTTGGTTCGACCTTCGCCGCACTACCCGCCCGCGATTAGAGAAAGTGCTTGGTGGCAAGACGTATGTGCTCGAAGAGAATGATGCCCGTTATACACTGCCCATTCCCAAAGATGCGACTGAAGCTAATCCGGGATTGCTGAATTAGCGATATCGAAAATACATTTATTATTTCAGGGAATATTTAGAAATTAACTTTATCTTTGCTCTATTGTTATCTTAACATTGCATCGAGTATGAGTAATAATATTTATCCCATTGGAATACAGAACTTTGAGAAGATTCGTAAAGACGGATATTTCTATGTTGATAAAACTGCCTTGATCTATCAATTGGTCAAGAGTGGTAGTTATTACTTTCTGAGCCGTCCGCGCCGTTTTGGCAAGAGTTTGCTTATTTCTACTCTTGAAGCTTATTTTCAGGGGAAGAAGGAACTCTTTGAAGGGTTGGCAATGGAAAAGTTGGAAAAGGACTGGATACAGTATCCTATTCTGCATTTGGATTTGAATATAGAGAAGTATGATACTCCTGAGAGTCTGAATAATATCTTGAATAATCATTTGACGCAATGGGAAGAGTTGTATGGCGCTCGTCCGTCCGAAACATCATTCTCATTGCGTTTCGCAGGAATTATTCAGCGCGCTTGTGAAAAGACCGGTCAGCGCGTTGCCATTCTTGTAGATGAATATGACAAACCTATGCTTCAGGCTATCGGTAATGAGGAGTTGCAGAAGAACTTCCGTGATACATTGAAACCGTTCTATGGCGCATTGAAAAGTAGGGACGGTTATATAAAGTTTGCCATATTGACCGGTGTTACTAAGTTTGGTAAAGTGAGTGTGTTCAGTGACCTGAATAACTTGAACGACCTTTCGATGTGGAACAGGTATATCGATATCTGCGGTATCAGCGATAAGGAACTGCATGAAAACCTCGAAACAGAGCTTCATGAGTTTGCCGAAGCGCAGGGCATGACATACGACAAGTTCTGTGATAAACTGAGGGAATATTACGACGGTTATCATTTTACGCACAACTCTATCGGCATTTACAATCCATTCAGCCTGCTTAATGCCTTCGATCGTAAAGAGTTCGGCAGCTATTGGTTTGAAACGGGTACGCCTACCTATCTGGTGAAATTACTGAAGAAGCATCATTACGATTTGGAGCGTCTGGCATCCGAAGAGACCGATGCACAAGTACTGAACAGTATTGATTCCGAATCTACCAATCCTATTCCTGTAATTTACCAAAGTGGGTATCTGACGATTAAAGCGTATGACGATGAGTTTGGCATTTACAGTCTGGGCTTTCCGAATCGCGAGGTAGAAGAAGGATTTGTGCGTTTTTTGCTACCTTTCTATGCTAATACAAATAAAGTAGAAGCTCCATTCGAGATTCAGAAGTTTGTTAGTGAAGTTCGTAAGGGTGATTATAACTCCTTCTTCCACCGTCTGCAAAGCTTCTTTGCCGACACTCCTTATGAATTAATTCGTGATTTGGAGCTACATTATCAGAATGTACTTTTTATCGTCTTCAAGCTGATGGGTTTTTATGTAAAAGTAGAATATCATACCTCACATGGCAGGATAGATTTGGTATTGCAAACAGATAAATTTGCCTACATCATGGAGTTTAAGTTGGATGGTACGGCAGAAGCGGCTTTGCAACAAATCAATGAGAAGTATTACTCCCTGCCTTTTGAACTTGGTGGGCGTCAACTCTTCAAGATAGGCATCAACTTTAGCTCACAGACGCGTAACATTGAGCGTTGGGTTGTAGAAGAATAGTAAAAATATGTGGTTTGTAAAACTAGAAGCTTATGCCGGAATTATTAAAAAACAAGTATAATTACGAATCACTTCAAGCGTTGGCTTCGAGCATTAAGGCTGTGTATCATTCATTTCAAGTTAATGATTTCGTCAACGACATTATGGATGAAGTTTGGGACGGATTAGAGCTGAAAGCCCGTATGCGGCAGATTGCTATAAATTTAAGAAAGTATTTACCTGTCGGTTACGTACAAGCACTTGGTATCATTGATAAGGTCATTGCGAACTATCCTGTAGGGTTTAATGACTTTACTTTGATGTTCTTTCCTGATTTTGTTGAAGTCTATGGACAGGAGGAATGTCATTGGGATTTGTCAATAGCCGCGTTAGAAAGATATACCCCATCCTCATCTTCTGAGTTTGCCGTGAGGCCGTTTATCATAAAGCATGAAGAACGTATGATGTCGCAAATGGCTATTTGGGCCAGACATGACAATGAACATGTCCGACGGCTTGCCAGCGAGGGATGCCGCCCTCAATTGCCATGGGGACAAGCATTGACCAGTTTCAAAAAAGACCCGACACCAGTTCTTGATATTTTAGATCAACTGAAAGCCGATCCGTCACTATATGTCCGTAAAAGTGTGGCTAACAACCTAAACGATATATCCAAAACACATCCCGATTTGGTTGCAAAGATTGCAAAGGATTGGTATGGTAAAAACGAGCATACTGATTGGATTGTAAAGCATGGGTGTAGGACATTGCTTAAAAAAGGCAATAAAGAGGTACTGGGCATCTTTGGACTTGCAGATGCTGATTGTGTGAAAGTTGACGGTTTAGTGCTGAATGCTGCGTCTGTTACCATTGGAGAGAATATAACCTTTTCCTTTAAGATTAAGGCAACAAAAGCAACCAAAGTACGGTTGGAATATGGCATTGATTATGTGAAAGCAAACGGTAAGCGAAATCGTAAAATATTTCAAATATCCGAGATTTCTTTAAAAGAAAATGAAATTAAGTCTTACACAAAGAAACATTCCTTTGCAGCGGCAAGTACAAGAAAACATTATCCCGGCATCCATTCCATTACGCTTATTGTGAACGGTACAGAGCAAGGTACGTTGGATTTTGAGGTATTTGCTTAGTACTTTCTTTCAATGCTGGTGTCATTTGAAGAAGCATATTGCTCGGTTATCCTGCTTGTCTAGTATCTAAGAGAGATGATAGCAGGTTATTATTCTGCTACCCATTTGCTGATATTCCTTTCTTCCTGACTGAATTCTACCCCCACTTTTATAATCTCTCGCCCGTCGGTTTGGTAAGGTATGAGGTACCCTTTGTCATCAATCTGCTTCAAGGCAGCTTCTGCTGAGTCGTGCAGTTTGAATTCAAAGACATAGATGTACTTCGGAGTTTTTACTACGGCATCAGCACGCCCTTTGGCTGTGCGCACTTCGGCACTCGTGAATTGCCCCATGAGTTTGAAGACTAGATAGAACACTACTTGATAGTGGCGTTCGGTCTTGTCGTTCAGTTCGTAGGGGAAGTCGGCGAAGAAGGCTTGCAGGCGGGTTAGGAAGGCGTCATAATCACCACTTTCCAATTCGCTGACAAACTTGCCGATGTAAAAACCTTGGTCATTATTTGTCATTGGGGTGTAAAAGGGCACCAAAAAATTGATAAAGCCATAACGTACCTCATCGTTGGGAAACTTTAGCAGGTAGTTACCAAAACGCGGGTCGTAATCCTTTATCGTCAAGTATCCACTTTGATAAATCAGCGGAATAGGATTATTAGAGTCTACACGATACTCGGTGAACATAGATGCAGGAGCTTCTACGCCGTCAAGCAGGGTACGCAGGTCGTAATCAGAGTTTTGTAACATCTGCACCAAGAAAGTGGGCGTACCTGTTTGGAACCAGTAACTACCTAACTCCATACTGCTAAATGCGTTCAATACACTGAACGGATTGAACATTCCTTCTCCTTTTGGATGAAAATGATAACCGTCATAATTACGGGTCAGTTCATTTACCGTTTCGTCAAAAGTCAGTTTGTTTATTTCTGCGAACTGTTCTATTTCCGGTATAAAATTTGCTCTTAATTCTTTTTTTGTAATGCCGCATATTGCAGAATAATAGTAATTCATGCTAATGTCGTTCAACTGGTTCAAGTCGCTGAACACACTTACTTGCGAGAATTTCGTCACACCTGTGAGGAAGGCGAAACGCAAATATCGGTCGGCACTCTTCAATACGCCGTAGAAAGCTTTCAGAGTTTTGCGATAATCTTCCAGCAAGTCATCGTTGTCGAGGGCTTGTAGCAGAGGTTTGTCGTATTCATCCACCAGTACCACTACACCACAACCGGCTTGTCGACTGGCACATTCTATTATGTAGGCAAAACGTTCTTCCGGACTGCGGTCTTTCTTTTCATCACCATACAGGGCTTCCCATTTCTCCAGCGATTGATTGAGCATAGCTATCAAATCACCCGGAGTGGTGTACTTTTTGGCGTTGAGGTCTATATGCAGCACAGGATACTTCTTCCATTCTTGTTCCAACTTTTCGATGGCAAGGCCTGTGAACAGTTCTTTCTTTCCTTCGAAGTAAGCCTCGAAAGTAGAAAGCAGCAGGCTTTTACCAAAACGGCGGGGACGGCTGAGGAAATAGGGCGTAGAGGTGGAAGCGAGCTTCCAAACTATTTCAGTCTTATCTACATATAGATAGTTTTCTTCTCTCAGTTTCTCGAAAGTCTGTATCCCTATCGGGAGTTTTCGTAATATTTCCATATATCACTTCATTTAATAGGTCAAAGATAATCAATAATTTCGTTTTCAGTATGTCGAAGAGTGATGTTTTTGTACCCGGATTAGGACATTCGACTTTGTTCGGGCTGTGGAGAACAAAAAGAGCCTCTATCCCACGCTAGGGAAAGAGGCTTGCAAACAAACAAAAATGTATGAGATGGAGATTCACATTTACATCTCATGCTGATAAGCCGAAGTTATTGTCAAGGAACAAAATAATAGTTCCTTGTTACTCCGGGGTTTCATTATCAGAGGCTATATGCTATTTCTGGTTTTATGAGTTTCGGAGTAGCGGATTAAAAATCCTGATGCTCAAACCGACGGATGACATATCCGTCGGGACGGTGTCACGGATTAAAAATCAAGACAAGCAAAGCTACTAAATGCCTTATTCCTTAACACAACGTACCGTGAAACCATGTGCTCTACAATAATCACTTGCAAGATGTGTACACGACGATGGTGTATGATGATAGAAATAACTAGCATTATCCAGGTCCTGACTGGAAGGCGAAGACCACCACATTGAATATTGTTCACCTACGGAAGTTAAAACTCCACTGCTTGATGCACGATATCCAGGCAATGGACAGAATGTTTTCTCCGGGCAGGTCTTGAAATCGAAGATTACTCCATTAAGCATTCGGGTAATAGACATGTTTGCATCTACTGCCAGCCATCTATCACTTCCATTATCTGCCAATCCGGTCCAACTATCAGTAGGTGAAATTCGCCATCCCGCCGGACAAGGGTCATAAATAGTCTTTTTCCCTGTTTCTCCTGTCACTCCCCAAGGTAGAGGATCCAAAAAACCTGAATTGTTTCCTCCCGATGTTTTATTATTGTCTCCCCATAAACAATTCGATATTTTCCAAGGATTGGAGCCGACAGTTGCATTGTAAATCCAGTTAGTTGACACACCGTCAAAATATATAAAGCGTTCAGGATGATTAATAGTATAATTTAAAAGTTCTTGGGTAGTAGCCCCCAATGAAGAACTACCCTCTACTTTTTCTTTGCCAATAGTAAAGCCGGATGTTTGATAGGCTGCTGATGAACCATAACCATAAATAGTTGATTCACTTGCAGCTGTATAACTATTGCTTCCGGGAAAGGGATCTTTTCTTCCGTATTGAAATTGCATATTGTAAATACCTATATTTCCATCGGGCGTTAAGTAGCTTTTGCCTGAATTTAATTGTGAGCCTAGGCTGCATCGTGTCATTACTATTGATCGTTGTCTTCCCGCAGATACACCTATGCTCGGTAAATTAGTGTACCACGTTCGTGCAGTATTAGTTATGATACTCATAGTATGGTTGCTATTCAGAGTTGCTAAATCTACTTCATCCGTGCGCCAGATATGCCAACTCCATAGGATTTTGCCACTAGAGTCCCTTACGGCAATTACTGCATTTCCTTTATTCGTGCCCGTTTTAAATTTCACAGTTCCGGTATTGCAATCCCATATCACCCAACCAATAAGGCCTATGCTTGTTTCCCATACCACTATAGCATCTTTTACAGCAGATATAGGAATATCTACAGCACGTGTTGCCCCGGATATTATAGAGGGCATCATGCTGACTCCAGGATACTGTTCATTGGCATAATCCTGTGTATTTCCATTTCCACGTATCGTGCCGGTTATACTATACCATTGATTATCTTTAGATGCTAAATAACAATTAGCATTGCCACTGCTGCTTAAATCAGAAACTCCGGTTGACTCTAAACTTACTCTTGAATCGGCTTTGCCCGCCTCCAAAACAATCTTATATGTATAACTGCAATTTCTCTTAATATTAAAATCTGTTGTATTATTTTCTCCCAAATAGACTGTCCAGTTTGCTGCTATACCTTGTAAATTTCCACTAATTATAACATGTGTCGCATTAGCGGGTGCGTTGTTAGCATTTTTATCTTTTTGCTGGGTGATACTACTAATCGTTCCGCGACGGTTTTCAAACATATAAAATACAATCTTGGTAGTCGTAACATTACCTGCATCTTGAATGCCGCTTTCAAGCCAAGATGAGTTAGTTGCATCTGTAGTATTGGGTATGTAAGATGATTTCGAAGGTAATTTGCAAATTTTGTAGCCTGTTATAGTTATTCCACTTCCCAATTTAACTCCAATGTCCAGCGTTACTTTTGCTACCATTCTGGTTACGGTTATCCCTCCCGACAAGGTTTGTGTTCCTGCAGAAATCGTTACTCCGCCCTTAACGCCTACCATAATTAAAGGTGTTGCCGCTTCGCTCCATGTATTGATGGTATAAAGCATTGCTTTCAACGTATTTTCAGAGTGATATCCCTTAAATAAATCAGACTTTCCTGTATTGGCTATGGCATAAATAGTACAACTTGTGGCACTGTATGTGTTAACACTTATTGTATTACTCGTAGAGTATTGCTGCCCTATCAATTCGCCTTTACTATTATAAATCAATATATGCAGATTATTGATAGCATCCTCATTGACTGCCCTTGTAGCAGCATCCACTTGCTCTTGTCCTGCCACTTTTAATCGAATTACGGCAGGGGATCCTACTGTTTCTTCATTTCTTATGTCGTCCGGTTGGCAAGAAACACACAATGCCATCATAACTAACATCATGAATGTCATACACAATAGGGAGAACACTTTCCAACAAAGTGGCACAGGTTCGTTCTTATCGATATATATCTTGTATTCAAACAACTTTATCATTATTAATTAATCAATTACTGCTTATTACTAGCAGGCTACATTTCTGTGTCTTGCCACACTTCTCCCCATGGGGTCACCGTAATGAATACCTTTATTTCCGCATACCGAAAGTCTATATCGATATTCGTCTGCTTTCCTACCGTCACTTTCAGAGGCTGGAAATTGTTATCCTCGGTAATAGTGTATATTTTTTCTTCTTTCCGGTAGAGGTCTATTTCGATCCGTCCGTTTTCCAGCATTGGGAAGACATGGAAAGATGGCGCATATACATCGCCTTGATCGCTGGTAGTTGATGCGGGTTCGTAGCCCGTTTCCTCTCCGGCTACATTACCTGTGAAATCAATCTCCGTACCCGTGCCACGCACGATGAAGTGATAAGGCTCACCCATATATGGATAGCGTTCTGCAAGGTAGCGGGTACGGATGCTGACACATGCCGCCATACGTTCCATTATAAGTGTAAGAGTTTCCTCCTGCATGCTGCGGGTTTGCGGTCGGCTCAGTTCCTTGCAACTGTAGAACAGGTCTGTTACAGGAATATGCGTTCCTTCGGCATACCTGCGTAGCTGTACTTTAGCTTCCTCCATGGAAGTGCCTCTTGTCAGCTCCGTGGTAATCAGCGTATCTTCCTTGAGATTTCCCCATGCTACAAGAGTTAGTCTTGCGTTTTTGTCTTCTCCGAACAGGAAGTCGGAGGAAGTACCCGCAGGCACCATCCTCACGAATCCTTTTTCATCGAATAGATAAACATCTGTCTTCTGCAACACTCCCGATGAGGTGAGGTCATTCCCTTCCGCATCCACCGCCTGCACGTTCAGGGCGTACTGCACGCAGCCTTCCGTATCCTCACGTACACATGCAGTGCAGAGGATGGCGGAAAGTATGCATATAAGTATGGCGTGTGTCTTGAAAGGGTACATATCTATGCTGAATTTAGTTTTCTATAGTAATACCGGACCTGTTAATTGAATGTCACGTCCTGGGTGATATTCAACGCCCAATCGGCTACCGTTACCGTAAGGTTCAGCACTGCGGGGTTGATATCCTTGTCCGGATCATCCACACCTATGCCTTTGATGGTGGCGGTGATGGTATAGGTGGAATTACGGCTGATGGTGGCGTCCCCTTTACCTGTGGTGGCAGTGCCTACATTAGTGCTGCCTTCCTTGATGATGGTTCCCGGCTGTATTTTGTTCACCACTACAGGATAATACACATCTTTTGCTGCGGTAGCACCAGCGCCGTCCGGATCGAAACTTCCGAAGATAACGAGTTTTGTAGGTGTGGTTGCATTATGGGCAAAGGTGTAGAACCAATAAGGAGTGGTATGGGCGGCACTTGTGATTGCTTGATTAAGCGCGGTTTGCAAACCGGGATTCGTGGCATCCACTTTTCCGCTCATAGGTACTGACACTACCGGTGTACCCGGGTCTACATTCGATTTGGTATTGGCGTTGTGCAGGAATATTTTCTTTGCCGTGAAAGTGGCGGCGGAATATTGTCCTCCGGGCTCAAAAGCAGTTTTGATACTGTTTATCGCTACTCGTGCCACCAGGCGGCTCAGCTCCGCTGTGAGATTAGAGGTTGTTCCGGCTGTCAGGGTGAAAGTAGTGTTTGTGCTTGACTTTATATCTCCCGACATGGGCAGTGCCGTAGCGGTTTGTGTCAGGTCTATGGTCTTTGCTATAAAGGCGTCTTTTGTGGTTACTCCGGCAAAATGATTTGCCGGTGCGTTGGCCACCACAATTCCCGTACAGTTGGTTCCTGGGTTGCAGTTCACGCTTATACCGGAAGTGGAAGTGAACTCTTGAATGATATTGACGCTTTTATCGCTGTTGAATATGGCTACAGCTACCCGTCCTACTGTGTTCTCATTGGCCTCTGTAGGCAATGTCGAACCTGTGCTTCTAGTGTCGGTCGGTGTTCCTGTGAGAGTCAGCATCAGCCTTGCTTCCATCTTCTGCGGTGGTTCTTGATTCTCGTTTTCTTCACTTCCGCATGCGGTGAGTGAAAGGGTTGCCGCTGCCAGCATCGCCCATAAGTAGTTTCCAGTTTTCATGTATATTCGTTTTTAATGATTGATGTTTAATGTTCAATTACGGATGATTACCTCTTTAATTCCTGCAAGGCCGTTTTCGCCTGTTCCACTCCCGCGGCTGCTGCCATGGTCAGGTAGACTTCGGCTTTGTCCCTGTTTCCTTCGAGCAGGCAGAGGATACCCATGTTGTTGTAAGCCATCGGCAGGGTGGAGAAACGTTCCAGGTATTGGCGTGCCCTCCCTGTATCCCCTTTGGTGAGTGCCACCGCCGCCGCATTGATATTGGCTTCGGGGCTGTCGGGGAACAACCGTGCGGCAAGATCCAGCACGTCATTGTATTCGGTAGAACCTTTGGGATAAGTGCCCGCCACTGCAAAGAACTCGTTCAACCGCAAGGCCCGTTGTGCTCCCGTGCGGAAGAGCCTCAGGCTCTCGGCTGCGTCCAGCGGTTTTCGGGTGTACTCTATCCGGTAGTCCACACGCATCACTGTGGGGAATATCTTTTCCGCCAGATACTTGTAGGGCTTTCCGTCGGCCAGGTTCATCAACATGCGTTCACGTCCTTTGCTGATGTCCACATTATTAATAAGGTCGAGGGTAGCTTCGCGCAGCATCATGTCGCTTTGCTTGACCAATGCCCCTATCGAATCCCAGTCTTCGGGAATCCATGTCACTTCGAGGGGTGCGCCCGCTGTAAGACGGTTTTCCCGGAGATACTCTTTGAGCTTCAAAGCACGTATCAGTGCGTTTGTTTCATTCTTTTTCAGGTTGCCTACGGGTGCGCCGAAACCTGTAATCTTCACTTTAGTCAGTTCTGTTCCGGCTTCTTGCCTAACGCTTCGCAAGGCATCGCGCAATCGGTAGTATATCTCGAAGTTCTGCTTTTCTTCGGATAGGTCGCCCAGTTGCTTTTCCTCCTTCTTTTGCTTGTCTTGCTCAAAGTAGGGGATGGAGCCTGTGAGGGTATGCAGGGTGTCTTTGTCCGGTGCGGGTTCAATGAAGTTCACCCAAGAGAGGTATCTTTTGTTTGTGCCATTATCCCATACGGAGGTGCGTGCTTTTGGCAGATGTAATCCATCTGCTATCTTGTCCTCGTAGATATTTCCTGTCTTCCCGTGGCAGGCACATTCCTGAGAGCGTATTATCAGTACGGCCTCCTTCATCCACTGCTCGTAGGGCACTGTCACCTGATAGCGGAAGGAACGGGACGTTTCCACATCGTTCCTTATGACTACCGCGGGTATGGGTGCGGGCTTCTTGCTCTTGGAGAATGCTTGTTCCCTTTGATATACCCTTTGCTTTTCCGCCCCGTTGATGAGTACGGCAGGCAGTTCTTGCTCATTGTCCCCGTTGATAAGTACGGGTGTTACAGTGAGCGATTCATCGGCGGGCATTCTGAGCCCTTCGAAGTCCACGG